>DVJP01000016.1 GCA_018716725.1 Candidatus Merdivicinus excrementipullorum | reverse complement strand
GCTCCTCGGTCAGGCAGATGACGGCGCAGCCCTCCCGGGCAAGCCGGCGGATGGCGCGGGAGACCTCCTCCGCCGTCTCGGCGGACACGGTTTCCACCCCCAGCGCCCGGAACAGCATCACCGATTCCCGGTCGCCGATGACGGCGATGCCGCCCGATTTTTCCTGGCTCACAGAAAAGCCCTCCTTTTCCGTTTTCTACGCTTTTTTCACAAACAGCGCCCGCAGCTCCCGCGCCTCCGTCTGCCGCCGCAGCAGGTAGCAGACAATGGGGCCGATGCTGAAAGGGTCGTCCCCGCCGCCGGCCAGCAGGGAAATCCGCTCCTCGGCAAACCGCCGCTCCGCGCCGGTCAGGCTCCCGTCCGCGCCGTATTCGGTCAGGACCCGCTCCATGGCGGAGGAAAAGTCCCCCCGGCTGAGGGCGGGCAGGGGCTGGCCGGAGGCAAGCGCCTCCGAAAACGCTTCCGGCGGGATGGTTCCGCCGGGGACCAGCATCCGGGCAAATTCCTCCGTGTTCCACCGGAGGGCGGATGCCCGCAAAACGCTCAAAGCGTTGGTAAAATCCGCCTGCGCCGCGAAATACCGGCTGAGCAGGGGGTTTTTCTTCTTTTTCAGCACAATCCGGACCTGCTCAAACACCGCGCGGTCCACCGCCGCGCTGAAGTCCAAAAGGCCCTCGTATTCCCGCTCCAGCGCTTTTTGAAACGCCTCCGGCAACAGAGAATGCTCCCCCGCCTCCACGGAAATCCGCATAACCTGGGCCGGGACGGTTCCCCCGTCCGTCAGCAGGCGGGAAACGTCCTGTCCCAGCCGCTTCCCCTTCCAGCATGCCTTCAGATTGTGGGCGTCGATGGGCAGCAAAAACAGGTCCGTCCAGACCGGGGCCGGGGAAAGCGCGGCGATTTCCCGGCGGGTTTCTTCCTCTTCCGCCCGGATCATCTGTTCCGGGTCGTCCCTGGCCGTTCCCCCGCCGTATCCGATTTCCGCCAGCAGGCGGACGGCTTCCGCCCGGTCCGCCTCCCGGAGCCTGGCCCAGCGGGCGGCGTCGATGAGTTTTCCCTCCAGCGCCCGAATGCGGCCCACGGCAAAGGGGTAACTGACCTTCTCCATCCCTTCGCCTCCTATTCGCCCGCCGCCCGGGTTTCAGGGTACAGAAGGCGGGCGATCTCCCGTTCATTCTCCTCCCTCACCAGGGACAGCAGCATTTCAAAGGAACAGTCGACGTCGTAAACCGGCCCCACAAGCCGGAACCCGCCCTCCATCTTTCCGGGCGCGCCGGCCAAGGTCAGCTTCCCTTTCCGCCCGGAGCGCTCCAGGGCGGCGTTCAGCCGTTCCAGCAGTCCGTTTTCATATTTTTCCCGGTCGGAGGCCGGAACCTCCAGCACCTCTTCGCCGGTTTCCGACGCTTCCAGCACCAGCCGGGAAATCAGCGCTTCCCACCGCTCCGCCGGGAGCGCCAGCAGCATGCGGTGCGCTTCGGAAAACGCCTCGTCCACCACGGCCCTGCGGGCGGCCAGGGCGTTCTTCCGCGCCTCCAGCCCGGTCATCAGATCCTCCCGCCGGGAAAGCTCCTCCGCCGAACGGCGGGCGCTTTCCAGCAGGGCTTCCGCGTCGGCGGCGGCCTCTGCCCTGATTTTTTCCGCAGCCGCGGCGGCCCGCTCCTCTCCCTGCCTGCGCAGGGCGGCGGCTTCTTCCTCCGCGTTTTGGCGGATCTTTTCTAAAATTGCTTCCGCACCCAAACGATCCCCTCCTTCGCCTGCCTGCAAATCCTGCTTACACCGGGATGCCGATGAGGATCAGCAGCACGGAAACCAGCAGCGCCAGAATGGCGTAGGTTTCCACCAGCGCGGTCATGGTGATGCCCTTGGCGGAGGAATCCGGCTGTTTGGCCGTCATATGGATGGACGCCACGGCCGCCTTGCCCTGGGAAATGGCGGACAGCAGCCCCACAATGGCCATGGGCATGCAGGCGGCGAAGAACGCCCAGCCCTGCTGGGTGGTGAGCTGAACGGCGGAGCCGCTCAGGAGCCCCGTGCGGACCATGACGAGGACCGCGGTCAGGAAGCCGTAGATGCCCTGGGTGCCGGGGAGGGCCTGGAGAACCAGCAGCTTGCCGAAAAGGTCGGGCTTTTCCGAAACGACGCCGGCCGCCGCCTGGCCGCCGATCTGCACGCCGTAGGCCGAGCCGATGCCGGGGAGTACCGCGGCCAGTACCGCGCCGATAATTGCCAAAATCAGTCCGAGTGTCATCTTAATTTCCTCCTTGATTTTCCCCGCCGCCGGTCACTTCCACAAAGCGGGGGTCGATTTGAAGCGGACGGAAGGCATAGCCGCCGCCTTCATAGAATTTGTTGAAGAATTCGATATACTGGAGCCGGCTGTCATGAACGTACGCCGACAGAAGGCCCATCGCCAGGTTGAAAACATGTCCTCCCGCATAAACCAGCAGGGAGAATACAAAGCCAATCACCGAACCCTGCATCATCCCGGCCAGCAGGTTCATGACCATCCCGACGATGCCGGTTGCCAGCGAAAGGGCCAGGATGCGGGAGTAGGAAAGAATGTCGCTCATATAGCTGGTGATGCCGTAAAGCCCGCCGAAGCCGCCGACAATCTTGCCGACCACGCCCTTTTTGGCGCGGCCCGCCGTGAACAGGACGATGACAGCCCCCGCGGCGGCCATTACAGCCCCCGCCGTCCGGGCCGGCTCCAGGAACATCAGCCCCAGGCCCGTGATAATGAGCATCCAGCTGAACTGGTCAAAGACAGCGTCCCAGAAATGCCCCGCCCGAATGTCCGCCGCCATCTTAACGGCCATGCCGGAAAAGATGTGGAGCACGCCGATAATCATGCAGAAAATCAGCATCCCCATGGGGTTGTCAAGCGGCGCGAACAGCAGCGGATGCCAGGTTTCGCCGAAATAGCTTCCGAAGAGAATCCCCCAGAAAACCGTGGTGATGCTGGAAAAAAACAGGACGTTCACCAGCTTTCCGAAATCCCCCCGGGGTTTCTTGAGCTTCTTGAAGAGGCCTATTCCCAGCAGCATCATCAGCCCGTAGCCGGCGTCCCCCATCATCAGGCCGAAAATCATCCAGTACCAGGGGCCCATAACGGGGTTCGGGTCCAGTTCCCCCTTTTTGGGGCGGGAAAACATGTCGGTGATGGTTTCAAACTGGGAAATGAAGCGGTTGTTTTTGGTGACGGTGGGCGGCTCCTCCCCCTCCGCCGGGTCGGAAAAGTCGAGGTAATAGCAGACGCCCGCCTTTTCCATGGCTTTTTTCACCCGGTCGGTGCGGTCGCTGCGGACCCAGCCCTCCAGGTAAACCGTCCGCTCCGTGCTGCCGAAGGGGGCTTCCGCCCGCTGCCGGGCGGCGTCGGCCCGGTCGCTTAAAAGCTCCAGGCGGTTTTCCTCCCGGGCCAGTTCCTCCAGCTGCTTCTGGGATTCCTCCCAGGCGGCGGATGCGGCGGCAAATTCCTTTTCCCAGGCCGCCATCGTATCCGCCGGCAGGCCGCTTCCCGGAGGGGCTGCCCGGGAGAACCCCAGCGCCGCCAGCTTTTCCAGCAGCGGGCCCTCCTCTTTCCGGTAGGTGTACACCAGCACTGCCAGGCCCTGGGGCCCGGCGTCCAGCTCTGTTACCGCGCCGCCGTTTTCCTCCGCTTCCCGGCGGAAGGCCGCCGCCGCGCCGGGGTCGATATATCCGCTGTAGATGCCGGCCTGCTTTGTGCCGCCCAGCGCCTCCACCGGGATATCCATCCGCAGCCAGGGCCGCAGCTCCTCCATTTTCGCCCGGAGCGTCTCCTTTTCCGCCGCCGCGGCGTCCGCCCGGGCGGATGCTTCCTCCACGCGGGAAAGCAGTTCCTCCTCCCCGCCGGAATCCAGCAGCTCCCCGGCCTTCACCTGAGGTTTCCCGGCCAGGAAGCTCTTTTTCGGCCGGTAGGGGCGGACCGCCTGCATTGCCCCGCGGATGCGCTCTTCCGCCCCCGGCGGCCCGCCTTCGGGCCGGTAATTCTCCGGCGGAATGGGCATGAGCTCCCCGCAGCGCTGAAGCGCCCGGGCGACGGTTTCCCTGTCCTCCCGGAATACGACCAGCACCGCCTTTTTCATCGGAACAATCATTGCGCTTCCATCCTTTCCAAAATCCGCGCCGCCGCCTGGGGCAGACGGGTCCTGGCTTCCTCCGCCGCGCGGGCGTCACGCTGCCCGGATTCCTCCAGCAGCGCCTGCCTGCGGGCGGCGGCTTCCGCTTTTGCGCCGGCAAGCAGTTCTTCCGCCTGACGGCGCGCGGCTTCCGTTATGCGGGAGGATTCCTCCCGCGCATCCTCCTGCGCTTTCGCGTACAATGCCCGGTTTTCTTCCAAGACTGCCGCTTTTTTCTGCCTGGCTTTTTCCTCCTCCGCCTGAAGCTGTTCCAAAACGGACATGATTTCACCACCTTCGCCGCTGTGCGCAAAAACGCCAGCGAAACTATTTAATTTTTATTATAACAATTATGACCGAAAAATACAATATATAAATTTTAAATAATATATAAATTTTAAATAATATTTAATATACCAAAGTATATCGTTTTCCCACCGGCTCCCTTCTGATTTCCCGTTTCGGTTTGCAAGAAAAATGCGGCGGCCTATTGACAAGCATCCGTATTATTGATACAATACACTTGACGAGATCAGAAAGGAGGTGGGCGCTTGGATATCTGGGCTGGCTTTCAGCTCAATCGGAAAGAGCCGGTCTATCTGCAGCTGGTCAGGCGGGTGAAGCAGCTGCTGGCTTCGGGGCAGCTCCCCGACGGGTCGTCCCTCCCCTCCCGGCGGGAAACGGCAGCCCAGCTGGAAATCAACCCCAACACGGTGCAGAAAGCCTATAAACAGCTGGAGGAAGAGGGGCTGCTGACCACGGATTCGGGGGGGAGCATCGTTTCCTGTCCGGAAAAGTCCCTGCAAAGGCTGCGTGAAGAACTGGTGCGGGAAATGGGGATGGAGTTTATCCGCAGCGCCAAGGAGCTCCGGCTCTCCTTTCAGGAAGTGGTGGGCCTTTTGAGCGAGCTTTGGTAGGATGTATTTTGTATGCCCATTATGTATTATCAAAATAATACAGAAAGGATGAATCATCATGAACAAAGGCTTTGTATCGCTGCTCCGGCGGGAATTTTCCGGGAGAGTCTGGCAGCTGTGGCTGTTTTTCCTGGCTGCGGCGCTTCTCCCCACGCTGGTGTTCCGGCTCTCCCTCCGGCCGCGGCATGAAATTGCTTCATTCGAGGAACTTTATGCGGATTCGGCGGCGCCGGTGCTGCTGGCGGTGCTGTTTGCCGGGCTTGTCGGATGGATGATCTGGATGACCCTGCGGGACTTTTCAAACGGCAGCTCCTGCACTCTCCTGTCCCTCCCCGGGAAACGGGGGCAGCTGTTCTGGTCGAAGGCGGCGGCCTATGCGGGGGCGGCGCTGATGCTGCTGGCGGGAGTTATTGCGGGGATTCTGCTCAGCTATTCCCTTTTTCTGCTTTGGAAAGACCAGCTGGCGCGGCGGATGGCGGCGGATTATACGCTGGACGCCGGGCTGTGGCTGGGAATCACGCGGTCGCCGCTGTTCCGGCTGCTTCTCCCCGCGACCCTGCCGGAGGTTTGCTCCAGCCTTCTGCTGCTCCTGACGCTGCCGGTCTGGGGATGCTACACCGGCTGGCGGATTGCGGGGCGGCGATGGGTCAGAGGCGGGGTGCTCAGCGTTTTGACGGCGGTTTGCTGGGCGCTGGTGTTCCGGGCGCGGCTGGCGGACCCGCTGCACATCCAGCTCCCGGGGCTTATCGTCCTGCTGGCGCTGGTGCTGCTCCTGGCCGCGGACAGCCTTTGGCTGCTGCGCCGGGGCGATTTGTGAGGGAGGTGGCAGTATGCTGCGATTCATCCGCAAATATAAAGGGACATTATCCGTCTGCGCAGCGGCGCTGGTTGTCGCCGGCGCGTACCTGGCGGCCTGGCTGCCGGTTTTCGGGGAAGGATTCCAGATCCGGGTGGAGGAGGAACAGGGCAGCCGGGCGGCGCTGGGGGAATTCGCCCTCACCGGCTCCGTCACCGACGGACGGTCGGAAACGGTTTTCACCTTAGACCAGACCGGCCTTTCCCAGAAATCCCGGGCAATCCCGCCGAAAATTGCGGAAGAGGCGCCGAAATTCTTTTCAAAAAGAGCCTGCTTCCTTCCCGGGGAAGTCACGGAAGAGGAGCTTTCCGCCTCCCCCACGGAACAGGAGAACGGCTACCAGCTGACCCGGCAGGTCCGGAGCCTGGACACCCAGCTCGTTTGGGAAGTCCAGAATAACCGGTTTCATTACGACACCTCCGACGACCGCCAGGTGCGGGTCAACACCGGCCTCACCTATCCGGAAAGCGTCTGCCTGACAAAGTCCACTGTCTCCCTGTTTGACCCCGCCCCTTCGGACGAGGAAATCCGGGAATTTTTGGAATACAATTATTACTCCCCGGAGGAAGTTCTCCGGGACGCGGTATTCGGCGTATTCTCGCCGTTTTTGGAAAGCGTGGCGGAAGCGGGCGGCGTGACCTACTTTGTCCCCACGGTTTCCAAAAAATGGGAGGGGACGCGGTACATTTACCGGGTTGACCGCAGCGAAAAATGGGCGGATACCGCTTTTCTGGATGCTTCCGAGCCCATTGGCCAGGCCACGCCCGTAATCGAGGTGCGGCGGGGCAAGGATCTGAACATTTGGGGGCTTTACGCCACCCTGGACGGCACGCTGGTGCTGGTGGGGGAATATCAGGGAGCGCCCATTTTTCAGATGTACAACCCGGAAACCGGGGAAATCACCGGAGAGGTGACCGCGGAGCGGCTGGATTTATACGATGCCACAACGTTCCGGTTTTTCCCTCAGGAAAACGGCTTCTGCGCCGGATTTGCGGACGAAGATACGGAAACCTCCACCCTGGTATCCATCCAAAACGACGGCGGCTGGCGGAAAATGCAGCCGGTGCGGCAGGCGCCCTTCTATCTGGAGCACGCCATGTCCGAAGGGGAAAATCTGGCGGCAATCGGCAGGAAAGACCGGATTGTCCGCACGAGAAACGCCGTCTTCGGGGCGGTCTGGGACCGGGCCGGTCTGGCCTATCAGGTCCATTTGAGCACCCCCATCCGGCAGGACGAAAATTACGAGGGCGGCGAGCACCGGTATTTGGAAGGCTTTCAGGTGGAAAGGAGGGGGTCCCGTGATTGAGGCAAAAAATATGGAAAAAACCTACCCGGGGGTCGGGAAGGTTCTCACCGGCGTCACCTTTTCGGTGCCGGACGGGCAGATTCTGGGCGTTTTGGGCCGCAACGGCGTTGGAAAAACCACTCTTCTGAAACGGATGGCGGGCATTATCGGCGGGGGCGGGGAAATCCTTTATGACGGAAAACCCCCGGAAAAATGCCGGGAGGAAATCGCCTACCTGAGCGGGGACGGAACCTTTTTCCCGGAAATGACCCCTTTGGAATACGGGGAGTTCCTCGGCGGATTTTATCCACGATTCGACCGGGAGCGGTTTGCAAAGCTGCTGGACTTTTTCGAGCTGGGTCTGGCGTCCCGCCAGCGGGCCGGAACGCTGTCCAAGGGGCAGAAAACCCGCCTGGAACTGGCGGCAGGTTTTTCGCGCGGGGCCAAATACCTGCTGCTGGACGAACCCTTCTCGGGAAAGGACGTCTTTTCCCGAAAAGATTTCCTGAAGCTGCTGACGGCCGGGCTCCGGAACGGGGAAACCCTGGTGATCGCCACCCACGATATCGAGGAGATGGAGAACATTTTCGACCGGGTGATCCTGCTCCAATACGGCGGGATTAAGGCGGATTTCACCGCCGAAGAATGGCAGGAGAGCGGGCGGTCCCTCGCCGACCTGTATGCCGACGCCATGGGCTACGACCCCGGCCGGTACCGGAAATATCTGTAAAAAAGCAGGAGCGTCCGTTGAGGGCGCTCCTGTATTGGTTCCGGGCAAAGGCATCCCCGCCCGCTGACTTCTCTCCGCGTCGCCGGGCAGCCGCGGCGGCTTACCCGCGGCGGTTCGCCGAACAGCGCTTTTCCGAGCGGGGGGTCTCCGCCGACGGCGCGCAGCGCGTCGCGCGCCCGCTGACTTTCCCCGCGTCGCCGGGCAGCCGCGGCGGCTTACCTGCGGCGGTTCGCCGAACAGCGCTTTTCCGAGCGGGGGGTCTCCGCCGACGGCGCGCAGCCTGTCGCGCGCCCGCTGACTTTCCCCCGCGTCGCCGGACAGCCGCGGCGGCTTACCCGCGGCGGTTCGCCGCACCGAAGGCGGCCTGGGATTGGTTGGGGCTGCTGCGGGCCCGGAGGTCCGGCGCGCGGCGTTCCAGAGCGGCCAGGGAAATCTCGATAACTTCATCTTCCGCCGCTTCCCGCTCGTTGAAGCAGCCCACCGTCACCATATCGCAGTCCCGGAGGGTCGCCCAGGAGAAATTGAGCCCCACAAAGGGGGTGCAGCGCCCCGCCGCCATGGGTTTGATGGTCATGACCGGCTTTTTCGCGGCGCGGATAATGCTGTTGACCGATTCAATCTCCACCTGCATCAGGAATCCCATGCAGTTGTAAATCTGAATATATGTCTCCACATCGTAGCCGTTTTCGTCGCTGTAAACCACCAGTTCCGGCATGTGGGCGGACAGCCCGGGGATCAGCCCCGCGTCCCGGATCATCCTGGTGTAGTCGTCCAGGCGGTGAATCTTCCGCCGGTTTTTGTCCACCAGCTGCTCCACGCTGGAATGGTGGATGAGGCAGAAGGACGCGCCCATCTCCCGGCTTTTCCGAATGGTGGCCTCCGCTTCCCGGCGGGCGGCGGGATTGTCGTCCACATTGAGGATTGGGGTGTCGATGAGGATGAGCTTGCGGCCGTTCCGGTCCTCGGCCCGGCGGACGGCTTCCAGGATGGGGGGATGCTGGCCGAAAAGGGCCATCATGGTGTCGACGCCGTGGGACAGGAAGGTGTCCAGCATCCCCGCCATGTTGTCAGGGTCGGCGTGGCGCTCCCGGATCATGGCGTCGGCGGCGGGCGAACGGTGACTGTAGCCCGCCATCCAGTTGGTGCCGATAATCATGCGGGAGAGGGAAACTCCCGCCACAGTGGTTCTGGGAAATTGCGCTTCCATCATACTCCTCCTTTTGTCAGCGCCGCGGCTGCGGCGCAAAAGATCATTCCGCTTCCAGAAAAACTGTTTCCCCCGCCGGAATGGGAACGGATTTCCCGCCCCATACGAGCGTCCCGCTCGGGAAGGGGGCGGCAGCCTCCGCAATTTTGCCGCGGCAGCGCACCTTCACATCTCCCCGCGGAGTGGGGACGGTCCCCTCCATCCATTCGAGCCCCCCAAGTCCGGGCTCCACAGTAAACGTCTCCCACGCACCGGACGCCGGCTTTACGCCCAGGAAGTATTTCCCCAGCAGATAAACCGGGCTGGCGCCCCAGGCGTGGCAGAGGCTCTTGCCGAACTTGTCGCCGTACATGGCGTAATGCTCCGCCCCCGACTCCCGGGGGTCGAAGGTCTCCCATACCGAGGTGGCGCCCAGGTCCAGCATGCCGCCCCAGTAGGAAAGAATCTCCCGCCGGACGAAATCCAGCTCTCCCATCTCGCACCAGGCTTCCAGCTCGTAAAATTTGAAATACGGGGTGGTGATGGGCTCCACAGCATCGTTTTGCAGGACGTTCCGGAGGATTTTCTCCCGCTTTTTCCCTTCCGCAAAGCCGTAGCGCAGGGCGAAGAGGTTGGTGTGGCGGGTGACCAGCCGCTTTCCGGAAGCGAAGCTGTCGATGTACGCGCCCTTTTCCTCATCCCAGAATTTTTCCGCGATCTTTTCCCGAAGGGCGGCGGCCTTCTGCCGATAACCCTGCCCGTCCGCGCCGGCCAGCTGTGCGCAGTCCGCCATGGTTTCCAGCGCGGCGGCCAGCAGCATCTGTTCGGCGCAGGCGGCATATTCCTTATCCAGCGGCGCCCAGTCGATGAAAACCCAGTCCCCGGGGTGCTCGGTGGCGAATCCGTCCTTGTCGGTGCGGGAAAGGCAGAACTCCATCAGGGAAACCATCTTTTCCCAGAGGGAACGGACAAAACCCGCATCCCCGGTGTCGGCGTAATACTCCCCGATGCTCAGCACCCAGTAAAGGGAGTAATCCAGGATGGTGTTGATATGGCGGGTAAAGGGTTCCTTCCCCCGGAGGGCGGCGATGGTGCGGCGGGTGAGCCCGCCGTCCCGGAAGAGGTAATTGTTGACCAGGTAGCTCTGGTAGGCGTCCCCGGACCAGACCCACCGGTCCCGCTTGATGCCGTCCAGGAAAAATTCCCGGCTGTTCAGGTGGAAGGTGTAGGCGCAGGTGTCCCAGATGCGGTTTAATTTCTCATCCGAGCAGCGGAACGCGCCCCGGTATTCCAGCGGGAGATACTCGTATTCCGCCGAAAATGAGAAATTTTCCCTGGGGCCGGTTACAAAAAGCCAGCGCAGCGCCCGCGGGGGCAGCAGCCGCTCTTCCCCGGCTTCCATCCGGTCGCGGACAATGCTGTTTGCATGGTCCAGCGCTTCTTCCCGGGATTCCCCATAGCTGAGCGCTGCGGGAACCCCGCCGCATTTTGCCGCGATGCGGGCGAAGGTCTCCTTCCCGAAGTCGTAAAGGACGCCGCCGTTTATTTCCTCCGCCGAAACCGGCGGGATGGGCTCGTAAGCGAAGGGGAACACCTCCGGGTTGTCCTCCGGCTCCCGGTAAAAATCACTGCATCCGGCGGGATGCCAGCGCCCATCCAGGCAGGTCGCCTCCCAGCTTTCGTCGGTGGAAGCCTCGCCGCCGTCCGCATAGGCGCAGGGCAGGCCGTCCAGCTTGCAGACCAGCGCCTCCAGCTCGTGCTTCCCCGGCCCCAGGACATACTCCCCGTAGGGAAGCCGCTGCCCGTCAATCACCAAATGCCCCTCGCCGTTGGCACAAAACCGCACCTTCCGCTCCCCGGCCAGCACTGCCGTTTTCCGGAACACCACATCGTGCCAGCAGTCATCCTGCCGCCAGCAGCAGGGGCGGCGGTAGCCGTATTCCTCCCGGCGGGCGTGGAGCTTCAGGCTGTGATACACCTCATAATCGAACGGATACCAAATCCATTTTGCCATATCATCCATCCTTTCAGGCGTTTTTCTTCATTATAGCAATTCCCATGCACAAAAACAAGGGCTGTTTCGGCAAAATTGTAGGAGTTTTTTCATACCGGCCCGGGCGAGATGCCGGGGCAAAAAAAGAGACGCCCGCAAAGGGGCGTCCCAGCAATCTGTCGAAAAAGAGAGTATGGTCCGGCAAATTGCACAAAGAGGTGTTGTTTGCTGACGCAAATGAGCCATGGGTAAAAGCTTGGAAAATTCTAACCCGTCATTTTGCAAGCAAAATGACGGCGCGGGGTCATCCGCGGCGGGTCTGCGGACCCGCTTTTTTCTTATTGTTCGCGCCCGGGGCGCGAACAATAAGGTTCCGTCCATTGTGATGGGCGGCCAAAGGCTCTGCCTTTGGAATCTGCCGCCTTTTGAAAAAGGCGGGCGAAAACTTTCTTTTTGCACAGTTTTACTTTTAAAAGAGGTTTTTCGACACTCTGAGGGCATCCTCAAAGGATGCCCTTTATCTTTTCCTTTACTGCGCCGGATGATTTGCAGACTTCCGGGACAAGTGTTTTAAAAAGAAGAAAAACAAGGTTACCAGCAGCAGCCCTTTGCAAACGCTGGACAGGGTGATGCTCCACCAGATGCCGTCCAGCCCAAGGGGCGTCGCGGACAGAAGTATAGCGCCGGGGATTCGGGCGGCGGTGAACACAATGCTCACCAAGGACGGGGTTAAAGTGTGGCCAAAACCGGAAAAAGCGCCGCTGGTAACGCTTTCCCAGCACATAAACATTTGGCAGATGCCTAAAATGGTCAGGTAGCTGATTCCCATAGGCAGAATTGCCGGGTCCGGGATAAAAATCTGGAAGATAAAGCCGCCGGCCGTCATCAGCAGGATAGAGGTAAACAGGCCCCAGACGGTGATAGCCCCCATGGAAACCCGGTACCCTTTCCGCGCCCGCTGGAAATTCCCTGCGCCGAAATTCTGGGCCACAAAGCTGTTGACCGCCACGGAAAAGCCGTCCGCCGTCATCCAGGAAATGGACTCAATCTGGCTCCCAACCTTCTGCACCGCCACGGCGTCGTCCCCCCAGCCTGCGATAACCCGGGCGATGACCATGGAAATCAGCGGGAAAACGCAGTTTTGCGCGGCGGAAGGGATCCCCAGCTTGAGGATGGCCCCATAACAGGCCCAATCCGGCTTTTGAAACCATTTTACATGGGCGAACAGGTGGTCGTCCCGCCGGATGTACAGGAAAAAAAGCACGGTAACAATGACCTGGGCCAGGGTAGTGGCAATGGCTGCCCCGGCCACCCCCATAGCCGGGATGGGTCCCAAGCCAAAAATCAGCAGCGGGTCCAGCACCATATTGAATACCAGCCCCACGGCCATTACGATAAAGGGGGTGCGGCTGTTGCCGGTGGTGGTAATCAGGGCGGTGAAAATCTGGTTTAAAAAGGAGGGGATTGTCCCCAGGCTCACTAACCAAAGGTAGGCTTCCGCATCCTGTACCACGCTGGGGCTGTTCAGGTTAAAAAAGCCGATCAGCGGCTTGCAGAATGCAATCATGACAATGGTGTACGCCAGGGAAAACAAAACCCCCAGCTGCAAAGACCCTTGGGCATATTTCCCGGCTTCCTCCAGATTGCCGGCGCCCAGGTTTTGCGCGGTATAGACCTGGCCGCCCATACGGGCCAGGATCATCAGGCCCCCGGAAAGCCACATAAACATACCGGCCGCCCCGACAGCCGCCACTGCCCCGGCTCCGATGCGCCCGATCCAGATCATATCGATCATATTGTAAGCCATCTGGATCAGGGAAGTGCCCATAATGGGAAGGGCCAGCCGGATCAGGGGGCTGATAATGCTTCCGTTTAATAGGTCAACGCGTTTTGACATAAATTGCCATCCTTCCATTTGATTAGACTGATTTTTTATAAAACCATATCAGTATAACATATTTCCATCAAATGGACAAGCCCCATGCCGGGCGGCGATTCGCCGGTTGTAGGGGGCGATGCCCACATCGCCCCATGATTTTTTATAATGTTAATACAGAATTGCGGGCGGATGTAGGCATCCGCCCCTACAATCCTTCCGGACATTTCGGACATTTGTGGGGCGGCGTTCCCGATGCCCCAATTACTGTGCCGCCGGGTTGTTGATAATGCCGGTGAACAGCACGGTGCCCTCCATCATCAGGGCGAACAGGAAAGGCCGGGTCAGGTGCATTTCCACCCATTCCAGTGTCTGGGATTCCGCGGCGGCGGAGCTTGCTACCTCAACCACCGTATAGGCCGCCGCCTCGCCGCCCTTTTCATCAATGGTCATGGTGGCTTCCTGTATAATGTCATACACAAAGATGCCGCCGCCATCGGTCAAGGGCGAGAAATCCGCTTTCAAGTCAAACAGGTCCGATACCCCCAATTCCTGCAGCATGGGGATCATCAGCTTTCCGTTCCATTTGCCGGACACCTGGAATTTGGGCACCTTCCAGTCCACATACGCTTTGCGGTACGGGGCCTCCAGCACCGAATCCCGCCAGAAATCCGGGTCGGCGGCCAACTCAGCCGGGAGCGTCCCTTCCTCCGGCAGGGCAAATACCAAAGACGCGCCGTTGGCGAAAGGCAGCATGGCGGTTTTGACGCCGTTTTGCTCCGCATACTGGCCTTCCAGGCTGGTTTTCATGTATTCGCAGTCCGTATCTGTCCCGTTTGCCGCCGAAAAGCTGCCGGGTTCCGTGTCCTCCGGGTCAAACTCATTTTCCCACTTGCTGTAAAAATACAGGGCGGAAATCAGGGAGAAAACATTGCCGGAGGGGTCTAAGGTTTCCGGGTCCCCCAGCAGGCCGCCGGTGGCCTCCCGGACCCACTGGGCCATCTGTTCCGCTGTGGCCGGGTCATTTAAATCCATCTGAAAAGCGGCGGTGTGGTACTGTTCCGCCAGGGTTTCCAGGGCTTCCTGTTTCGCAGTAAGAGTGTCATCCATCCAGATGGAGCCGTCGATTAATACCTTGTTTTCCGACTGGTCGGAGTAAATATTCCGCCGCCAGCGGGAAACCTCTGTTCCCAGGTTTTCTGCGCTGTCCGCTTCCAGCAGGGAAAGAAGCTCCGCCTGGGTGTTGCCGCCGGTTATGGAGGCGGTGGCGCTTAAGGCCAGATACAGGCTGGCCGGGGAATAGAGGGCGTTTTTTGCCTGTTCCGTATTGGAAAGGATTTTGGCGGAGGTTACAGCGGAAAAGGTGCGCATCCCTTCTTTCCAGTCCTCCGAGGGTTCCGAAAGGCTCTGGTTCTGTTCTTTTACGGGGACAAGGGGTTCCGGCGAATCGGACCCGCAGGAACCGAGGAGACAGGCCGCCAGCAAGGCCGCCGCAAAACGTTTCATTTTCATCAAATTCCCTCCTTTTGATATTTGTAGGGGCGAACTGCGTTCGCCTGTTCCTGTTCCAAAATCCGTGTAAAGAATGGGTTTACATTATTTGTCAAGTGACCTGATAAATCTATTTGTAGGGGGCGATGCCCACATCGCCCCGGGTAAACTGGAACCTGAGCGGAGTGCAGCGGGCGGATGTGGGCATCCGCCCCTACAATCCTGCCGGACGTTTCGGAGATTTGTGGGGCGGCGTCCCCGATGCCCCGGCTTACTAGGCGGATGGATTGTTGATAATGCCGGTGAACAGCACGGTATTCTGGTACACAACAGCGAACAAAAAGGGCCGGTTCAGATTTAATTCCACCTCTTTGGGTTCCATGGCGGCGGCCGCATCCGCCGAAACTTCGGTGTAGGCCGCCCCTTCGCAGCCTTCCTCGTCAATGGTCAGGGTCGCTTCCTGGCGGATGTTCGAAAGATACAAGGGAGTCTCAGACAAAGCCGAAAAATCCGCCTCATAGGGGGAAAAGGGCAGCGTCAGTCCCAGACCTTCCAAGGTTTGGGGAATGTCCTTCGGGGAATCCGCAACGGAGAATTTGGGGATCCGCCAGGTGATTTGGGCATATTCCGCATTTTCCGGGAAAAGAATCTGCCGCAAAACCTCCGGATGGGCGGCCAGATCCTCCGGGGAAAGGTCCTCGTCCGGCAGGATAAACAGCATCCTTGCGCCGTTTTGCATAGAACGGGAGCCGGCGGCAAAACCGTCCCCCTCCCAGTAAAGGCCCCCGGCCTTCTGGTTCATGTATTCGGTATCGCCGTTGGAAGCGGAGCCGTCCGCCTTGTAAAAAGGCCCCTGGCTGTTGTTTTCTTTAGAAAAAGGGTCGCTCCACGCGCCTTTGAAATACAGGGCGGAAAAGAGGATCATCTGGGTGTCCGCCCCCAGCTGAAAATCGGAGGCGTCTTTCCCCAAAAGGCCGTGGGTGGCCTCCTGGATCCAGCCGCCAATGTCCTTGGGCAAGGCCGAATCGGCAAAATCGGCTTCAAAAGCCTGGGCGCGGTAAAGATTGTTCAGCTTTTCAATGGGTTCCGGAAAATAGGAAAAGCCCTCCCGGAGCCAAATGGAATTGGCCAAAGCCGCCGTCCCTTCGTCACTTTCTTGGTTCAGGCCCTCAAACCAGGCGGCGGAGCTGTTTGCAAAGGTTTCCAAATCCTCCGCCCCCAAAAGCTCCAGAAGCTGGCTTTGGGTGTCTCCGGCGGCGCACTGGGCCGTCATGGCCAAAGCCAGGTATAAGCTGGACGGGGAGTAAAGGCGGTTTTCGTCCTCTCCCGCCAGGAACTCCGAAGCGGTTTTGCAGGTAAACGCCGTCAGCCCAGTTAAAAAGCCTATTTCTTCCTCTTCTGTCCATTGGACGGCGGCTTCTTTCCCGGTTTCCGAGGAAACGGGGATTTCCCGGGCGGCGGACATGCCGCAGGAACTCAGCAGGCAGGCCGCCAGACCGGCGGACAGGGTGCGTTTCCACTTGACGTTCATAAAGCCCACCTATCCTTCCTGTACCGCCGACGCTTCATATCCCGACCGGATGGACTGGGCGTCGCTTAACAGCCGCATCCCAACCCCGGCCGCCACCAGCACCGCCAGCACGCAGGCAATTACCGGTAAAATCCACTCTTTCCGATTCATGAAACTCCCTCCTTTTGTTTTCCAATCACGCCGGGCGGCGAATCGCCGCTGATAATTCGACGCGGCGTTTCGATTCCTATCCCACCGCTGGACGGCGAAATAAATTCGCCGTATGGGTGTGTTTTATTTTCTGTCGTTTCCGCAAAACCAGGCGGAAAACGTATTTGCAGGGGGCGGCGATTCGCCGGTTGTAGGGGCGGACTATGTTCGCCCGCAATCACATTAGAACGTTTCGGAAAAATCGGCGGGACGGGAAACCCGTCCCCTACAATTCTATTAGGGCATTCCGGATATTTTGTAGGAGCGGTGTTCCCGATGCCCACATCGGCCCCCAAATCCCTTATTTCAAAATGAAATAATAGGAAACATTGCCCTCCGGCCACTGGGCCAGAACCTCACAGTAATAAGTCCCGGCTTTTTTGGGGAAAGAAAAGGTTTTGCCGTCCAGCTGGATTTCCGCTTCCTCCGTCAGCTGCATGTCGCTCCAGCAGGTGACGGTGAAGGAATCCGGCTCCCGGGAAAAACTGAGGGTCAAGGAATCATGGCCCTTCTGCCGGCCGATTTCCGGCGTCAGCTCCCAGGCTTTTGCATCCCCGGGCAAAGCGGAATCCACAACAATCCCTTCCCCGTTTTCGTACCAATCGGAGGTTCCCCGGGCGGCGTAAGTAAAACTCACCGTTTCCCCCTGGCTGTACTCGATGCCCAGGGAGGGCATCATGGCGTAAGGGTCGTTGGGGTCCGGCTCCGCAGGGGGCATGTACTGGTCAATGGGGTTTTGCCAATCCTCCGGCTGGGAGCCTGTGACGGCAAGCTTTGTGCAGTCAATGCCGGCCGGGTAGCTTTCCCGGATATAGCCCCTGTGGACCACTTCCACAATCTGTCCGGCGGAAAGGGCCTCCGGCTGGATTTTGCCGCCGTCTATCCCCAGCAGTTCTACGCCTTTTGTGGAAAAGCTGTACAAATCGGCGGTGGCGGCGTCCTGCTCGTCATTGGCGGCAACAATCACGGAACTGCCGTCCCTTTGCAGGATGGTGGCCCGCATGGCGGCGGATTCTTCAGCCTGGCCGCAGGACTGGAAGGCGAACAGGGCGAATACCCCGGCAAGAAGGGTGCGGATGATTTTCATGGGAATCCCTCCGTTTCCTGAAAAACTTCTTACCTATAAAGTACCGAATTGAAAAAGAATTGTTGCAAAAATATGACCAAAGCAAAATAAAAAAATCCCGCCGGAGAACCGGCGGGCAATCTTAACGTTCCGTGTTGGATCGAAGCCACTGGGTGGGGGAAAGGCCTGCATACCGGCGGAACAGCCGGTCAAAATAGCATGGGTCCAGAAAACCGCACAGCTCCGCCGCCTGGGCAACGGAGATTTCTGAATCCCGCAGAAGCTGCTGGGCCTGGGAAATGCGGTAGCGGTTTAAATATTCCGTAAAAGAACAGCCTGCAAGCTGTTTGAACAAAACGGCGAAACGGCTGTAACTGAGGCCGCAGATGGGCAGCATATCCGCCGCTGTAATGGGTTCTGCAAAATGTTTCTCCAAATAATCGAAAACCGGGTAAAACTGCCGGGCGATCCGGTAGTTTTCCGCCTCTGCTTCCGTATGGCGGGTCTGGGAGAGCCTAAGAAGATGCAGCAGGATTTCCGCAATCATCAGCCGGACAGCGAAAGCCCGCCCCTTTTCCCGGCCCGCAAGTTCCTCCAAAATCCCTTCCAGACGCGCCAAAAGCCCCACAGAATTGGTTTGGGCGGAGGTAAAGAAATGAGGAGATGCCGGGTCCTCCAACGGTTTTAGGAAAAAGGCTTCTTCGGTGGTTTCCCCGGTGAAATGCAGCAGGGATAAATCAAATTTTAAGACGATCAGCGACACCTGGGGCAGGGGCGGGCAGATGGTGGTGTGGATCTGCCTGGGATGGATGAGGACCGCTTCCCCTTCCTCCAAAACCTGGGAACCGCCGTTGACCAAAACCCGGTATCCGCCTTTTTTGACAAAAATCAGTTCCGCGGCGCTGTGCCAGTGGGACGCCGCGAATACCCCCGGCCGGGAATCCTCCGTTTGGAAGCATTCCGCCGGAAGCCCGGGGATGGGCTGCTTATCCAGCCAGTTTTCGTAGACAGCCTGTTCCATGCCGCACACCCTCTGCAAAAGAATCGTCCAAGTTCTAAGGAATCCTGTTCTAACCGGCGGCCGCCGGTATCTGTTATGATTATAACAGGT
The DNA here is from genome assembly GCA_018716725.1 of Candidatus Merdivicinus excrementipullorum. GTDB lineage: Bacteria > Bacillota > Clostridia > Oscillospirales > Ruminococcaceae > Merdivicinus > Merdivicinus excrementipullorum. The sequence continues at coordinate 13,800 of DVJP01000016.1, read as the reverse complement.
AATCTATTGAAAATCAATGGAGAGGAGTCTGGAAATGGAAATTTTAAAGTACCAGGAGAATCATCCCAACTATGAAAACATGGTTAAGGTCGCCCGGAACCAGTGGGTGGACCATATCCCCCTTTACGAGCACCTGATCGGGCCCAAGGTGATCTATGAAATCACAGGCAACCGCCCCTTTGACCTGATGTATTCCAAGGATATGGCGGAAAGCAAGGAAGGCTTCCGGCAGTATTGGGATTTCTGGAAAACCATGGGCTACGACACCGCCTCCATGGAATTCTGCGTAGGCGGCGCCCTGGAAGGCGCCGGCTGCCTGGGGGGCCACAAAGAGGGCTGCATCAAAGACCGCGCCGATTTCGAGCGGTACCCCTGGGACGAAATTCCCGACCGTTTCTTCGAGCAGTACGGCCCTTACTACCGCAACCTGGCGGAAACCCGGCCGGAAGGCATGAAGGCTGTCGGCGGCGTGGGGAACGGCGTGTTTGAAGCGGTGCAGGACATTATCGGGTACATGGACCTCTGCTACATCAAGGCTGACGACGAGGAGCTGTACCGGGATATTTTCAAAGCCATGGGCGAGCTGGAATACAAGATTTGGGACCGGTTTATGCGGGAATATTCCGAGCCTTACTGCGTCCTGCGCTTCGGCGACGACCTGGGCTTTAAATCCCAGACCCTTCTGGACCCGGACGACATCCGGGAAAACATCGTCCCCGTGTATCAGAAGATCATCGCCCGGGTGCATCAGGACAACAAACCCTTCCTGCTCCACTCCTGCGGCTGCATCTTCGACGTGATGGACGATTTGATCGGCGCCGCCAAAATCGACGCCAAGCACTCCAACGAGGACCAGATCGCCCACTTCTCCGTATGGGTGGATCGTTACGGCGACAAGATCGGCAACTTCGGCGGCATTGACACCGACGTCCTCTGCCGGTACGACGCGGCTTACATCCGCTCCTATATCCTGGACTGCCTGGAGAAGGTCAAGGGCCACGGCGGCATCGCCTTCAGCTCCGGCAACTCCATCCCGGACTACGTCCCCACCGAAGGGTACCTTGCCATGGTGGAAACCGTGCGGGAATGGCGCGGCGACAAAGCGGCATTTTAACCATACGACAAAACAAGGCCCCCGGCAGGAAATTCTGCCGGGGGCCTTTTCTGCTGCAATTTTCGGATTGTTCAGCGGGCCTTTTTCAGCCGGTATTGGCCGGAAGCTAGGGGCAGTACCCCCATTTCACCCGGCAGGAGCCAGCCTTTTGGGGCACGGATGCTGCCGTGCAGCCCTTCCGGCGCTTCCAGGGTAAGGAACACGTCTTCCCCGTCCCGTTTCCAGGAAACGGAAATCTTTCCCGCGGGGGCAATGTGAAAGGCTTCGGCGTGGGTCAGGGCCTCCACAAAGTGAGGCGCAATGTCCAGCCTAGAAATGTCGTCCCCTTCCGGATTCAGCACAATGCCAGTGAGGGACTGGATAAACCAGCTGCTGATGTCCCCGAAGAAATGGTGGTTCAAAGAATTGACCGGGGTCCCTTCCGGGTGAAAATCCTCCCACAGGCTGGTGGCGCCCCGGGCAATCCAGTTGCCGTAGGAGGGGTAGTCCGGCCGGGTAATCATCTCATACGCCAAATCGGCCCGGTCAAAGGCGGACAGGACGTGGAAAATAACCCGCGCCCCCAGGATGCCGGTGTCCATGTGGCCGTCGAAATCGTCAATAAGCTCCAAAAGCCGGGCAAAGGCCGCGGGCTTTTCGCCAGGCTCAAAGACGTCGTAGAAAATCGCCATAGCCTGGGAGGTCTGGCAGGCCCCGGCCGCTGACCAGGACCTCCGCCTGTTCCGGCGCGGAATCCAGGGTAAAGCTGCGGCGCAGGTATGGGGCGGGGACGATATGACTGTAATCAGCGAAGTCGTGGGTGGCACAGATGAACTGAATGGGAAACTGCATCAAAACACCTCCGGTTTTCTGAAAATAAAGTTCACTGTGATTGTATCACAGCCTAAACAATAATCAATCGGTATTTTGTTTTGCGAAACAATGCTTTTTTGCTAAAACGCACGCCGGAAGCGAAACAGCGTGCGTTTGCTGTTACAGGGCTTCTTTCAGGGCATAGGCCAGGTCCTTGCACTGGGCGGCCATTTCCCGCAGGTCGTCCGGGGCGCAGAAATCCGCCAGTTCGTATTCTTCCGGGTTTTCGCTGAAATCCAAGAGGGTTTCAATCAGGCAGTCCAGCTCGTCCTCGTCCGGCTGGATGACAAACCGCTTGGGATTTAAGGTGTTTTCGTCCAGCTCCGACAGGGAGACCCCGCCGCCGCAGACGCTTTCCAAAGTCACGGCGGCCAGGTCCATCATCAGGTTCATGGCCATGTCAATTTCATGGGTCCTTCCGTCCTCGTCCGTAAAGCCGATTTCCTCGGTTTCCCGGAAATCCCCCCATTGGATCTGCTCGTACAGCCCGAAATCCGAAAAAATCTTGGACAGGGGGTATTCCGCCGCCCCGTCTTTGGCGAAATAGTCCAGCAAAACCGCGCTGTCCTCTGTGGAGCCGAAGTAATCCCCCCACCATTTGTCGATGTACATGAAAATCCTCCCTTTCTGCTTGCCGCAATCCAACCGGCTTTATTATAGCGAATCCTGCCGGATTTTGCAAGTGTTTTGGCAAATTACAGGAGGAATGCCGGGGAACCCGTCGAAAAAATTCTTTTATAAAGAAAAAATGCACAGAAGAGAAAAAAGAGAAGTTTTGGTCAAGCTTTTTCAAAAGCTTGTGGTTTCCAAAGGCAAAGCCTTTGGTCGCGCTCCGCAGAGCGCGAAATCTTATCCCTTTGCGGCTCGGCCGCAAACAAAAAGGAAAAAGGCGGTCCGCAGACCGCCCGCGGATGTCCCCGCGATTTGATTTTGCTTTGCAAAATCAAATTTTGAATCTTTTCAAGTTTTTTCCACGGCTCATTTGCATCAGCAAAGCACATGCCTTTGTATAATTTGCTAAATCATATCCTTTTTCAACAAGCTGAACCGGCCCTGTTTTCCAGGGCCGGGCATACTTAATCGGAGATTTACTGAACGGAAGGACGGATGGCCAGATGGATTTGCAGCTGCTCATCCTTGTCGATCCGGTACTGCTCTAAGAGCGCCGGGCCGCAGCTGTTGGAGCCGACGCCGCCCATAGCGCCGTCCAGGCAGAGGACGGTATAGCCGCTCTTTTCAAGCTCAAAGTTGTGCATTTTTGCAGTCAGTTCCTCCTGGGTGTAATGGGAGGCGTTGAAGCTGAAGGATTCGCCCCGGACTGTCAGGGCCAGGTCGCCGTTTGTAACGGTGACATCGCTGCAATCCCAGCGGCTGCCGTTTTCCTGGGGCTTCAAGTAATCCTCGTGGAGAGCGTCCACGCTGGCGGCAAAGCGGCCCAGGCGGGAAGCCCGGTGTTTATCCTGGTAGCTTTCATAGGGGCCGTAGCCGAAGTATTCTACCTGCTCCATGCCCTCGTTCAGGAAGAGCCGCAGGCCGAACCGGGGCAGATGGGGCAGGCCGCCGAAGCCGAATTTGCCCTGCACGTCCGCTTTCAGGCCGCCGCAGGGGCAGATGGTCCAAACGGCTTCCATTTCCACCAGCTTCTGAAGGTAGATGGCAGACAGGGAGCAGGTGGTTTTCAGCACGGCTTTGCCGCCGTCCATTTCCACCTTGGCGGAATAACAGCGGGAAATGGTGCGGTCGTAACCCGCTTCCTGCCACTGTCCGCGGATATTCCGGTCGTTGTCCGTGGGGGCGCGCCAGATGTTGAATTCCATGGGCTTTTGCAGGATGGTGCGGTTCTGGTAAACCATTTCGTCAAAGACGCCGGTTTCCTTGTTGAACACATAGCGGAAGCCTTCGCCGGTAAAGATGATGGCCCGGCCGGTTTCCGCCACGTTGACGCTGGCTTCCGCCTTTTTCCCGCAGTCTTTCCGGGCGTCCTCCCGCCGGAGGATTACCTGGTCGGCGCCCAGGCGCTGGCCGGCTTTGGTCAGGCCGCCGTCGTTTTTCCGGGTCAGGAAGAAATCTGCGGTAACTGTTCCGGTTTCCGGAATCTCCAAAGGCAGAGCGATGGCCTGCTCGCCATGGGGGGCAATATCCAGGCCCTCCACAATGCCGGAAGCAATTTCCGCGCCGTCCTGCATCAGCTTCCAGGAAAGGGTCAGGTAGTCCTTAGCATTGGTGAAATCCAGGTAGTTGTGGAAGATAAATTCCTTGTCCCCGTCGCCTTTGCGGACCCGCAGAGGACGGATGACGTTTTTGTACTCTTTCAAGCCGGTGTGCGGAGTGCGGTCCGGGTAAACCAGGCCGTCCATGCAGAAGTTGCCGTCGTGGGGGAACTCGCCGAAATCGCCGCCGTAGTAATATTTGGACTTGCCTTCATTGGTTTTGCCCATGAAAACAGAGTGGTCGCACCATTCCCAGACAAAGCCGCCGCAGAACTGGTCGTATTTCTCAATAAGTTTCTGGTAATCCTCGGCGTCCCCGGGGCCGTTGCCCATAGCGTGGATGTATTCGCAGAGGACTAAGGGTTTTTCGGCAATGTGAAGGAGGTTTTCCTCAATGTCTTTGGTGGAGGGGTACATCCGGCTGATAAGGTCCAGGTCCTTATAAAGGTCGCCCTGCTTTTCCGGATCGTGGGCGGCGCCCTCATAGTGGGTCAGGCGGGTGGGGTCATAGTTTTTGGTCCAGGTCAGGGCAGCTTTCAGATTGCAGCCGAAGCCGGACTCGTTGCCCATGGACCAAATCAGCACCGAAGGATGGTTTTTGTCCCGGATGACGGAGTGCTGGGCACGATCCACAATGGCTTCTTCCCAAGTGGGGTCGTTGGCAATGCGGGCGTACATGACGGCGTAATTGTTGGTAACCGAGTCGTAGACGTTCATGACGCCGTGGGCTTCCAGATCCGCCTCGGCAATGACGTAAAAGCCGTATTCATCGCACATTTGGGTGAAGAGGGGGGCGTTGGGATAGTGGCTGGTGCGGATGGCGTTGATGTTGTGCTCCTTCATAATGCGGAGGTCTTTTTTCATCTGCTCCACAGACACGGCGTAGCCGGTGACAGGGTCGGAATCGTGGCGGTTGACGCCCCGGAACTTGATGTTCTGGCCGTTGACATAGAGAACGCCTTTTTCCGATTTCACTTCCCGGATGCCAACCTTCTGGCGGATGGTTTCGCCGGGGGTGGTGAGGGTCAGGGTGTAAAGGGCGGGGGTTTCCGCGTTCCAGAGCGTGGGGTTCTCCACCGGGATGGACAGGCAGCCGTCGGCAGTCCCTTTGGCTACTTCGCAGCCGCAGGGGGCGGTTAAGACGTAGGAAACCGGCTGTTTTTCCCCGGCAAAGTCAAAGCAGACTTCCACCTTGGCGGATTTGTATTCGTTGGAAAGGGGGGTGCGGACGGTAAAGTCCCGGATGTGGTTTTCCGGGCGGGTCAGAAGGTAAACATCCCGGAAAATGCCGGACATCCGCAGCTTGTCCTGGTCCTCCAGATAGCTGCCGTCGCACCACTTGAGAACCAGCGCCGCCACGGTGTTTTTTCCGGAACGGAGGAACTTCGTCACATCAAATTCGCTGGTGGAATGGGAAATCTGGCTGTATCCCACAAATTCCCCGTTGACCCACAGGTAATAGCAGGAGTCCACGCCTTCAAAGTTCAGGTAGTACCGGAACCCGTCCTTCTTTTCGCCCAGGCAGAAATCCCGGACATAGGCCCCGCAGGGGTTTTCCAGGGGGACGTAAGGGGGGTCGTAAGGGAAGGGATATCTGGTATTGGTGTACTGATGGCGGTCATGGCCGTGGTTCTGCCAGACGGAGGGGACGGGGATTTTTTCAAACCCGCAGCGGCAGAAGCCCTCTTTCCAGAACTCCTCGGAAATGGCCCGGACGTTTTCATAATACCGGAAGTCCCATTCCCCGTTTAATAAAAGGAACCGTTCCGATTTTTCCCGGCAGCAGAAAGGCTCTGCCCCCTCTGCATCGGGGATGTAATAAGCACGGTTCGGCTCGGTGTTTAAATGCAGGACACCGAGGGTTTCAAAATAATTTTCAAACAGCATGGTAACACCTCGTTTCATTTGCCGCTATGCGGCGTTATCCTTATTATAGCGCGGATTCCCCGGTATTTCTATAAAGAAGATTGAAGAAAATATGCACAAAAGGATACTTTTCCATGGACAAAAAACAGGTTATCCGTTATACTGGAAAGGGACAGGAGGAATGAAGGTGTTTCAGCTGACAGGGTACTTAGGCGGATATGACGAGGATATTGTCCGGGAGGACGTGGATTTTCTGGTGACCAGCTGCGGCCATTACCGCCTGGCAGAGCGTCCGTATTTGGAAACGGTGCGGCCGGAGGGACGGATGGACTACCAGTTACTATATGTAGCAAAAGGGGCACTGGCGGTTTGGATAAATGGGGAAGAACAATCGGCGCCGGAAGGGTGCGGCGTGCTGTTCCGGCCCGGGGAGCCGCAGAAATACTGCTACCGGCTGGAAGACGGGCCGGAGGTGTACTGGATGCATTTTACCGGCCGGGATACGGAACGCATATTGGCGGAGGCCGGGCTTGCAGGAACCTTCTGTGAGCCTGGAGTCAAAGGGGAATACCCGGTGCTTTTTGACCGGATTATCCGGGAACTGCAAATGAAGCGGCCGGGATTTTCGGTTTTGTGCAGCGGGTGCGGCATGGAGCTGCTGGCCTTCATGGGCAGGCAGGACACTTCCCAGCGGACCCCCGCGGATGAAGCCATGGAAGAAATCATCGCCCGGTTTCACCGGGAATTTCGGGAAAATATCCGGGTGGAGGACTGCGCCAAGGCCTGTAATATGAGCAAAAGCTGGTTCATCCGTTCCTTCCGGGCCAGGACCGGGGAAACGCCTCAGCGGTATTTGACCAATATCCGTTTAAGCCAGGCCCGGGAGCTGCTCTCTTCCTCCTCTTTAAATATCGGGGAGATCGCCGCCTTCTGCGGATATGAAAACGCCCTGTATTTCAGCCGGATTTTCCGGAAATACATGGGCCTTTCCCCCAGCGAGTACCGGCATAGGGCACGGTAAAGAATCATTTTGGGCATTTGCAGGGGGCGGCGTCCCCGACGCCCCGCGGTAAAACGCTGATTTTGTTGGGCTATCGTTTTCAACCCGCTCCTACAACCTGAAACGTAATATGATGTTGTTGTAGGGGCCGGGTTTTCCGGCCCGCATAAAACGGAAAAACGTTTCAGGAAATCCGGCGGGACGGGGAACCCGTCCCCTACATTTTTTTCGGTTTGGTTTTATAAAAATTGGGGGACGATGTGGGCATCGTCCCCTACAATCCGTTTTCGTTTGATTTATCAAAACGATAGAGAATGAAACCTACCAAAAACGGCAAGTTTCTCTTGCCGTCCGGCGGCTGGATAGGAACACCACGGCCGCGGCGAATTGGCGGCGGGGCCTCCCCGCCGCCGCTAGTCCTCGTTGTCCTTTTCGGTGCCCACCACCATCTTTTGATGGATGGTGGTTTTTTCCTGGTAGCAGGAGAAAATCTCCGCCAGCCGGGATTTTTTCATCTTCGGCGTGATGAGACTTACCACCGGCACCACCACAAGCCCCAGCAGCATGGCCGCCGCCCCGGCGTTGATAGGGGAATCAATAAAGTGGAAATACATATTGGAAACCGTCAGCCCCACGCCGCAGGCAAAGCTGGCCCAAACTGCCGCTTTGGTGACGCCCTTCCAGTAAATCCCGTAGAGGAAGGGGGCTAAGAACGCCCCGGCCAAAGCCCCCCAGGAAATGCCCATGAGCTGGGCGATGAAGGCCGGCGGGTCCAGAGCCAGCACCACGGAAATGGCGATAAATACGGCAATCAGCACCCGCATCATAAACACCTGCTTTTTCTCGCTCATGTTCTTCCAAAGGTTGTCTTTGATAAGGTCTAAGGTCAGGGTGGAGCTGGAAGTCAGCACCAGGGAGGACAGGGTGGACATGGAGGCGGAAAGCACCAGCACCACTACCACGCCGATGAGGATATCCGGCAGCTTGGACAGCATAAAGGGGATAATGCTGTCGTACACCACAGCGCCGCTGGCGTCATACAGGGAAGGGTCGTCAAAGAGCCGCCCGAAGCCCCCCAGGAAGTAGCAGCCCCCGGAAACGATGACGGCAAATATGGTGGAAATTACCGTGCCGGTGCGGACCGCTTTTTCGTTGCGGATGGCGTAAAATTTCTGGATCATCTGAGGCAGCCCCCAGGTGCCCAGGGAGGTTAAAATCACCACGCCCATCAGGTTTACCGGGTCCGGGCCGAAGAAGGAGGCGTAGGCCCCGGGCTGGCCCACGGTTGGGGCGGTTTCGCTGGGAATTTGGGCAAGGCTGCCCACGGCTTCTAAAAAGCCGCCTTGGCCGTTCAGCACAGCCAGGACAACCAGGACGATTCCCACCAGCATGATAATCCCCTGGATGAAATCGCTGATAGCCGTGGCCATGTAGCCGCCTAAAATGACATAGACGGCGGTAAATACCGCCATCACTGCCACGCACACTGCGTAGGGGATGTGGAAGGCCATCTCAAACAGCCGGGAAAGGCCGTTGTAAATGGAGGCGGTGTAGGGAATCAGGAAAATAAAGATGATGATGGACGCGGTGATTTTCAGGGCCTTGCTGTCAAACCGCTTTTCAAAAAACTCCGGCATAGTGGCGGAGCTTAAATGCTGGCTCATAATCCGGGTGCGCCGCCCCAGCACCACCCAGGCCAGCAGGCTGCCCAATACGGCGTTGCCAAGGCCGATCCAGGTGGAGGCCAGGCCGTATTTCCAGCCGAACTGCCCCGCGTATCCCACGAATACCACGGCGGAAAAATAGGAGGTGCCATAAGCAAACGCCGTCAGCCACGGCCCCACAGACCGGCCTCCCAAAACAAACCCGGAAACGCTTAAGGCGTGTTTTCGGGCGGAAATCCCTACCGCTACCATGCCGGCAAAAAAGACCGCCAGCAGGATGACTTTGATAACCATATTGGCCCTCCTCTTATCTGCTTTAAAGCCAGAACGCTTTAAAGTGCAAAAATATTTTCTTTTATTATACCAGAGCCAGCCAGTTTGTCAAGGGCTTTTTCAAAAAAATTTTACATGACGCAACAAACTTTGCGTTTTCCCACACTATTTCTACAGAAAGGTCCTGGAACCTCTGAATTTCGGCACGGAATCGGAAAAGACCGGAAAACGGCGCGGATTCCTGTTTTTGGGCGTATTCTGCATGAGCAGAACAGAAGAAGGCGTACCCTTGGGGTATGCCTTCTTAGTTTTTGGGACACCCTATTCCCGGCGGAAGGCCGCAAAAAATCAGGAAAGGTTTGAATGATTTGTTCATATAAATGTTAATAAATATTTTATAAATATTCACCAAAACCCCTTGACAAGGGGTTTTGGCTGTGTTAAAGTAGTATTAGCACTCGATGAGTTAGAGTGCTAAAAATGTTAAATGCCTGTAGGAGGGATCAAATATGGACGCGCAAAAATGCACCCAAAAATCACTGGAAGCCATCAAAGAAGCCCAGAGCCTGGCTATTGAGTACCAGAATATGCAGATCGACACGCCCCATCTGGCATACGCCCTGTTGAATCAGCCGGACGGACTGATCCCGCAGCTGCTTACCAAATTGAACGTCGACCCGGCGGCTGTGGCCCAGTCCATGCGGTCGGTCATCGAAAAACTGCCCAAGGTCACCGGCCCCGGCCGGGAGCCGGACAAAATTTACGTTTCCCAGGAGACGGATAAAATTTTAAACGCCGCGGAAAAAATGGCGGAGCAGATGCAGGATGAGTATATTTCGGTAGAACACATTTTCTTGGCCATCCTGGACCACGCTTCCGGGGAAACTGCCCGGGCCTTAAAAGCCTTTAATCTCAACAAAAACGCCTTTTTGCAGGTGCTGCAAAGCGTGAGGGGCAACACCCGGGTCACTTCCGATACCCCGGAATCCACCTATGACGTGCTGAAAAAATACGGCCACGACCTGGTGGAAGAGGCCCGCCAGAACAAGCTGGACCCGGTTATCGGCCGTGACAGCGAAATCCGGAATGTCATCCGGATCCTGTCCCGGAAAACGAAAAATAACCCCTGCCTGATCGGCGAACCCGGCGTCGGCAAAACCGCTATCGCCGAAGGGTTAGCCCAGCGGATTGTCCGGGGGGACGTGCCGGATTCCTTAAAAGACCGCATTATTTTCTCCCTGGACATGGGCGCTTTAATCGCCGGGGCAAAATTCCGGGGCGAATTTGAGGAACGCTTAAAAGCGGTGCTGGCCGAGGTGAAAAAGAGCGAAGGCCGGATTATCCTTTTTATCGACGAGCTGCACACTATTGTGGGCGCAGGCAAAACCGAAGGCTCCATGGACGCCGGCAACCTGTTAAAGCCCCTGCTGGCCCGTGGCGAGCTTCACTGCATCGGCGCCACCACTTTAAACGAATACCGGCAGTACATTGAAAAAGACGCGGCACTGGAACGCCGGTTCCAGCCGGTTATGGTCGCCGAACCCACGGTGGAAGACACCATCACCATTCTGCGTGGGTTAAAGGAACGGTACGAGGTATTCCACGGGGTAAAAATCACCGACAACGCCCTGATTGCCGCCGCGACCCTGTCCAACCGCTATATCTCCGACCGGTTCCTGCCGGACAAGGCCATTGACCTGGTGGACGAAGCCTGCGCTATGATCCGCACAGAAATCGACTCCATGCCCACGGAGCTGGACGACATCTCCCGGAAGATCATCCAGCTGGAAATCGAGGAGGCCGCTTTGAAGAAGGAAAGCGACCAGCTTTCCAAGGAGCATCTGGCGGAAATCCAGAAAGAGCTGGCGGACGAACGGGACACCTTCAAGCAGATGAAAGCCAAATGGGAAAGCGAGAAAAACGCTATCGGCAAGGTCCAGAAGCTGCGGGAGGAAATCGAGCAGGTGGGCGCCCAGATTGAAAAGGCCCAGCGGGAATACGACTTGAACAAGGCCGCCGAGTTAAAATACGGCAAGCTGCCCGCCTTGCAGAAACAGCTGGCGGACGAGGAAGCCCTGGCGGAGGAAAGCAAGAAGCACACCTCTCTGCTGCGGGACAAGGTTACCGACGAGGAAATCGCCCGGATCATCGAGCGTTGGACGGGAATCCCCGTGGCCCGGCTCATGGAGGGCGAACGGGAGAAGCTCCTGCACCTGGACGAAGTGCTCCACAAACGGGTCATCGGCCAGGACGAAGCCGTGGAAAAGGTTTCGGAAGCCATTATCCGCTCCCGGGCCGGCATTGCAAACCCCAACCGGCCCATCGGCTCCTTCCTGTTCTTAGGCCCCACCGGCGTGGGCAAAACCGAGCTGGCCAAGGCCCTGGCGGAAACCCTCTTTGACGATGAGAAGAACATGGTCCGCATCGACATGAGCGAATATATGGAGAAATTCTCCGTGTCCCGCTTAATCGGGGCGCCTCCCGGATATGTGGGCTATGAAGAAGGCGGCCAGCTGACCGAGGCAGTCCGCCGCAAACCCTACTCCGTCATCCTCTTTGACGAGGTGGAAAAAGCCCACCCGGATGTATTCAACATCCTGTTACAGGTGCTGGACGACGGCCGCATCACCGACTCCCAGGGCCGGACGGTGGACTTTAAAAACACCATTATCATCCTCACCAGCAATTTAGGCTCCCAGTTCCTGCTGGACGGCATTGATGAAAAAGGCGAGATCACCGAGGAAGCCCGGAACCAGGTCGATGAATTGCTGAAACGCTCCTTCCGGCCGGAATTCTTAAACCGCCTGGACGAGATTGTCTTCTATAAGCCTTTGACCCGGGACAACATCTTCCACATTGTGGACCTGCTGATGAACGACCTGCGGGAACGCCTGAAGGACAAACAGCTGGATGTGACCCTCACCGACGCGGCCAAGGATTATATCATCACGGAAGGGTACGACCCCATTTACGGCGCGCGGCCGTTAAAGCGGTTCCTCCAGCGGAAGGTGGAAACCTTAATCGGCCGGATGATTATTGCCGACGAGGTGAAGCCCAATTCCACCCTGGTTGTGGATTACGACGGGGAAAAGCTCTTTGTTACCGATCAGTTGAACGCTGATTAACAATGATAAAACCCTGTCCGCTTAACAGGCGGGCAGGGTTTTTCGCATCCGGAAAAGGGGAGGGGCCGTTTATTCCAGCTCCGGGCAGGGAAGTTTTGGGAGGATCCGCAGCAGGATTTCCATTGCTCTCATAAAATCCTCCCGGTCATCTTCCTCAATCTGCTCCAAAAACTGACGAAAGTAGCTGGCGTTTTGCTCCAAAAACTGGTCGGTGTAGCGCGTTGCTTTTTCCGTCAGCCGGATCCGGATGACCCGGCGGTCCGCAGGGTCATAGACCCGCTCCACAAAGCCCGGCTCCACCAGCCGGTTGACCATTTTGGTCATCTGCTGTTTGGGCATCCGGGCCGCCTGGGCCAGTTCCGTCATGGTGATGGGCTTGCCGATCCAGCGGAGAATCTGGATGCAGTAATACATTTCCAGGCTGACCCCTTCGTCCAGCAGCTCCTTAAAGGGCTTGGCCAGCCGGTAGTTCCACCAGGGCAGCACGCCAAGCAGCGCGTCCTCAATTTCACGAATGTCCCTTTTTGTATCCATATGGAAAAACCTCCGCAATTTACAAATTACCCCTTGACAAAACGGGCAGGGCAGTGTATACTGAAAAATAGTAGCATAAGTTTTACTATCAACTTTTATTAATAGTAAATTAAAGCTGAATGTAAATCTTATCTCAATATTTAGTATAGCATGGTTTCCATGAAATTTCAAGAAAGGGGCTGATTTTGTATGAGTAAATTGAGTAAGGTAGAAAAATGCATCCAAAAAGGAAAGGATGAGGAGCTGGCCAAATTGGCCCAAGATAAGGACCTGGAGGTGCGGCTGGCGGCCATTGCAGGACTAGGGAAAATGTCCGGCAAAGACACAGCCTGCAACGCCTTGATTTCCATGATGACGGACCCGGAGCCGAAAATCCGGGCTGCCTGCGCGGAAGCCATGGGACAGCTTGGGGACGACCGGGCCGACACCCACCTGCGCTACCATCTGGAGCAGGAAAAAGACCCCCAGGCGGCTCAGGCCATGCACAGCGCCCTGTCGGCTTTGCATCACCGGTAAAGCGGGGTAACCCCGCAGTTAATTCGCCGCGGCGTTTCAATTCCTAACCAACCGCCGGACGGCGAAATAAATTCACCGATTTGGCAGGTTTCATCTTCTATCCTTTGCAGGGGCCGGGTCACCCGGCCCTCTTTTTACTTTGGACGCGTGGTACAGCATTACAGAACCTCCTGTTTTAAAAATTACCGTATTCAAACAATTGACCTTGAAAATTCCATACAAAAGGGGTATAATAAAGAAAAACAAACCGGAAAGGAAGATGCAGATGTTTGGACTTGGAAAAGAAGAGACTCTGACCATCCATGTGGAAGGGATGATGTGCGAGCACTGCGCCAAGCGGGTGTCCGAGGGGCTGAAAAAGGAAAAGGGCGTGACCGGCGCTGTGGTGTCCTTAGAAAACAAAAGCGTCGCCGTCACCGGCAAAAACCTGGACGAGGCGCATTTGAAAGCAGTCATCAACGGCCTGGGATACCAGGCGTAAAGCGGAGTACGAAAAAAGGGCGGGATTTCCCGCCCTTCAGAGTGTCGAAAAACCTCATTTGAAAGAAAACGTGCACAAAAGAGAAAAAGAAAAGTTTTGGTCCAGCTTTTTTAAAAGCTGGTGGTTTCCAAAGGCGAAGCCTTTGGCCGCTTTCCGCAGAAAGCG
>DVJP01000003.1 GCA_018716725.1 Candidatus Merdivicinus excrementipullorum | reverse complement strand
TAGCGGACAAAGGGCGGCTGCTGGACGAGTGCCGCACCATGCAAGCGGCGCTTACCGACACCGGCTCCCTGGACAGCGAGATTGCGGCGCTCCTTTCCGAAATGGAGGTGGCGGCCGAGCTGACCAAGCGGTGCATCGAAGAGAATTCCACCACGGCACAGGACCAGACCGCTTACCTGGAACGGTACAACGGCCTGGCAGAACGGTACGAAACCGCCAAGGCCAAGCTGGGGAAGCTCCAGGCAGCAAAGGCCCAGCGGGAAGCCAAGGCCGAGGACATCGGCGGCTTTATGTTCGAGCTGGCAGAGTACGGAGAACCGATCACCGAGTTTGATGACCGGCTCTGGCTCACGGTCATTGACACCGTGACCGTCCACCGGGACGGGCGGCTGACCTTTAAGTTCCAAACTGGGCATGAGATTACGGTTTGACCGCAGAATAGCGCAAAGCCCACAGGTATAGCAGCCTGTGGGCTTTTTCTGTATCGTAATCCCTTACACCACCGGCTCGATGACCGCCCGGAAATACCAATCCAGTTCCGCTGGTGGCTGCTTCAACCCGCCCTTGATCCACCACAGGGCCATCTCCACGAAACTACCGCAGATGTGGTTCACAAGGAAGTCCTGCGGCAGGTCGAAATTTGACTTCCTGTTCTGAACAATGAACTGTTTTTGGATTAGCTCGCGGAGACTGTCCTTGAAGTACCGCAGGAATAGCTCACTGCTCTCCCCGGAGAGAAGCCCCAGGATATTGCCATCGTTCTCCTGCAAATGCTGAAGCAGATGACAGAAGATGGACTCTGGGGCATTTCTATCAGAATAAAGGCCGTGGGTATGTGTGGCATCCTGGGCACTGGCTATAATGTGCCCAAACAGCTCCTCACACAACGCTTTCAGCAATTCCTCCTTTGTTTCAAAGTGTGTGTAGAAGGTGGTGCGTCCCACATTAGCCCGGTCGATGATTTCCTGGACGGTGATGCGGCTGTAATTCTTCTCCGACAATAGGGCAGTAAATGCTTGGAAGATAGCCGCCCGTGTCTTTTGCTGCCTTCTGTCCATAGAACCCCCTTCTTCCGTACAAATTTGAGCTTTTGTTCCGTAGCGAACACATCTTGAAAAGTAACTCTTGCTAACAGTACGACAGAGTCATACAATAAAAGAGAACAAAGTGTACATTACAGAATTAATTGTACGGAAAGGTCGAAGGATTGTCAAGGCTTTTCAAGAAGGAGGTCTCTCCATGGTCAAAAAAATCAATGATTTTCTGGCGGGTTTACCCATGACCATCGTGGCGGGCGTATTCCTGCTATTCGACTTGATCCCCCATTTGGCAGAAGAATTCGGCGGATCGATCGACTTGCACATTTTTCCCATTGACCCCGCATGGGTCACGGTGGTTATCAGTGGTCTGCCGCTGCTGTATCTGGCAGTCTGGCGTATCATCCACAATCCTGGCATCAGCAAGATCTCATCAGCCCTGTTGATCTCCATTGCCATGTTCGCCGCTATCGCGATTGGCGATCTTTTCGCAGCGGGAGAGGTGGCCTTTATCATGGCACTCGGCGCACTGCTGGAGGACGCCACCACGAACCGGGCTAAGAAGGGATTAAAGAAACTGCTCACCCTGGCTCCCACCCAGGGGCGGCGCATCCGGAACGGTCAAGAGGAGCTGATTCCAGCGGAACAGATCCAAAAGGGCGACTTGCTCCGCATCCTCCCCGGCGAGACAATCCCTGTGGACGGCACGATTGTCAGCGGAGAAACCTCGGTGGATCAGTCCATCATGACCGGCGAGAGCCTGCCTGTGGACAAAACCACAGGCGAAGATGTGTTTTGCGGCACCATTAACCGGTTTGGCTCCATTGACATCACTGCCACCAAGGTGGGCGAGGACAGCTCCCTGCAAAAGCTCATCCGCATGGTGCAGGACGCCGAGAACAAGCAGGCCCCCATGCAACGCATCGCCGACCGGGCCGCCAGCTGGCTGGTGCCGGTGGCTCTGCTCATCGCCATCCTCGCCTATGTGTTTTCCGGGAACATCGTCACTGCTGTGACGGTACTGGTGGTTTTCTGCCCATGTGCCCTGGTGCTGGCCACGCCCACGGCGATCATGGCTGCCATCGGCCAGGCCACCAAGCACGGGGTCATCATCAAGTCCGGCGAGGCGCTGGAGAAGATGGGCAAAGTGGACACCATTGCCTTTGACAAGACCGGAACCCTCACCTATGGGCGGCTGGAGGTCAGCGATGTGCGCCCCACCAGCGATGCGCTTACCGGAGAGGACCTGCTGACCCTCGCAGCCTCCGCCGAGGGGAAGAGTGAGCATCCCCTGGGCAAGGCCATCGTGGCCCACGCTAAAGCGCAGAGTCTCTCCCTTCTTGATTCTCAGGATTTTCAGATGGATGCTGGCAAAGGTATCGCAGCACAAATCGGGGAAAAACACCTATTGTGCGGCAGCGAAAAGTATCTGCGGGAACATGGGGTTCCGTTGGATGATGCCGCCAGCACCATTTTGGATCAACTGCGAACAGAGGGCAAAGCGTCCATCCTGGTGGCGGCAGAGGGCAAGTGTATTGGTGTCATCGGCCTTTCGGATATCCTGCGCCCGGAGGCTAAAGATATGGTGTCCAGGTTGGATGCCATGCACGCCAAAACAGTTCTGCTCACCGGAGACAATCGAAAAACCGCCGACTATTTTGCCGGTCGGGTGGGCATCGCGGAAGTGCGTGCAGAGCTGCTGCCAGAGGAAAAGGTGGGCAGCATAGAATCCCTCCGAAAAGAGGGTCGGAAGGTCTGCATGATTGGCGATGGGGTCAACGATGCGCCTGCTCTGAAAACCGCAGATGTGGGGGTAGCCATGGGCAGCATGGGCAGCGACATCGCTGTGGAAGCCGCTGATATCGCCCTGATGAGCGATGATATCTCCAAGATTCCCTACCTTAAGCGGCTGTCCAATGCCACCGTAGCCACCATCAAGCTGAGTATTACTTTATCCATGTGCATCAATGCCGCAGCCATCGTACTGTCTCTTCTGGAACTGCTGAATCCTACCACAGGCGCACTGGTTCATAACGCCGGTTCCTGCTTTGTTGTCCTCATTGCCGCACTGCTGTACGACCGGAAATTCGAGTGAACCTCCGTTGTGCAAAGTGAACCCCCTAATGCCAGAGGGGGTTCATTTGTATCACAATTAGAGTCATTTGCCAGCGGCGAATCGCCGCAGATAAACGCGCACTCACATTAGTGGGTGTGCGTTTTCTTTTTGTCCCGCGCTGGGACATCGTACATTACGGCAGGGATACAGCCTGAAGCAGAACGCGCACTCACGTTTTGTGGGTGCGTTTTGTTTCTCTCCCGCGCTGAACAAGATAGAAGCGCCCCGGCAGTTTTGTTCTGCCGGGGCGCTCCTTTTAAAATATGCTAAAACAATTTGGCGATGGCAGGGACGATTTCCTTGATAACTGTTTGGGTGGTATTGATGCAAAGGTCAAAGTTCAGTTTATCGCCCCACAGATGGCCGGTATAGAACTCATAGTATTTGGCGCGTTTCTTGTCAATATCGGTAATTTTCTGTTTCAGTTCCTTTTCGGAGAGCTTTTCCTCCTCCGGGCCTTTTTCCCGGCAGCGCTTGATTTTGCTGTCCATATCCGCATAGACGAAAATGCGGAAGGGCCGGCGGTCTTTCAAAATATAGTCCGCGCAGCGGCCTACGATGATACAGTCGGATTTGGCGGCCATTTCCGCGATAATCCTGGCCTGCTCCTGATAAACCGACATAGTCTGTTCAAAGGCCGGGCTGACCGAGGGGTAAAAACTCCGCCCGATATGGATCGGGAAGGAAAAAGAGGGGCGATGCTCCACAACCGCCTGGATATACTGTTCGGACAGGGATGTCCTTTTAGAAATCTCGCTGATAATTTCCTGGTCGTAGTAAGCAAACCCCAGCTGCTCCGACAGCCGCCGGCCCAATTCCCGGCCGCCGCTTCCAAATTCGCGGCCAATGGTGATGATCTTATTCATGAGAACCCTTCCTTTCGTCTGACAATTGTTTTGTATAGCGAACCATCATACAAACCACATAAACGGCCACCAGCAGCTCCGTCAGAGGCATTGCAAACCAGATGGAATCGGCCCCGGCAATGACGGGCAGCAGGAGAATCAGGATGCCGCTGATAACAAGGCCCCGGGATATGGAAACGATAAACGCTTCATTTGGTTTCATAATAGCCTGAAAGTAATAAGTGGAAAAAATATTCAAAGGCAGCAGCAGGAAAGAAAGGCCGTAACTTCGGATAATGGCCGGGGCAATCCGCAGGACATCCTCTGTGGGGGTCATAAACAGGCGGATAAACTGGTTGGGGATGGCCAGACAGAGGGCCGTCCAGACAATGCCGAAAAAGGTTGTGGTCCCAAGGGCGTAGCCCAGGGTCTGCCGGATGCGGCCCCCTTTGCCCGCGCCGAAATTGGTGGAAAAAATGGGCTGGGACGCCTGGCCCACACTGTATGTGCAGCACTGAACAAAGGTGCTGATATTGACAATAACCCCATAAACGGAAAGGGCGCTGGCGCCGAGATAAGCCATAATCTGCCGGTTAAAGAGGATGGTCAGGATGCCCATGGCAATGTCTATAAAGAAGGGGGAAAAGCCGGTGCCGGAAATTTCCCGGAATTTCCGGCATAATTTTTCGGGACGGACCAGCCGCAGGGTGTTTTTCTTCCGAAAAAAGTGGGTCATCATAACGATAATGGAAATCACCGTGCCAATGGCCGTGGCAAGCCCTGCGCCAAAGGCTCCCATATCGCAGGTAAATACAAAGAAATAGTCCCCAAAGACGTTAAAGACGCCGCCTGCCAAAACGCCGCCGGTAGCTAAGGCGGGGTTTTGGTCATTGCGCAGATAAGCCGCCAGGGTCTGGGTAAAGAGGAAGCAGGGGACCACAAATTTAATGGGCAGGACATATTCCCGGGCCAATGTCAGGGTGTGGCCTTCCGCGCCAAAAAATTCCAGCAGCTGCCGGTCAAAAAAGGCAATCACGATCCACACAATAAAGGCCAGGATGGCCGAACCGATGATGGAAGCGGTGAAATATTCGTTGGACCGGCGGGTCTGCCCGTCCCCTTTGCCCCGGATGGTGCTGAAGATGACGGAGCCGCCGATGCCCATCAGCAGCCCCAGGCTGTAAATAATGTTCCAGATGGGGGCCACAACCGCCAAAGCCGCCGTGCCCTCCGGCCCATGGTACTGCCCCACCATAGCCATATCTACAATGGAATAGATAGAAGTAATCAAGGCGCTGCCAAAGGCGGCCGCCAAATACTTTAAATAAAGAGTTTTGATATTGCCGTTTAAGAAGTCCATTTATTCCAATTCCTCCTTCAAATAAAAAGGCTGGATAAGGACAGACGTTTCAGTCTGTGCCTTATCCAGCCCATCATTTCTAACGAATGATTTGCCCTCCGAGCAAGCAGTTTCATTCTAACACACTTTTTCTGGCATGTCAAGTTTTTACTGCCCGGTTTTCAGAGATTGCTATATAATATAGAAGAAATTGGATTTAGAGGATTACCCGGACAGAGTCCACAGAATAGCCCTCCAAGGTTTGAGGAAGCGCTTTTCCATCCCGCAGGGAAAGGGTTGTCCACCGCTGTTCTCCCTGCTGGTAATTTAACGTTTCCCGGTCGTCCTCAATCAGCAGGACGTCTCCGGAACGGGTCCCATACAGCCGGATTTCCAGCGGGATCACATCGCCTCCATGGACAGGCTCGCCGCCGCCCAGGGCCAATGCCGTCCCCTGACGGACATACAGGGGGATCTGATGGGTTTCTGCTGTAATGGTCCGGCCGCCCTGAATTGGCTGTTCGGTCCAGAAATCGTACCAGACGCCGGGGGGCAGGGGAACTTCCCGTTTTGTCCCCTCATTTAAAATGGGGGCTACCAACAGGGAATCCCCCATGAAGTAACAGTCATCCGCTTCCGCAAAAGCCGGGTCGTCGGGATAATCCAGCGCCATGGCGCGGAAAGGCGGCGTCCCTTCCCTGGCGTACTTGGCAAAAGCGGCGTACAGATAGGGGAAAAACCGGTTGCGGAGCCGGATAAGCTCCCGGCACTGGTCTTCCAGCTGGCTGTCCGGCAGTAATTCGCCCGCCAGATTCTTTTCAATGTCATATTGCTTCCAGGGGGGAGAGGGGATCATCCAGGAATTTATAACCATCATGGGGGACAAGGCAGCAGACTGCATCCGCCGGATCAATTCTGCGGCGCTGCCGCACTGCCGAACCTCCGGGGACCACAGCAGCCCGCAGAAGGAGGCGTTGGATACCGCCCGGATAAACTGCCGGTGGTCGTAAAGGTCGCTGTATAGCACAAACCCCATGGGGGCGGCATAACTCCAGTTGGCCCGGACCTCGGAGAAGGTGCGGAGGCCTCTGTCTGCAAAAGCTTGGTTGACTGCCCGCTGGCCTAAGGCCCCAAACATATTTTTCATCTCTTCCCCGGTAAGGCCGGAAGGGAACTGGGAAAACTCAGGGTAGAACCAGCCGCCGGTGTAGTCGGAGCCGTCGCATTCGTCCAGCTTAAACCCGCGGACGCCCTGGTCGATGAGCCGGCCCTGCATTTCGGAGTAAATTTTCCGGGCTTCCGGGTCGCCGTAGTCCGGAACTAAGCCGTTCCAAACTTCAAAGTCTCCGGCATGGGCCTGCATCTGTTCATAGATATCCGAAGTGGGATGGACATAACACTGTTCCCACAGGTTCAGGTTCATGCCCTTCTCTTCAGCCAGCTGGATCAGACGGTCCGGGTTTGGGTAACGCTCCGGCGACCAGCGGAAGGAGCAGGAGTAGGCGTGGCTGTGCCAGCCAGGCTCCAGGCCGATCATGGAAACCGGGATGTTTTCCTCCGCAAGTTCCCGGATCAGGCTTTCAGCCTGGTCCTGGGAGGCGTGGGTGTAACACCGGTATAAGGCGCCTAAGCCCCAGGCAGGGGGCATGGCCCCGCCGCCGGAAAACAGGTTGTAGCGTTCCACAACGCCCCGCATGGTTTCATCTGCGAAAAGGTAAAGAGTCAATCCCTGGGCGCCGGGCACAAAGATGTTGACCTCCTGACTGCGCAGCTCTTCCTGGTAAAGCTCCTCTGTGGTGGCCGCCGCGCCTTTTCCGGCGGAGGGCAGGCGGGAGACTGTGTCCGCTTTTTTTACAGCGCCGCAGTCAAAGGTGACATTTTTTGCCGTATCGGCCAGGACGCCGTATCCTGCCGTGGATACATAAAAGGGGACGGGGGCGTGGGAATCCCCCGTGTCTTTGGGTGCGTCCGCATTGGCGCGCAGGGTTTTGCGGCGGCCGTTTTGCAGGTAAGAGCCGAATTGCAGCCCCAAGCCGTAAAGCCGTTCCCCTGCGGAAAGGGGAAGGGTGACGAGAAAACCGTTTTTCCGATTTTCCCAGCGGATTTTTTCTTTCGGCCAGGGCAGGGGCTGTTCTGACTTTTCCGACAGACGGCTGGACTCCCGGTCCCCAAAGAAGAAATGGGGGGTCAGCTGGTCCGGGGTTCCCAGGGTGATTCGCCAAACGCCGGGAAAACATTGTTCATAGTGTCCGTTCATAGGGCGCCTCCTTTATTAGCCTTTGACGCTGCCCATCACCAATCCGGTGGTGAAGTATTTTTGCAGGAACGGGTATACGCACAGAATGGGCAGCGCGCCTAAGAACAGCTGCGCGGCCCGGGATGTACGGGCGTTTACCATAGCCAGCAGCTTGGTATAGTCGGAGCCGGCTGCCTGGAGCATCTGTTCCGGGTTCATAATCATAGTTTGCAGGTAGCTTTGCAGGGGGTACATACGGGGGGTGTTCATGTAGATCAGGCCGTCAAACCAGGAGTTCCAGTGGCTTACGATACAGAATAGGCCCACAGTAGCCAGGGCAGGCTTGGATACGGGCAGGATAATCTTCCAAAGGACCGACCAGAAGCTGGCGCCGTCGATCCGAGCGGCTTCCTCCAATTCCTTGGGAAGCTCGCGGAAAAAGTTCAACAGGATGACCATGTTGTAAACGGGCAGCGCGCCGGGCAGGATCAGCGCCCAGATGGAGTTAATCAGGCCGGTTTTGACGATGACCAGGTAAGTAGGGATCAGGCCGCCGCCTACCAGCATGGTGATGACGAAAAACCATGCGTAGATGTTCCGTCCGGCCAGCTGCTTGTTGTCCCGGGAAAGGGGATAGGCGGTAATGACCATCATAAGCATATTGACGGCTACGCCCAGGATTACCCGGATAATGGAAATTACAAATGCGCGGAGAAATTTATCCGACGAAGCGACGAATTTGTAGGAATCCAGCGTGAACCCTACCGGCCAGAAGGTAACGTCGCCGGCTGCAACAGCGGAACTTTCGCTGAAGGATACCGCCAGCAGGTTAATAAATGGCAGCAGGCAGCAAGCGGCCGTAATGGTTAATATTACATAGTTACATACCATAAAAACACGTCTTGCGGGTGTCGTTTTGATTTGCATATGAAAACCTCCTTCAGGATATCTCAGAAGATCCGGTATCCTGCCAGCCTGTCTGCCAGGAAATAGGACAGGGAGATCAGGACCAGCGAAATGGCGGACTTAAAGATTCCAACGGCAGTTGCGGCGGAATACTGCGCCTGTTCGATACCAAGGCGGTAAACAAAGGTGTCAATGATATCTCCGGTGTCGTAAACAATGGGGCTGTACAGGTTGAAGATCTGGTCAAAACCAGCATTCAGCACATTGCCCAGGCTTAAAACGGTCATCAGGACAATGATGGGGAGCATGCCGGGGAGGGTAATGTGGATTGTTTGTTTCCAGCGGCCGGCGCCGTCCACAGTCGCCACTTCGTATAAGGTGGGGTCAATGCTGGTCAGGGAGGCTAAGTATACAACTGTTCCGAAGCCGAAGCTTTTCCATACATCGGAAGCAACCATAACGATGGGGAACCAGAAGGTGTCGCCCAGGAAAAAGATGGGGTCAACGCCAAAAAAGCCTAAAAACTCGTTTAAAATACCATCCGTTGACAGAATGTCTATGAGCAAGCCCGCTACAATAACCCAGGAAAGGAAGTTGGGCAGGTAAATAAGGGTTTGGAAAAAGCGTTTAAACTTCCCGTTTCCAATTTCATTTAACAATAGGGAGAAGGTAATGGGGAAAATTAATCCCCCAATAATTTTGCAGACGGCAATGAAGAACGTATTCCAGATTGTCTGAACAAAACCCGGCAGCTGGAAAACATACCGGAAATTTTCAAAGCCCACCCAGGGGGAATGGAACATGGTAGCCGGGTTGTAGTCCTGGAATGCAATAACCAGTCCGTATAAAGGCACATAACAGAAAATCAGCGTCACAATAATGCCTGGAATCAGCATTACGTGAAGAGGCAGCTGTGCCAGCAGTTCCCCTTTGGTCCAGCGGTGTTTTAATTTCATAAAGAAACCTCCTTGTCCGTTCGCGCTGAAAAATATTGCCGGAGGAAAAAACGACCTCCGGCATCACATATCGCGATATTGGTTATTCAGCAGGGTACGCTTCGTTCATTTCTTTGGTGATATCGTCGCCGCCCAGCGCCTTCCAATTTTCTACAAAGGTGTCAAAGCTATCCAGGGATTCTTCACCCATTACAATTTTTGTAAAGGCTTCAGTTTCCAGCGTGTCGAGGGAGGACTGCTTATCCACCATAGTGGGGGTAGAAACGCCGCGGAATTCGGTCAGAACATACTGTTTGTTATCTACGAAGGGCTTCAGGACTTCATATGCGCCTCCGGGGCCTACCTGGGTCCAATAGCCGACGGAATCCGGGTCTTTTTCATCGCGCCATTTCACAACATACTGGTATTTGCCAAGCTGGTCAGGCAGCAGCTTGCTGTCGTCGCCGGTTTCAATGGCGTCGATAATGGCCACAGCCTGGGCATAGTCGGCGTCGGGGTTGTTGACATCAAAGGGAGTAGCGCCCCATTTGACTTCATTCTTGGCGAAGGAATCGTATTCTTCGCCCAAGCTTTCATTCATTTCATGGACATAGAGGTTTACCATGCGGATAGCAGCTTCCGGATGTTCGCAGTCTTTGCTGACTACCATGTACCGGCTGACAGGCCAGGGGGCGTTAAGCATAGCCGGTTCATCGTCAGAGGAGGGGATTGCGTAAGGATAGAAAACTGCCTCTGCGCCATTACGTTTGACAACGTCAGTTCCGGGGCTGTATCCGAAGGAACTGACGGTAATATGCACGCCGACTTTGCCGGATACAATATCTTCGCTGATCTTTGCGCCGTCTTTAATGCCGAATTCCGTGCTGATAATACCTCTGCTGTACCAATCCTGGAAAGCAGCCAAGGCCGTTTTCATTTCCGGCTGGATAGAACCGTATTCAATCTGGCCTTCCGCGTTCCGAATCCACATGCCGGGGTTCGCGTGGTAAGCAGGCGCCAGCTGGAGCAGGGAGTTTATAGATTTATCCACTGCCAGGCCGTATGTATCGTCCACGCCGTTTCCATCCGGGTCCTCGGTGGTGAATTTCTCACAGATGTTTACCAGCTCGTCCATGGTGGTGGGTGCGCTCAGGCCCAGATTTTGCAGCCAGTCGTCCCGGATCCAGACGCAGTTTAAGGTGCTGATGGTTCCGAAGTGCTGTTTGGAAAGAGCCATAAGCTGTCCGTCTACTCTACCGGAATCGAAGCCTACCGGATCCGCTTCCATAATCTGCTTGAGCAGGTCGGAGGCGTTTTTCTCGTACGCTTCATCCAAGGGCTGAACCATGCCGGCCTCTACTACCTGGGCAAACTGGTTGCTGTCGACAGTAAACACGTCGGGCAGGTCCTGGGAAGCGATGCTGATGTTGATCTTTTCATGGTACTGGGAGGTATCGGTTGCCCAGTAGTTTTGCAGGTCAATATTGAACTGATCTTTGGCGGCCCGGGTCCAAACGTTGCTTTCCTCGTTGTCGCCCTCCGGCCACTGGGTGGCGTTAATTGTTTCCTGCGCACGGGTCAGGGTAACAGTTTCCGGATACTTGTACCAGGGGCCTTCCTCAGCGGCAGCTTCGGAACCTGCGTCAGCGCTGGTTTCCGCAGAGCTGCTTTCAGCTTCAGCAGGCTGGGAAGCCTCTTCCTGGCCGCAGGATGCAACCGTGGCAGCCATGGAAGCGGCCAAGAGTACAGCCAATAAACGGGAAATAGATTGTTTCTTTCTCATTTACAATTCCTCCACATTATCTTTTATTAGGGAACTATTTTTGTTGGTTTTATTATATATCATTTCAACACGTTTGTATATTTTAAGTTTTTGACATTTGTATAATTTATTGACTTCCTGGCGGTTCCAATAAAAAAGGGAAGCTTCAGACAGCTTCCCGCAAGGTTTTTCCTTCAGATTTTCAGCGTTTGGACCAGCTTTTCAAATTCGGCAGGGGTGATGGAAGCCTGTACGGTGTACATGGTTTTCCGAGAGTCCAAAACCTTACCGCCCTCGAAATTCATTGGGCGAAATCCCTACGTTTTTCTTGAAAACGGTAGAAAAATATTGGGAAGAGTCAAACCCTACCCGCGCTGCAATTTTTTGAACCGGTTCGTCTGTGGAGCGCAGCAGTTCCTTGGCGCGGCTGATCCGCACCCGGGTAATGTAGTCAAACAGCGTCATCCCTGTTGCCTGACGGAATTTCCGGGAGACATAGGAAGGGTTATAATTGACGGATTCAGAGATCCGCAGCAGGCTCAGCTCCCCGTTGATATTGTTTTGGATATAGTGTTTGATGCTGGAGATCAGATTGCTTTCGGAATCCTCTTCCAGTTTTTTCTGGACGGCAAATATCCTGGAGGCAATATTCCGGAGATATTCTATGGCTTCCGTCCAGCTGGAAAAGGCGGTCAGCTCCCCCCAGTGGGCCGCGCTCTTTATGTCCCGCATCATGCCGGCGTCAAAATGGCGGTTGACATAGTTTAAAAATCCCAGTGCGATATTTTTATAAAGTTCAATGGCTGGAAGGAACTGAAGGCTGGCAATGGGCTGGAAGGATTTTTCCAGTGCCTGGAAGTTTTTCCAAAAAGCGTCCTCATTCCCTTGCTCCATATCTGTGCTGAGCTGCGTGGCACGTTTTTTCAGCTCGTGTTCCGGAAAGTGGGCGTAATGGTATTCAGTTGACGAGCGTTCTTCCTGTTCGTTCAGGACATAAACAGACGCGCCGGCATCCCGGCGTTCCTGGGCCGCGATAATCATTCCTTGGACGGCCGACTCAATCTGGCTGCCGGACACCATTTCCTGAAGGAGGATAAAAAAGATATCCAACCCCATGGATTCCCGGCAGACGAAAGCAAAGGTTTCCAGGGCCTCGCGTATGGAAAGGTACGAGGATTCCGTGCCTTCCAGAGGCTGTATGAGCCAGAGAAAGTAACTGCCCTCCCAGTGCAGCGCCCGACACATATTCCGGGCGGACAGGAACTGGCCGCTGAGCTTTTGAAGCTGGATTAGGCATTCTCCGGTTTTGGCCAAGTCTTCCTCGTCCGGAGGATTCCGAACATCCCCCAGAAGCAGGGTGATAGGGCCTTGAAACAGACTTTCCAATTCTGAGGGGAATGGATATTTTGCCCCGGGGTTGGCGGCCAGGGAATGAAGATAGCGGCAGATTTCCTGGTTTAAAAGCAGCTGGCTGACTGCCTGCTGCTGTCCGATGGCCTGCTGCAGGGTAGATTTTTCCCGCAGCTTTTCTTCGACGCGCTCCACTGCGCTGCGGACAGCTTGGAGAATCACGTCGTCCTCCTCCGTTTTGAGCAGGTACCGGATATCGCCCATCTGGTTGGCCCGGTACACATAATCGAACTCGTCGTATCCCGTTAAAAAGATCACTTGGCTGCCCGGCCAGTTTTTTAAAATCACATCCGCCAGCTCAAACCCGTCCATGCCGGGCATCCGGATGTCGGAAAGCACTACGTCAATCCGCTGGCGCTCCAAAATCCTTAAAGCGCTCTTGGCTGTGTACGCTTTAAAAATATCCAGTTCCATCTCATTGTTTTCTTGGAACAGCTCGTAGAGCCAGTCCACAATATGATGTTCGTCATCTACAATCAGCAGCCGGTACATTTTGCTCTGTTTCCTCCTTTTTTGCAATGTGAATTTCGACTTTCAGCCCTCCCAGGCTGGAACGCTGGACAGTCAGCCCGCTTTCCGGCCCAAACATCAGCTTTAAACGCAGGTGGATATTGATAAGGGCGGTTGTTTCCCGGCGGGCGCTTCCCGCCGCAATCTGCCGCTGCAAATTTTGAATCAGCTGGTCGGTTGTATGGTCCCCGTTGTCCTCTACGGCAATGATCAGATCCCCGGGCTGATGCCGGACGCCAACCCGGAGCAGCCCTCCCTCCTGCTTATTCTCCAGGCTATGGGCAAAGGCGTTTTCGATAATGGGCTGTATAATCAGCCGGGGCACCATGATACTCTGGCAGCACAAAGGCAAGGGTTCCACTTCCACCGCTATCCGGCCTTCAAAGCGCAGAGACTGGATGTCGGCGTATATTTCGGCGTGTTCATATTCCCGCAGCAGGGATACCGTATCCGAAGCGTTCCGGGTAATAAACTGGAAATAAGTGCCCATGTTTTTGGAGATTTCCACAGCCCGTTCAAAATTCCTGCTTTTAATCAGGCGGTGCAGCAGGAAGTAGCTGTTGAATAAAAAATGGGGGTTAATCTGAGACTGCAGCTGTTTTAGCTCCGCCCGCTGGATCAAAATCTGCTGGCTATACACCTTATCAATCAGGTTTTGCAGGCTGCGGGCCATTTGGTTGAAGTTGCTGTACAAGTAACCGAACTCGTTTTTCATGGGCGCTTTGATTTCCACTTCAAAATTTCCCTTTTCGATTTCCCGGAAAGCGTCTGTCAGCCCGGTCAGGGGCTTTTTAATCAAATGGTAGGAGGCGTATAGGAAAATCGCTACGGTCGCCACCAGAAAAAACTGGAAGCAAAGGTTTAAAATCCGCATAATGGAAAGAGAGCCGAATACTTCGGAACCGGGCACCATCTGCATGATCCGCAGCCCGCTGACCTGGGAACTTTTCACGCAGACTAGGAATTCATCCGAGTCCGGGCTGTCTGCCGTCATCTGGCTTTGCAGGATAGAACCGAGGGTTTCACCAGAGAATTGGTCCATGGAGGCGGCCTCGTTTAAATATAGCTGCCCGTCTTTTTCAAATTCCATGCAGGTAGGCGCGTCCGGGTGACTGCTTGATTCCAAAAAAGAGTCAAAAATCTGCTGCATGGAAAAGCAAATTTCTACCAGGAAATACGGCATCCCATCCGTCCTTTTTTCATTAGAGGGAATGACCATAACCAGTTCGTTCTGATAGACGGATAAAAAAGAAGAGAGGGAGGGCGACCGCCCGGCAAGCTCCCGCATAGCGTCTGGGTCCAGCCCGGTATAATTCCCTGCCAGATGTCCGTCGGCGTGAATTGCCCAATCCAGTTCTGGAATATGCGCGCGGACGTCCTGTATATAAGGAGAGCTGTTTTTGATAGCAGTAAGCCGTTTTCCCAAGCGCAGAATGGCTTGGCTCCGGTCATAATTCCCTTGCCATTCTGTCAAAAAGGAAAGCATGATTAGGTCGTCGTCCTGCAGCAAGTCAGTTCCAAGGGAAAGAATCTGCTGGAAATTTTGGTCCAGCTGGGTTATGTAGTAGGAGAGCTGGCTCTGGATAGAACCGGATATTTCCCGGGAAATGATCCGGCTGCTCCAAGTATAGGTGCTGGCATATAGAAACAGGAGCGGAGTCATAATCATGAGGAAAATGGAGAGAAGTTTAATATAAACAGACTCCCTCCAGCTTGGTTTTGCATGTTTCATATGAGGTCCCCTTTGTCGCTTCTTAATTTTATATGTATTTTAGCATAAAGCCTTGTGAATTACAACAATTAATTTTGTATCTTATCCGGGAAGCTTTTGGGGAAAAGATGCGAAGCCGCCGTCCATCCGGATATTGCTTCGTTATAAGCTGGGCTTCCCATTGGAAGCCTGGGTGGAAATTCCTCTGGCAGAGCGGCGCATCCAGACAGTCCCTCCACAGGATTATTTTCAGAAAAATTTTATTTCAATGGGATTTTCCAGCAGGAATACTATGTTCCTTCCCACCATCTTCAGGGAAAATCCAAATAAAATCTATCTTGATTTTAAAAATTAAATATGCTATAATGATAAAAAATTCGCCCGAAGGGATGGAATGCCATGGAAGCAATCAGCCAAAAAGACCGGGAAATCCTGCGAAATCTGGCCCGCAGAAAACTGGAATACGCAAATTCTCCCCAAAATGCAGAAATTCTCAAAAAATGGGACGCTCTGGCCCATGGGCGCCGGGAAACCCCCACCGTGCGCCTGCTTTTCTCCAATTTTCCTCACGAGGTTATTACGCCAAGGCTCCAGTGCGAGGGGGAAACGGCCCGGGGCTTTGAATACGCCCTTTTAAGCTCTCTGGTTGGCCGGGAACTGTTTGACGACGATACCCCTCTGGCCCCCAATTTTGAGGTGCATTGGGACGCCTGGGCGTCCCCCTTCGGCATCCAGCCCCATCTTACCCGGGCGTCCAGCGGGCCTTCCCAGGGCTATCACATTGATCCGGTGGTCAACGACCTTGCGGAGGATTTTGACAAGCTGCGGGGCGGCAGCTTCGGCGCGGACCGGGAAAAGACCAAGGCGCGCATCGCTGTGGCAGAAGATCTGTTCGGCGACATCCTCCCTGTGAAAATGACTATGGGGAGCTTGTCCGGCGCCATCACCAACCCTCTGGTATCCCTGATGGGCATGGAAAATTATTACTGCTCCATGTACGACTATCCGGAAAAGCTCCATGAAGTCATGGAAATGGCCACCCGCCTTTACGAGGATTACTACGATTTCCTGGAAAAGGAGGGCCTGCTCCTGCCAACCTGCGGTGTAAGCCCCGTGGCGCAGGAGAGCTTTGCCTTCAACAGCGAGCTTCCGGAGGAAAACGTTGCCAAAACCACCCAGTGCTGGGGATTTTTGGAGTCCCAGGAAACCACTGCCGTTTCGCCGGAAACCTACGGAGAATTTGTTTACCCGTATCAGGACAGGCTGGTGAAGCGGTACGGCCTGCTCTCTTACGGCTGCTGCGAACGGGTGGACGCTATCTGGCCGGATTACCTGTCCAAATGGAAAAACCTGCGGAAGCTGTCCGTTTCTCCCTTCAACAACGAACCCCAGGTGGGCGAATACCTGCGGGGCAGCAATGTGGTCTATTACAGCAAGCCCCGGGCGGAATTTGTCACCAATCCCGGGCCTCTGGACGAGGACGCTTTGCGGGAATATTTCAAAGGCGTCTGCGAAGCGGCCAGCGGCTGCCTGTTTGAAATGGCCCAGCGGGAAGTGGGCACTATTTTCGGCGATTATGAGCGCGGCCGGCGTTATGTGCAGATCGCCAAGGAATGCATTGAAGAGTACTGGAAACCGTGACCTGTGGTAAGCTTAGAAAACGCCCCGTCCTGGATTTGGACGGGGCGTTTTTGGCGCACTTGACATTCCTTTTGGAATGTTATATAATACTGACAAAGACGTGTTTTTCACAGAATGGAAAGGAGAATGGAATGAAGGGAATCGACGTATCCAAGCATCAGGGGAAAATCGACTGGCAGAAGGTGAAGGCGGCGGACATTGAGTTCGCAATTGTAAGAGCCGGTTACGGCATGTACGCAAACCAGATGGACCCCCAGTTTGCCGCCAACATGGAGGGGGCTAAGGCGGCGGGAATCCCCGTTGGGGTATATTGGTACTCCTACGCTCAAAGCGGGGCGGAAGCAAAAAAAGAGGCTGCCGTCTGTCTGGAAATCATCAAGCCGTACCGGGAACAAATCCTTTTGCCGGTGTTTTTTGACCAGGAGTACGAGCCGGGCATCAAGGCCCAGAGCAAGGCGGTGCGGACCGAGATGTGCCGGGCGTTTTTGGAGGCTGTCCAGTCCGCCGGATACCGGCCGGGGCTTTACTGTTCCTATGACTGGTACCAAAATTGGGTGGACCGGGGAAAGCTTGCGGAATACCCGGTGTGGATCGCCCATTACGCGGACAAGTGTGGCTATACAGGGCAGAATTTGATTGCCTGGCAGTATTCCAGCAAGGGGCAGATTCCCGGGATTTCCGGGGCGGTGGATTTAAACTTGGGGTATCAGGGGCTGTTCCCGGGGGAAAAATCCGGCTGGCAGTGGGAAAACCCGGACTGGCGGTATTACGAACAGGGGAACCCGGTGAAAAACGCCTGGCGAAAAATCCAGGGGCTTTGGTACCGGTTTGACAAGGAAGGGAAGATGCTCACCGGCTTCCAGAAGGTGGACGGGCAGCTTTATTACTTAAACGACGCCACCCGGTCGAACATTCCAAAAGGAGCGTGCATTATCACCAATGGAAGCGGCGCCGTTCAAATCTGAATCCAGTTAAAGCAGGCGCTTTTTGGCCTGCTTCCGGTAGGCGCTGGGGCTTTGGCCGTAGCGGCGGGAAAACTGCCTGGTAAAGTAGTTAAAGTCGGAAAACCCAACCTGCTCCGCTATCTGGGAGATGGAATAGCCAGTGGCGGTTAGGAGGGTGGCGGCTATAAACAGCCGGTATTCGCAGAGAAACTGCACCGGGGAAATGCCGTACTGCTTCCGGAACAGGAAAGAAAAGTACTCCCGGGTGATGCCAAGCTCCTTTGCCAGCCCGGAAACGGACAGATCCGGCTGGGAATAGCGGTTTTTGACAATCTGCACGGCCCGGGATATGTGAGGGGAATCTGGGGCGGAAACAGTTTCAATCCGGTTTGCCCGGCTTTCGGTGATGCTGTAATGGTGCAGAAGGTCCAGCAGGATGGAAAAGCCCTTTAAGTCAACGCCGGGCATCCGCTCCCCGCAGGCGTTCAGCAGCAGGCCGTACTGTTTTTGAAAGTACGCCGCTTCCTCAGCAGATTGATGGACCGGCTGTTCCGGCGTAATGGACGCCCGGAGCAGAAGGCTTTCGAACCAGTCCCCCTCAAAGGCAATCCAATAATAGAACCATGGCTCCGCGTCGTCCGCCCGGTAATAGGTGGTTTC
The DNA here is from genome assembly GCA_018716725.1 of Candidatus Merdivicinus excrementipullorum. Taxonomy (GTDB): domain Bacteria; phylum Bacillota; class Clostridia; order Oscillospirales; family Ruminococcaceae; genus Merdivicinus; species Merdivicinus excrementipullorum. Next base: position 22,843 of record DVJP01000003.1, on the reverse strand, counting down.
CCCCGGGAACAGGAAGAAGGTGGAGCCTTTTTCCAAATGGTAGAGCTTGCCACGGGCTTGGAAAACGCCCCGTCCGCTGACTACATAGACCATCAGATAATAGGAGCGGATATAGGGGCCGTAGGAGTGCCCGGGCGGGCACTGCTGCCAGCCGCAGAACAGGATCCGGGGACCGGCGTACCCGGCGTTTCGGAAATAAAATTCTTCTGAATCGGGTTGGACAGCCATAGGCGCGCCTCCTGCTGAAATCTTACAAAAATCCAGAATTTTCTTACAATTATCCCTAGGAATAGCCGGGAAAAGGCTTTATAATGGAAATGTGAAATTTTGAATATCTTACATTCAGAGGGGATGATTCATTATGAAAAAAGACGGAATCCACGCTATGGTGGACCGGGAGGACATGACCCCCGGCGCACGGAAAATGCGGGATTTTTACAGCCGGAAGCCGGACGCGCCCATTTATCAGGAGGAATTCGGCTATTACTCCTTGGAACGCTGGAAACGGGAAGGGCGCCTGCCGGAGAACGTTACCTCCGGGGAATTGGCGGAGCTTTTCGGCTTTGATCCCCCCGGAAAATTCAACCTGGGGGAGCTGGGCTGGTGCGAGGCCGCTTTCTGCCCGGCTTTTGAGGAAAAATGGATCTGCGACCGGGACCAGGAGCACGAGATCGTCCAGGATTACGCCGGACGCCACGTTCTTTACTTTAAAGGCCGCCGCCAGGGGTTTATGCCGGAATATGTGGACCACCCGGTCAAGGACTGGAAATCCTGGGAGGAAAACTGCAAGTGGCGGTTAAACCCGGAGACTGCCGCCCGGTATGAAAACCTGCCCCAGCGGATGGAACAGGCGGTGAAAGCCGCCGGGGAAGGCCAGGTCATCTGCCAGGGGATTATCGGCGGGTACATGTACCTGCGGAGCCTCATGGGGCCGCTGGAGCTGATGTATCTGTTATATGATGCGCCGGACCTGATCCACGACTGCATGAAAACCTGGTTCGCTTTGGCCGACGCGGTGGTGGCAAAGCATCAGGAGTTTGTGACGTTAGACGAAATTTTCCTGGCGGAGGACATCTGCTACAACCACGGCCTGCTGATTTCCGGGGACATGATGCGGGAATTTCTGCTGCCTTACTATCAGCAGCTCATTGAAAACGCCCGCCGCCGCCAGATTGACAAGACCCGGAAGATTTTTATCCAGATTGACACCGACGGCTTTTCCGACGAGGCCATCCCCCTTTACAAGGAGATCGGCATGGATTACTTAAGCCCCTTTGAGGCGGCTTCCGGCTGCGACGTAGTGCGCACCGGCAGGGAATATCCCGAACTTCTCATCCGGGGCGGGTTCGACAAGCGGATTCTGGCCAAAGGCCCGGAGGCCATTGACGCGGAGATTGACCGGATTATGCCGGTGATGAAAAAGCGGGGCGGCTACATCCCCACCTGCGACCACGGCGTCCCGGAAGAAGTGAGCTTTGAAAACTATCTCCACTACCGGAAACGGATGCTGGAATACGCTAAGTAGCTTAATCCCGGGTGACGTTTTTGATCCATTTGTCCCCCCGGAGCCGGAAAAAGGCGATGATCCATTTAAAGCACTGGTCGATGCGGGTGCAGAGGAATACCGCCCACAAAGGCCACTGGAATACAAATCCCGCCAAAAAGGTTAAGGGCACCACAATGAGCCAACCGCAGACCATGTCCACCTTCATGACGAATTTGCCGTCGCCGGCCCCACGGTTGATGCCGGTGAAGCAGGCGGCGTGGTAGCAGGTGCCCAAGTGGGTGAAAGCGCCGATGAGCAGGAACTGGGCGGCCAGCTTCTGGGTTTCCGGGGTTATATTGTACAGATAGGGGACGGTAAAGCTCATGAATATTACGGTACCGGAGACCAGCACTCCCAGGCAGGCGAATAGGATTTGAATGGTATTAGAATACTGCCGAGTGCGGACATAGTCCTTTTCCCCCACGCTTTTGCCGATGACGACGCAGGCGCCGTTGGCAAGGCCGTCGGTGAAGATCCGCGCCAGGGACAGAAAGATGTCGGCAATGGAGTTGGCGGACACCATGGAGACCCCCAGCCGTCCGATGAGCATGGCCTTGGCGGCGCCCACCAGGCCCCACTGGGAATCCCCGGCGATAATGGGCAGAGAATGGCGGAAGAAATCCCCGGTCATTTCCCGGTCCCAGGTCAAAAAGTTCCGGAGCCGGAAGCGCACCCGCTGTTCCCGGAAAAACAGGTAATAGGCGGCGATGCAAAGCTCAAACAGCCGGGCGATAACCGTGGCGATGGCGGCGCCCTCCGCCCCCAGCGCCGGGAAGCCCAAATGCCCGAAAATCAAAAGGTAATTAAAGCAGAAGTTGCACACTAAGGATATAGAGGAGATCAGCAGACCGATCCGCACAATCTCCATCCACCGGAGCATGACCACCATGGTGTTGGCCATGGCGAAAAGCGGGTAGGAAAGGCATACAATCCGGACATATTTGGCTCCCTCTGCAATCATGCCCAGGTCGTTTGTAAAGATGCGCATGGTCTGCCGGGGAAAGAAAAACACCAGCCCGCAGACAATGAACGACACAATGGCCGCAAACCGCAGGATGACCCCGAAAATCCGGCGGATGCGGTCATAATCTTTTTTGCCCCAATACTGGGAAATCAGCACCGCCGCGCCTCCGCCGATGCCGTTTACCAAAAAGGTAAAGAGGGTGGTGGCCTGGTTGGCCAGGGATACCGACGCCAGGGTTACGTCCCCCAAGGCCCCCACCATCAGGTTGTCCAGCATATTGACTCCCATGGAAATCAGCCCCTGGAAAGCCGCGGGCAGCGCTACAATAAATAAGGATCGGTAAAATTGCTTGTCTTTAACCACGAAAAAACCGCCTTTCCTGTGTGATTCTGCGGAGAAAACGCCATTTTGCACCATTATACCACAATTTATCCGGTTTTACCAGAAGAATTTCAAGATTTCTTTACAAAATCCGGGGGATATGCTACACTGAAATCAGCAAAATAAAAATAAGTTTTTCTGGAAAGGCCGGGATTCAATTGGAAAACCTTCTCATCAGCGCCAACGCGGTTCTGCCGCTGATGCTCTGCATGGCTGCGGGCTACCTGGCCCGCAGGATGAAATTTGGCGGCGATGCTTTCTATATTCAGTGCAACTCCTTCTGCTTTAAGGTGTTTATGCCATTGATGATGTTCAACAACATCTACCACGCTGATTTAAAAACCGCCTTCCAGCCGGATTTGATCCTGTTTACCGTGATTTCAGTGCTGGCCGTGTCCGCCGCCGCCTTTTTTATTGTGCGCCTTTTGGTGAAAGACGGGAGCCGGAGGGCGGTTTTAACCCAGGGGATTTTCCGCAGCAACTACGTGATTTTCGGACTGCCGGTGGCCATCAACGTCTACGGGGAAGGGCATGCGGCTACGGCGGCCCTTCTTTCAGCGGTGGCGGTGCCCCTTTTTAACGTCCTGGCGGTATTTACCCTGGAATACTATTCCGGCAAAAAGACCGGTTCCCTTTCGGTGGTGAAAGGCGTCCTCACAAACCCCTTGATTTTGGGGGCTTTGGCGGCCCTGCTGTTCCAGGCTCTGTCCATCCCGCTGCCCCGGGCGGTGAATGCGGCGGTAGCGGATTTGGGGGACGCCGCCACCCCTTTGGCCCTGGTTATCCTTGGCGCTACCTTCCGGTTTGGGGAGGTGCGGAAAAATCTCCGCTGGCTGTCCATTGGGGTTTGGGGGAAACTTCTTGCGGTGCCCTTGGTCATGATCCCCATTGCCATCCTGCTGGGGTTCCGGGATGTGGCCCTGCTGTCTTTAACCATCCTTTTTGCCTCCCCCACGGCAGTTTCCTCCTTTACCATGGCGGAGGCTGCCGGCCACGATGGGGAATTGGCGGCCCAGCAGGTGGTGTTTTCCAGCATCTTTTCCCTGCTGACCGTGTTCCTGTGGATTTATGCCCTAAAATCCATGGGTCTGATTTAGCCGCCGGGTTGCATCCTTGAATAATTCTATACGGACGCCGCTGCGGGAGGCATCAGGGAAGTCTGCGAAACTTTGAAGGATTACTGCAAGGCCCTTGCGGACACCCGTTTTTCTCCCGGCTCCATTTGTCCAAAGCCATGGGGCCAATGGAAGGCCCGCTGGTGGAAGAACCGGCCAACATCATCCGGGAAGTCGGATGCGCCGGACGGTTGGGACTGCAAAAAACACGGTTCCTGCTAAAAACAATAAACCGAATCATATAGGCTGCTGTTTCTGCATTTTGCAGGATGGCGGCTTTCTTTATTCATTTTTCTTTTTGGAAAATGGCAGTCTACGGCGCACACTTGCATAAATATGCAGAGAAAAAGGAGTAATTTCCGGTTTCATACAGCCGGATTTTTTTCCTCCCGAAAAAGCGGGGGAGGGGAAGGGGCTGTCTGAAATCCGGAAAATTGTCCGGGAAGGAAAATTTTATGTATGAATCTGTGCTTAAACGAAAGAAAGATTTGCCAAAAATGTTTTTGATACAGCCACACTTTAAGAACGAAACTGCTTTAAATGGATAATGTGTAAAATTACCGTTACAAAATATGGAAAAATGTAAAATGCACGAAAACCGAAAAAATGTCAAAAAAATAAAGAAAAAATTGAAAGATATTATCGTTATAACATAAAAATGTGTGCGCAACAGATACGCCTTTCCTTTACTGAAAAAACAAATATGAAAAAATGCAGGAAAAGACTTGCAATTTGTGCATGAAAGGTGTATAATGTCAAAGTGTAATGCGGCAGAAATGTAAAGTACGCCGCAGGCAAATGTATCTTACTTGGGGTTTTCCCAAAAATGTAAGGAGGATTTTTCAGATGAAAAAAATGTTAGCTTTGCTGCTGGCATTGTCCGCGACTGCTTCTCTGACGCTGGCGTCCTGTTCCAATGACACCGGCACGTCCAGCGCAGAAAGCTCCGCGGATGAATCCAGCTCCGCTTCTTCCGAAGAGAGCACCGAAACGGATGCCACCGGCGCAATCAAAGGCGGCGAGCTGGTAGTCGGCTCCGTGTCCGACGTTGACGCGGATATGTTCCAGGGCTGGACTGCTTCTGCGGAAAACCAGGCGATTTGGCGGCTGCTTTACGGCTACAGCACCGTTGACCTGACTAAGGAAGCTACCTATGAGTACGATCCTCAGGTTGTGGTGGAGCACACTGAAACCGAGAACGAGGACGGCACCAAAACCTTTACCATCCAGATTGCCGACGACCTGACCTGGACCGACGGCACCCCCATTACCGCTACGGACTACGTTTTCGGCGCTATGCTCCTCAGTTCCTTTGAATACGGCGAACTCCAGGCGGACAACACCACCGGTTCCGACTATGTCGGCTTTGAGGCATGGAACTCCGGCGAAAGCGACACCTTCGAAGGTTTCCATATTATCGACGATCACACTTTCTCCGCTACCGTGAAAGCGGACAGACTGCCTTACCACTACGAAATCACTTACGCTTCCTTTACTCCTTACCCCATGCACGTTATCGCTCCCGACTGCACCCTGACCGACGGCGAAGACGGCGTGACCATGTCTGCGGAGTTCACCACCGAGCTGCTGAGTGAAACCATCAACAACCCGGATACCGGCGTGCGCTACAAACCCACCGTTACTTCCGGCCAGTATACTTTCGTAAGCTTCGATAACTCCAACTATGAGGCTGTCCTCCAGCGCAACGAGAACTTCAAAGGCCAATGGGAAGAGGCTGCCACCCCCAATATCGACAGAATCGTTATTAAGAAGGTAAACCCCGACACCGCTATGGACGAGCTGGCCCAGGGCACCATCGACCTTTATAACGGCGTTTCCGGCGGTACCGAAATCAATAAAGGCTTAGACCTGTACGATGAGGGCAAGGTTTCCTACGCCAACTGGAGCCGCGCCGGCTACGGCAAGATCCAGTTCCACTGCGACGTTGGCCCCACCGACTCCATGGCTGTCCGCCAGGCTGTTTCCTACATCCTGGACAAGAACGAGTTCATGCAGCAGTACACCCAGGGCTACGGCAAACTGGTGTACGGCGCATACGGCATCTCTCAGTCGGAATATAAAGCCAACAAAGACGCTGTGGAAACCGAACTGAACAAATACGAGTTCAACCTGGAAACCGCTAAGGAAGTCCTGATTGCCGACGGCTGGACCCTGAACGCCAACGGCGGCGAATTCGTGGAAGGCACCGACGACGTCCGTTACAAACAGATGGAAGACGGCTCCCTCCAGCCCCTGATCATCAAATGGGCCTGCACCACCGACAACCCTGTTGTGGACCTGCTGAACACCATGCTGGTTCCCAACGCTCCCAAGGTTGGCATGAAGATCGAAGCCACCGTGATGGACTTCAACCAGATGCTGGACGAACTCCAGACTCCTGGTTCTGAGTACAACATGTTCAACCTGGCTACCGGCTTCTACCCCATCATCCAGCCCTGGTATATGTATTCTATGGACGATGCTTACATGGGCATCAACAACAGCAACATCATCCGGGATGAAGAGCTGGCCACTGTAACCGAGGAAATGCGCTACATCCTGGACGAGGACGAATGGAACGCCAAATGGCTGGAATACCAGAAACGTTTCAACGAGCTGTGCCTGGATATCCCGCTGTACTCTGACCTGTACCACGCGTTCTTCACCACCAAGCTGCAGAACTATCAACCCGACTCCATGCACACCTGGGATCAGACCCTGCTCTATGCCTGGATCGACGAATCCGCTACCGAGCCTACCGCTTTTGTTGAGCAGTAAGCAGGAAACGCGGAAACGCTAAGCGCGGAATTTCTCTAATCCGCGCAGCAGTCGTTCAATTCCTGGACACAACCGGGACTGGCTTACCGGTCCCGGTTATTGATGTATCAAAGAGCTGTTTTCTCCCAAAAGGGAGGGCAGCTGCTTTGCTTTGTATGCTTTACCGCTTAAAATTATTAACAAGACTTATTGAATTTGCGTAAAATACAGCGTGTATCCGCCGCATATTTCAGTATAGGCGGCAGGCGCCTGTTTTGGAATAGATTCAATGAAAGAGAAAAGGAAAAAAGAGAGAAAGAAGAGGTGTCGTGTGGAATGGCAAAATATTTGCTGAAGCGGATCCTGTATATGGTATTCGTCTTTTTTATCGTTTCCATCGTAATGTTCGCCATCACCAAAGCTGTGCCCGGCGACCCGGCCCGCAATATGGTCAGCGAGCAGCTGGCCGCAACCGACCCTGAGCGTTATCAGATTGCGTACCAAAACGCCCGGGAATCTTTGGGACTGGATGACCCTATCCCGATCCAGTATGTCAAATGGATGGGCCAAACCCTGACCGGCAACTTCGGCTACTCCAACCAGTACAAAAAGCCGGTTGTGGAAGTTGTGGGCACTCCCATGCTCAATACTGTCGCCCTGAACTTTGCCTCCCTGGTGCTGGTTTTTGCCATTTCCATCCCCTTGGGGATCATTTCCGCAGTCAAGCAGAAAAGCGTATTCGACCAGGCGGTGCAGGTGGGGTCCATTATCGGATACAGCCTTCCGTCCTTCGTTATCTCCCTTGTGTTTATTTTCCTATTCGCCATTAAGATACCCATATTCCCCATCAGCGGCACCTCAACCCCCGGCGCCGATTACACGGGCCTGCGCGCCTTCGGCGACTATATGTACCACATGGGCCTGCCCCTTCTGGTCAGCACCTTCTGCTCCATCGGCGGCATCCTGCGGTACGTTCGTGCGGCCATGATCGATGCTTTGCGGGAGGATTATATCCGCACCGCCCGGGCCAAGGGCCTGCGGGAAAAGGTGGTTATCTACTCCCACGCTTTCCGAAACGCCTTAATCCCCATTGTCACCATCGTCACCAGCTGGTTCGTCAGCATTTTCGGCGGTTCCGTAGTTATCGAAAGCATCTTCCTCTGGAACGGCCTCGGCAACACCATGCTGACCGCTCTGCGGAACTTGGACAGCCCTCTGTACCTGGCCATGATGATGTTCTATGTTGTCATTACCCTGATCGGCAACCTGCTGATGGACATCGCCTACTGCGTTGCTGACCCGCGGGTCAAGCTGCAATAAAAGGAGGAACGGATATGAGCAAAAAAGAAAAGAAGCGCGCCAGTTCCTTCAGCCTGATGTTCAGGCGGCTGTTTGGCATACAGGAAAAGGAACGGGATATCTTAAAAGAGGAGCAGATGCAAAGCCCCTTCCGCACCATTGTCCGGAACTTTGTCAGCAACAAGGTTTCCATGTTCGGCACCATTGTTTTTATTTTGATTTTCTTAACGGTGTTTATCGGCTCCGCCATTTACCCCCTGGACGTCAACTTCCAGGATACCACCCAGCAGAATGTTTCCCCCGGCTTTAACATGATGAGCATTCCCAAGGAACTGAAAGGCAACGCTCAGCAGATCTCTGTGGGCGCTACCTTCAGCGTGGGCATCGACCAGAACGGCAAGCTCTACCAGTGGGGCAAATTAAGCGACAAGCTGAAAAAAATGCCCGACACCAGCGTGAAATATACCCAGGTTTCCGCCGGGTTTAACCACGCCCTGGCTCTGACCGAAGACGGCAACGTCGTCACCTGGGGCTACGACCGCCTGGGGCTGAACAACATCCCCTTTGAGGTAAAAGACGCCACAGATGTGAAGCAGATCCTTGCCGGATACCAGATGTCCTTTGTGGTAACCGAGGGCGGCCAGCTTTATTACTGGGGCAACCCCAACGCCATGCCCATTGCGGTTTCTGACGAACTGCAGGGAAATATTGATAAGGTAGTCGCCAACCTGAGCACCGCCTTCGCCCTGACCAAGGACGGCCAGGTGGTCATGCTCACCAATTCTACCACCCCCTTTGCCAACATTCCGGAAGACATCCAGGGCCAGGTGGTGGATATTGCCGCCAACGACCGGGCCGCAGCGGCTGTCACTGCCGACGGGCAGATTCATGTCTGGGGCACCAACGACTATAACCTCTTTGAGGTGCCGGAAGCGGTGCAGGGCAATGCTGCCGCCATTGCCGGCGGGCGGTTCCATTTCAGCGTCCTGACAAACGATGGAACCGTGTATTCCTGGGGCAACGATATGTACAACCAGAGCAGCGCCCCGGAGCTGTCCAATATTACCCAGCTGGACGCCGGTTACTTCCAGAACTACGCCATTGACGCGGACGGCAACGTCACCGGCTGGGGCTTGAAAGGCTACCTCTTCGGCACCGACCAGTACGGCCGCGACGTTGCGCTGCGGATGCTGGCAGGCGGCCGCATGACTATGACCATCGGCGCCATCGCCGTTATCATTTCCACCATCATCGGCATTATCGTCGGCGGCATTTCCGGTTACTACGGCGGCTGGATTGACAATGCCCTGATGCGCTTGACGGAAATCGTCATGTCCATCCCCTTCCTTCCCTTAGCTATCGTGTTATCCTCCATTGTGGGCAACAGGCTTTCGGAAGTGGGAAGGATCAGTATGATTATGGTCATCCTGGGCCTGCTGTCCTGGCCGGGCCTGGCACGGCTTATCCGCGCTCAGGTGCTTTCCGCGAGGGAACAGGAGTATGTAACGGCGGCGAAGGCCATGGGTATCCGGGAATTCACCCTGATTTTCCGGCACATCCTGCCCAACGTCATTACCGTTGTTATCGTCAACACCACCCTGTCCTTCGCAACCTGCCTGCTGACTGAGTCCAGCCTGTCCTTCATCGGCTTCGGCGTCGTAGAGCCCAGTCCCACATGGGGCAACATGCTCAACAGCGCCCAAAGCTCCGACGTTATCGCCAATATGTGGTGGAGATGGGTGTTCCCGTCTATCGCCCTGAGCTTGGCTGTGGTCAGCATTAACCTCATCGGCGACGGCATGCGCGATGCCATCGACCCCAAATCCAACGAAAGATAGGAGGAGCTTACTTTATGGCATTATTGGAACTTCGCGACCTGCATACTTTCTTTAAAACCAAAAAAGGCATCGTGAAAGCTGTAAACGGCGTTTCCTACCAGGTGGACGCGGGCCGGACCCTGGGCATCGTGGGGGAAAGCGGAAGCGGCAAAAGCGTTTCCGCCATGAGTATTCTCCAGCTGCTGGACGGCAACGGCTATATTGACAGCGGCGAAATTATTTTCGAGGACCGGGACCTTACCAAATGCACCAAAGAGGAAATGTATAAAATCCGGGGCAACAAGATTTCCGTAATTTTCCAGGAGCCAATGACCTCTTTGAACCCGGTGTTCACCGTGGAACGCCAGCTGAACGAGGTATTCCTGACCCACCAGAAGGTCAGCAAAAAAGAGGCCAGCAAACGTTCTCTGGAAATGCTGGCTGCGGTAAAAATCCCCAATCCGGAACGGGTCCTCAAGCAGTATCCCCATCAGCTTTCCGGCGGGATGCGGCAGCGGGTCATGATCGCCATGGCCCTGGCCTGCCGCCCCAAGGTGCTGATTGCGGACGAGCCTACTACCGCTTTGGACGTTACCATTCAGGCCCAGATCCTGAAGCTCATGAATGATCTGAAAGAGGAAAACGGCACGTCCATCCTCTTTATCACCCATGACCTGGGCGTTATCAACGAAATGGCGGACGATGTAGCCGTGCTGTACTGCGGCCAGGTGGTGGAAATGGCTTCCGTTGAAACGATTTTCGGCGAAAACAGCTATTCCCATCCCTATACCGAAGGGCTCATGGAGTCCATCCCCCGGCTGAACACCCCTGCCGGCGTCCGGCTGGAAGCTATCCCCGGCGCGGTGCCCCATCCTTTGGATCTGCCCAAGGGCTGCAAATTCGCGCCCCGCTGCAAATACGCTACGGACAAATGCCGGGAACAGGAGCCGGCCCTTTACCGGGTAGAGGACGGCCATCAGGTCCGCTGCTTCTATCCTCAGAAGGCAAACCGGACGCTGGAGTTCAAGGCAGGAGAGGAGGAGCAGAATGCAGAATAATCAACAGGAAAAGAAGGTTTTGCTGCGGATCTCCCATTTGAAACAGTGGTTCCCCCTGAAAAAGACCGGGTTCCGCAGCGAGCAGCTGTATGTAAAAGCCAACGATGACATCTCCCTGGACATTTACGAAGGCGAAACCTTAGGGCTGGTTGGGGAATCCGGCTGCGGCAAATCCACTCTGGGACGGGTGCTGCTTCAGCTTTATCACCAGACCGAGGGCAAGACCATGTACTACGGCCGTTCCGTGGAATCCCTGGCCCCCAATTATGTGGCCAAGGCTTTGAAAAACCTGGAATCCGGCCGGGCAAAGCTCCGGGAACTGGAGGCCAAACGGGACCGGATTACCAAAGAGTATGAATCTTTGGATGAAAAGGGCCGCCGTGCCAAACACCATGAGAAAAAACAGGCGGAAAAGGAAGCCTACCACCAGATGCTGGATTTGGCCCAGCTCATCGGCGGGTTGCTGGCAGCGCCGGACTTAAAGCCGGTTTCTGAGGCTTACCAGCTTCAGTACCAGTCCGCCATTGACCTGCACAAGCTCAACGAGGCCTGCCAGCAGCTGCAAATCCAGCAGAACGCCCTGATGACCAAGGCCAAAGAGAAAAAAGAGGCGGGGAAAAGCGACTCCGCCGAGCAGGCCAAGGCACTGAAAATGGACGCCCAGATCCAGAAATATCAGAAGGACATTCTGGCCAAGGAAAAAGAGCTGGCCGAGCGCCATGCTAAAGTGGACGCTTTGCGGGAACAGCATAAGAACGATCCCGGCTTCGACGAGTACGAGCAGTACCGGGACAACGGCATCGACCTGGCCAAGCTGGAATACAAGGAAATGCGCCAGCTGCGCAAGGATTTGCAGCTGATTTTCCAGGACCCCTATTCCTCCTTAAACCCCCGCATGACCGTGGGCCAGATTATCGGCGAGGGCCTTTTGGCGCACAATTTCTTCGCCAAAAACGACGACGGCATGATGGACTATATCATGAAGACCATGGAGGACTGCGGCCTCGCGTCCTACATGATCCACCGGTACCCCCATCAGTTCTCCGGCGGCCAGCGCCAGCGCATCGGCATCGCCCGTTCTCTGGCTGTAAAGCCCAAATTTGTGGTCTGCGACGAGGCGGTTTCGGCTCTGGACGTTTCCATCCAGTCCCAGGTTATCAACCTGCTCCAGGATTTGAAGGAAAAGGAAAACTTAACCTACCTGTTTATTACCCACGACCTGAGCGTTGTCAAATATATCAGTGACCGCATTGCCGTTATGTATTTGGGCAATGTGGTGGAGCTGGCGGATTCCCAAAAGCTCTTTGAACATCCGCTGCACCCCTACACTGAGGCCCTGCTGCTGGCCATCCCCACTACGGATCTGGACCGCCGCAAGCAGATCGTCCCTCTGGAAGGCGACATCCCCAGTCCGGTGAAGCCGCCTAAGGGCTGCAAATTCCACACCCGGTGCAAATACGCCACCGATATCTGCCGGGAAGTCACCCCGGACTTTGTGGAAGCGGAGCCTGGCCATTTTGTGGCCTGCCACCACATGCTGGACCACACCGTTATCGAGTAACACCGTCTGTTTAGCAGGAGGGCTGATATGCTGAAATTCTTCAGTAAGAAACTGAACCGCAATCTGCGGGTAGAGGACACGGAGAAGGAATTCCGCAGCCGCATTAAGGATACGCCCCTGGAAAAGAAGGATCTTCCGGCTATGATTATCGCGGCTTTCCTGGTGCTGCTTCCGGCGGTCCTGCTGGCATTCGGCGCCATCGTCCTGCTGATGTTCCTCTTTTTCCGGTAAAATAAGAAAGCGTTTTCCGCGGTTTAACGGCCTGGAAAACGCTTTTTTCTTAGTATCGGACGTGTTGGGGATACCCTTATCTTTCGGTCTTTGGAAGCTCCGCGGCGGCCAGGCAGGCAAGGCCCATACCCAGCAACCGAATTGCCGCATTGGTTTCTATTTCATTCAAAGCGGAGAGCGCCGCAACCGCAACGCCCATGGCCAGGGCGATGCCTTTTAAGGCAAGGCTCACAATTGGGGCGGCGCACTTTTTTGGCTTTTCGTTTTCCTCTGCTTTTCCCTGCATCAGCTCATCCACCGACACTTGAAAAATTTCGGCAAGCCTTGGAAGGGAACCGGCGTCCGGAAGGGACAGGTTCCGTTCCCATTTGGACACGGCTTTGTCCGTGACTCCCATTTTTTCAGCCAGCTCCAGCTGGGTCATCCCGTTTTCCCTGCGCAGGTCTGCAATCCTTTTCCCAAAAGTTTCTCTTTCCATGAATCGCTTCACTCCTTTGACTGGATGATTTTAGGATAGCATATAAGCCGGGCAATGGGCAACCGACTGTCAGTTTCATTTGCTCGACTTGCAGTTTACCGGCGGTTTCGCGTTGTTTTTTATGGATTTTGTGAAAGAAAACAGAAAAATAAAATCCCCCTGACCCGGCGGAAGTCTCCACTGGATTAGAGGGATTTTTGCGCCGGACAGACCGGCGGTCACTGCATAGGAAAGTTAGATCGCTCTGGTTACCTTGTTGGAACGCAGGCAGCGGGTGCAGGCGTAAACGCGGCAAGGTTTGCCGTCAACAATTGCCTTGACACGCACCACGTTGGGCTTCCAGGTCCGGTTGGAACGTCTATGAGAGTGGGAAACCTTGATTCCGAACGATACACCTTTTCCGCAGAAATCACATTTGGCCATAATTCTGCACCTCCTTTGGGCTTACATAACATTAATATTCTAGCAGACTTCGCAGGAAAAAGCAAGTCTTTTTTCAAAGAAAATCAAAAAGTCATGAATTTTCTCGAAATTCACCGGCAACGCCTTGTAATTTCCCGGCAAAAACGATATAATAAAACTACATATCTTGTTGGGAAAGGGAATCGCCATGTCGAACCAAATGATTTATCTGATGTACAGTACTGTGGTCAAGCTGATTGTCCTGCTGACCGCCCTGCCGCTGCACGAGTGCGCCCACGCATGGGTGGCCGATAAGATGGGGGACCACACCGCCCGGTATCAGGGGCGGTTGACCTTAAATCCCCTGCGGCACCTGGACCCCATGGGGGCGATTTTGATGCTGGTTGCAGGCTTCGGATGGGCGAAGCCGGTGCCCATTAACCCCCGGAATTTCAAAAATCCCAAACAGGGGATGGCTTTATCGGCCCTGGCCGGCCCCATGTCCAACCTGCTTTTGGCTTTTGTCAGCGCCATCCTTTATAAAGTGTTCGCCTACGCCGGAATTGCGGCGGACGGCATGTGGCTCCTCACCAGTTTGGCGGATATTTTCTACCTGATGATGAGCTTAAACGTGGGCCTGGCGGTCTTTAATCTGCTGCCCATCCCGCCTTTGGACGGTTCCCGGCTCTTTACGGTGTTCCTTCCGCCCCGGCAGTATTTCCAGATTATGCAGTATGAGCGGTACATCCAGCTGATCCTCTTTGCGGCCATTTTCCTGGGGCTTTTAAACGGCCCCTTAAACTGGATCGAGGGCGTTGTTTACCAGGGCTTCGATTTCCTGACGGGCTTTGTGGATGTAATTGCCCGGGCGTTTTTATGATGGAGGGGGAAAAAGGGGGCCTGCAATTCCATTTGGGGGAATTTGAAGGCCCTTTGGAACTGCTGCTGTTTTTGATTTCCAAGCACAAGCTGGATATCCGGGACATTGAGATTTCCGTGCTTTTGGAGCAGTATCTGGACTATATCGGCCAGATGCAGTCCGCCGATTTGGAAGTGGCGTCGGAATTCTTGGAAATGGCCGCCAGGCTTGTGTATATTAAGACCGTTTCCCTCCTGCCCAAACCGGAGGAAGGGGAGAAGCTGAAAGAAGAGCTTCAGGGGCAGCTTTTGGAATACAGCCTCTGCCGCCAGGTGGCCGGGGAACTCTCTGGAATGTACCTGGGGAACCGGGTGCTGGTGCGCCCCGCCGCCCAGATGCAGATTTCCCTTTCTTATCAGGGGACCCACAGCCCGGCGGAGCTTTTGGCGGCGTACCGGCAGGCCGCCGGGAAGGCCATGCGCCGCCTGCCGCCCCCTGCCGCCGCTTTTTCCGGCATTGTCAGCCGGCGGTTTGTTTCGGTGACGTCTAAAATTGTGTTTATCCTGAAAAAACTCTACCGGACAGGCCAGGTGGGGTATGAGGAATTTTTCAAAGCCTCGGACCGCAGTGAATTAGTGGCCACTTTTTTGGCCATGCTGGAATTGATGAAGTCCCGGCGGATTACGGTCAGCGAGGATAATTCTACCGTTTATTTCAACAGGCGGGAACAGGCCGCCGGGGAGGAGGCTTAAAATGGCGCAGAAGGAAAGTATCATGGGGCTTCTGGAAGCGGCCCTGTTTGCCTGCGGCGACCCCATTGAGATCCCCCGGCTGGCGGCAGGGCTTTCCCTGGAAACGGCGGCTGTCCGGGAACAGCTGGACATTTACGCCCAGAAGCTCCAAAAAAGCGACCGGGGCTTGGAACTGCTGGTTTTGGGGGATTCGGTGCAGCTTTGCAGCAAGCGGTGCTATGAGGACCGGGTGGCGGCGGTGCTGGGTTCCCGGAAAAATACGCCTTTGTCCGGGGCGGCCATGGAGGCGCTGGCCATTATCGCCTACAACCAGCCTGTCACCAAAAGCTTTGTGGAGCAGGTCCGGGGCGTGGAAAGCGGCCAGGTGGTCAACAACCTGGTGGAAAAGGAACTGGTGGAGGAAGCCGGGCGGCTGGATGTGCCGGGCCGGCCCATTACCTACCGCACCACCACAAATTTCCTCCGGTGCTTTGGCATCACGTCCTTGGCGGAGCTGCCGCCCCTGCCGGGTAATTCCAGCGCGGAAGCGCCGGAAGAACCCTTAGAGTGAGGTGGCGGCATGGGGTGGATCATTACAGCCTGCATTCTGCTGTTTTTTGTCCTGCTGTTTTCCCTGAGCATTGCCGCCGACGTCCGTTATGACGGGGATTTTTCCCTGGATGTGGGGATTTTGGGCTGGCGGTACCCGGTTTGGCCCCAAAAGGCAAAGCCGGAAAAAAAGGCCCCCGCCAAAAAAGCCGCTTCTGGAAAGCCAGGCCGGAAAAAGCGGAAAAAAGCGCCGCCGCCCCCGGAAAAAAAGCCGGAGGAGGGGGATCTTAAGGGGACAGTGGGGACGGTTTTGGATTTGTTCAAAGCGCTGTTCCCGCCGCTGGGGAAGCTCCTGAAAAAAATCCGCATGACCCGGCTGGAAGCCTATATCCTGGTGGGCGGGGAGGACGCCGCCCAGATTGCTACGGACTACGGCAAAATCTGCGCCGTCTTTTACGGCAGCTATGCAGCGCTTCAGAATCTTATGAAAATCAAGGCCCGGCGGGTGGACATCTCCTGCGATTTCCTCCTGCCCAAAACCCGGGAGGATATTTCCTTTACCTTAAAACTGCGGCTGGGGAGCATCCTTTGGGCGGCCCTTTGTATGGGCGGGCGCTTTTTGGTTTATACTATCCGCAGAGGGCGGGAGGAACTGCCTTCCGCAGAAATCAAAAATCCGCCGGAGGCGGCCCCTTCCGGCATCCAGAAATAAGGAGGAATTTCAAATGGCTGAACAGCATCCCATTGAGGGCGTCATGTCCACAACTATGCAGAAAATCAAGGAAATGGTGGACGTCAACACCATTATCGGCGACCCGGTGACCACTCCGGACGGAACTACCATTATCCCGGTTTCCAAGGTGACCTTCGGCTTCGCTTCCGGCGGGTCCGATCTGCCCACCAGCAGCCCCAAGCAGACCTTCGGCGGCGGCGGTGGAGCCGGCGTTACCATCCAGCCCCTGGCCTTCCTGGTGGTGCATCAGGGGGATGTGAAGCTCCTGCAAATCGCCACCTCGTCCAATACCGCGGATAAGATTGTCAACGCCGTCCCCGACGTCATCGACAAGATTTCCGACGCCATTGCCAAAGGGAAGGAATCCTCCGTAAAGAAACCGGCCCCGGAACACCCCCAGGCATGAATTTTCGGCCGCCTGCATAGCCTGTTATGACCGCCTTTTGGCGGAATCCAACGGGATGCAGGTGGTTTTCCATGAAAAAAAGGCTGTTCTCTCTGCTGTTGGCCCTGACGGTGCTGCTGGGGGTCCCTTTTCCGGTTCATGGGGAAGGAGCGGGAATGCCGGAGGTTTCGGCCAAAGCCGCCGTGGTCATGGACGCTTTAACCGGCCGGGTGATTTTTGGGAAAAATCCGGCGGAACGGCTCCCCATGGCCAGCACCACCAAAATCATGACCGCCCTTTTGACCCTGGAACAGCCGGGGCTGGACGTGATGTTTGAGGCGGACGCCGATGCTATCCAGGTGGAAGGCTCCTCCATGGGCCTCCGGGTGGGGGACATGGTTTCCCTGCGAACCCTGGCGGCGGGGATGCTGCTGCCTTCGGGCAACGACGCCGCCAACGCCGCGGCTGTCCGCATTGCCGGGAGCATCCCGGAATTTGTCATGATGATGAACCGCCGGGCGGCACAGCTGGGGCTTTCCGACACCAATTTTGAAACCCCCTCCGGCCTGGACGGCCAGAACCATTACACCACCGCAAAGGATTTGGCTTTGCTTGCCCGGGCGGCCCTGCAAAACCAGGATTTCCGGGACATCTGCTCCCAGAGTACGATGAAGGTGAGTTTTGGAAATCCCCCGGCGGACCGGTGGCTCACAAACCACAACCGGCTTTTAAAGGAATATGAGGGCTGCATCGGGGTGAAAACCGGTTTTACCAAAAAAGCCGGGCGTTGCCTGGTTTCAGCGGCGGAGCGGGGTGGACTCACCTTAATCTGCGTCACCTTAAACGCCCCGGACGACTGGGCCGACCACAAAGCCCTTCTGGACGCCGCGTTCGCGGCCCTTTCCCCGGCCAAGGAGCCGGAAATCCCCAAAAATGTCCCGGTGGCAGGGGGGACTGCTGAAACGGTTGCCCTAAAGCCCGGCGGGGAGGAGACGCTCTTTTTGACGGAGGAGGAAGCTTCCCGGCTGAAAACGGAAATCCTCCTGCCCAAATTCCTGTACGCGCCGGTGACGGCGGGGCAGGAGGCCGGGGAAATCCGGTATCTTTTGGATGGGGAAACCATTTACACCCGGCCTCTTCTGGCGGCGGAGAATGTGGACGTTTTGGAAAAAGAACCGGGATTTTGGGAACGGCTGCTGCGCTGGTGGAAAGGGCTTTTTGACGGAAAGGATGAAAAAAGTGACATATCGCGGTAAGTTCTGGCTGAACCTTGTGATTGCCCTGCTTTGGACGGCAGTCGCCGTCATCCGCATCATCCAGGGGACAAATTGGGTTGTCCCGGCCTTTTCTTTTGCCGCGTCGGCGGCTTTCCTGGGGATAGCCGTTTATTATTTGGCGAAAAGCCGAAAATAGCGGTAGGGCTTATATTAAAAATATACCATATGTAAAATTGATGCAGAAAAATACGAAATAGTTCATTGTGAAGAGAGTTACAACACTGGCCCGGCATTTTGGGCCGGCTGAATAGAAGCTTAAAAATACATAGAGGCGCCCGCTTGACGCGCGCCGGAAAGAAGGAAAATTATGGAAATCCGTTTGCAGAAAATCATTGCAGAAAGCGGCTTTTGCTCCCGCCGGAAGGCCGAGGAACTCATTGAGGAAAAGCGGGTCCGCGTCAACGGCCGCCCGGCTTCCCTGGGCCAGAAGGCCAATCCTGACCGGGACACCATCACCATTGACGGTGAAAAACTGAATACGAAAAGTCGCGACAAGCATGTTTATTACATGATGTATAAGCCCAGAGGGTATCTGACCTCCATGTCCGACGACCGGGGCCGGAAATGCGTTTCCGATCTGGTGGCGGACATCCCGGAACGGGTGTTCCCTGTAGGAAGGCTGGACATGAACTCCGAGGGGCTTCTGCTGTTTACCAACGACGGGGATTTCGCCAACGCCATGACCCACCCCTCCCACCAGGTTCCCAAAACCTACCGGGTGACAGTCCACAGCCAAGTGGAGGCGGAACAGATGGTGCGCCTTTCCGAGGGCGTAGAGCTGGACGGGGTGCTGACCAACCCGGCGGAAGTCCGGATCGCCGTGGAGGAGCCGGGCCGCACGGTCCTTCTCATCACCATCACCGAGGGCCGCAACCGGGAGATCCGCCGGATGTGCGAGGCTGTGGGCTTGGAGGTGGCCCGGTTAAAGCGGCTGGCCATCGGGCCGGTGCGGCTGGGGATGCTAAAGCCCGGCACATACCGGGAGCTGACCGGCGAGGAACTGGACGCATTAAAGCGCCTGGCCGCAAAAGGCGCGGCGAAAAACCGCGGCCGCCGTTCATAAGGGGGGTTTTTATGCTGTACATCAAACCGTTTACTTCCGAGGACGGTCTGCCCCAATTTGCAGAGGCGTTTCGGGAGGGAAGGCTCTCTTACATCGCCTTTTCCGGGAAAGAAATCATCGGGCACATTTTTTACCGCGCCCGGCCGGACAGGCTGTTTATCGAGGAAGTGGAATCCGGCGGAGATCTGGGGCTTTTTGACGGCCTGATCCGGGCGGTGGCCGACGCCGCAGTGACGGCCGGGCTTCCCTGCGTGGAATTCGGCCCTAAGGTGGACAAGGCAAGCCTTTCCGTCCTTTCCGTGCCGGTGGATGGACAAAACTGCCTGGGTTCCCTGCCGGCCTTTCTGCATAATTGTAAATCCTGTAATTTTTCCTGAGATTTTTTCTATTTAGAACTTGTTATTTTTTTCACGGTGTAGTATAATATACTGGGTGAATTTGATGACAGCGGGCTTGTCCGCCGGTCAAGTTCAAAAAACTTAATTGTTTGCACCAATTATATAGAATGGGGGCTATACAATGACTTATCAATCCAAGCTGGAACAGCTTGCACAGAAAAAGGCTGCTTTCCAAAAATCCTCCCCTGCCCGGGACCGCATTACCGCGCTGTTTGACGAAGGAACCTTCGTGGAACTGGATGCGTTTGTGGCCAGCGGCGAGGAGGGCGTCGGCGTCATTACCGGCTATGGCAGCGTGGACGGCGATGTGGTTTATGCTTTTTCCCAGGATATCACCACCCTGGGCGGCGCGGTTTCCAAAGCGCACGCGGAGAAAATTGCGAAAATTTACGATCTGGCTGTGAAAAACGGCGCGCCCGTTGTGGCAATTTACGATTCCAACGGCGCAAAACTCAGCGAGGGCGCGGAAATTTTGGCTTCTTACAGCAAAATCCTTTCCGCTTCCGCCAACCTTTCCGGCGTTGTGCCCCAGGTTGCGGTAGTAGCGGGCAGCTGCGTGGGCATCAGCTCCATGATGGCTGCCGGCGCGGACGTGGTCGTCATGGCCAAGGGCGCGGAGCTTTACCTGGCGGACGCTGAGGGCGACGCTTCCGCTGAAGCAGCTGCGGCCGCCGGTGTGGCGGACATTGTCTGCGGCGACGACGCTGAGGCGGTTGCCAAAGCCCGGGAAGTGGTTTCCATGCTTCCTTTGAACAACCTTTCTGAATCTCCTGTTTGGGAGGGCACTGCTGCGGCTCCTATGAACATGGCGGAAAATATGGAAGCGGCGGATCTCTTTGCCGCTGTCTGCGATGCGGGCACTGTTCTGGAACTGAAAGCCGGCTACGCGGATTCTGTCAGCACCGCTTTGGCTTCTCTGGGCGGCAGCACCGTGGGTTTAGTTTACGCCAACGGCCGCGTCGGCCGCAAAGCAAACGCCAAGGCTGCGGAGTTTGTCCGGTTCTGCGACTGCTTTAACCTACCGGTGATTACCTTTGTCAATGTTCCCGGCTTCTGCACCTGCGGCGGCGCCAAGACTGAAAACGCCAAGATTTCCGCAAAACTGGCTCATGCTTATGCGGACGCCACATCTCCCAAGATTACTGTTTACACCGGCTCTGCTATCGGCGGCGCGGCGGTTGCTTTTGCAAACGCCGACATCCGTCTGGCCTGGCCCACCGCTGTGATTTCCGCTTTGGAGCCCGAAACTGCTGTGGAATTCTTCTGGCATGACAAGCTCAAAGGCGCTGAAAACCTGGAAAAACGCCGCGCTGAGCTGGCTGAAGAATATACCGCCTCTGAGGCAAGCCCCTATGCCGCCGCCAACGCTTCCATGGTAGAGGATATCATTGATCCCGCCAACACCCGGAGCGCGCTGATCGCTTCCCTGGAAATGCTGGCTTCCAAGCGGGTTTCCAGACTTCCCAAAAAACACACCAACTAAAACTTGTGTGGAATATGCCTGAATAACGGAAAGGAATGACATACCATGAGAAGATTCAATATCACTGTTAACGGAAAAGCGTACGACGTCGCCGTGGAAGAAGTGGGCGGCGCTGCTCCCGTTTCCGCTCCTGTTGTAGCTGCTCCCGCTGCGGCTCCTGTTCCCGCCGCCCCGGCTGCCCCCGCTCCTGCTGCCCCGGCTCCGGCTCCCGCTCCCGCTCCCGCCGCTGCCCCTGCCGGCCCTGTGGAAGGCACTGAGGTGAAAGCCCCCATGCCCGGCACCATTATGGAAGTGAAGGTTGCCCAAGGCGATTCTGTGGAGAAAGCCCAGGTTGTCGTGGTGCTGGAAGCCATGAAGATGGAAAACGACATTGTTGCCCCTGTTGCCGGCCAGGTTGTGGATATCCGGGTTAAGAAGGGCGATTCTGTCAACGCGGGCGACGTGATGGTTGTTGTCGGCTAAAGAGTGGCAAACCATCCAAAATTGGAAACCGGAAAGGCGTGAAATGATAAATGGCTAAGGTAAAAGTTACCGAAACTGTACTGCGCGACGCGCATCAGTCTTTGATTGCAACCCGTATGCCCACTTCGGACATGCTCCCCATTTTGAGTGAAATGGACAAGGTAGGTTTCTACTCTGTGGAGTGCTGGGGCGGCGCAACCTTTGACTCCTGCCTGCGCTTTTTGAACGAGGACCCCTGGGAGAGACTGCGCATCCTCCGGCGGGAAATGCCCAACACCAAGCTGCAGATGCTGTTCCGCGGCCAGAATATGCTGGGTTACCGCCATTATGCCGATGATGTTCTGGAATATTTCGTCCAGAAATCTGTGGCAAACGGCATTGACATCATCCGGATCTTCGACGCTTTGAACGACATCCGCAACCTGGAATCTACCATCAAGGCTGTCAACGCGGTGAAGAAGGAAAACCCCAACGCCCATGCCCAGATTGCAATTTCTTACACCCTGGGAGAAACTTTCACTACCGAATATTTTGTAAATTACGCCAAGGAAATCGAGTCTGCCGGCGCGGATTCCCTCTGCATCAAGGATATGGCCGCCCTGCTGACCCCCTTCCGTACCGCGGAGCTGGTGAAAGCCATCAAAGAGGCTGTGAAGATCCCTGTGAGCCTGCACACCCATTACACCTCCGGCTTGGCTTCCATGTGCCTGCTGAAGGGCATTGAGGCTGGCGCGGACATTATCGACACCGCCATGTCTCCTCTGGCTTTGGGCACCTCCCACGCCCCCACCGAGTCCATGGTGGCGGCCCTCCAGGGCACCGAGTACGACACCGGTCTGGATTTGAAACAGCTGACCGTTATCCGGGATTACTTCATGGGCCTGCGGAAGAAATATATTGATTCCGGCCTGCTGGATCCCAAGATGCTGGCTACCGACGCCAACGCCCTGATCTATCAGGTTCCCGGCGGCATGCTCTCAAACCTCCTGTCCCAGCTGAAACAGGCCGGCAAGGAAGACCAGCTGGAAGACGTTCTGAAGGAAGTGCCCAAGGTGCGCCGAGATGCCGGTATGCCCCCTCTGGTTACTCCTACCTCCCAGATCGTCGGCACCCAGGCGGTGTTCAACGTTATTACCGGCGAGCGGTATAAGATGGTCACCAAGGAATTCAAGGGTATAGTCCGCGGCGAATACGGCAAGACCCCGGAACCCATCGACCCTGAGTTCCAGAAGAAGATCTGCAAGGACGAGGAGATTATCACCTGCCGTCCTGCGGACCTGCTGAAACCCGAGCT
>DVJP01000015.1 GCA_018716725.1 Candidatus Merdivicinus excrementipullorum | reverse complement strand
AACCAGCGCATCCAACTGAAAACAAAACTGACACCTCTTGAAAAGCGATCTCAGTTTGTCTGCTAAAATTTACATTTTTACTACCATTGGGGGTTCTTTTTGTTCTGTCCGTTCAATTTGGGGCAGTCCATGGCGGCCTGCGGTTTTCTAATCTTTTTATTTCCCTTTTGTGTATAAATACATGAAGCGGTTGCCTCGTCCAGAATCAAAATCTTCGGGTCGGCTACAAAGGCGCGGGCAATGGCCAGCAGCTGGCGCTGCCCCTGGCTGATATTCTCGCCGGCGCCCGTCAAGACAGTATCGTACCCCTGCGGCAGTTTTTGCAGCATATCCTCGCAGCAGCTCATTTCCATTGCCTGTTGTATCTGCGCATCCGTGGCGTTTTCGTTGCCGTATTTCAGGTTCTGCCGGATGGTGTCTGAAAACAGCACCGTATCCTGCAAAACAATCGCGATATTTTTTCGCAGGTTCTCTCGGGAAATCTCTTTAATATTCTGGTTATTGATGAGGATTTCCCCGCTGTCAATATCGTAAAAGCGCATTAACAGGTTGACAATCGTCGTCTTGCCGCTGCCTGTGGCGCCGACAAGGGCCACTTTCTTGCCCGATGGCACCGACAAAGTAAAGTCACGGATAACAGGATGCCCCGGCGTGTAGGAAAACTGTACCTTTTGAAAGGACACCGTTGTATTTTCTTCCGCCAAAAGCTCTGCACCGGCTTTCTCTTCATTTTCCTCATCCAATACAGTAAACACCCGTTCCGCGCCGGCAATCGCCGTTTGCAGCTGGCCGTAGATCTGAGCGATTTCATTGATGGGGCGGCTGAACTGCTTGGCGTAGACGATAAAGGCGGAGATAACGCCGACAGAAATCAGGCCGTGGACGGAAAAGTATCCGCCGAAAGCCGCAATAATCACAAAGCCGATATTGCCGATGCAGTTCATAACCGGTCCCATTACCCCGCTGAAAATATCCGTTTTAATTCCGGCTTTGGTCAGGGAATCGGCAGTTTTGCAAAACTCCCCGGCAGTGCTCTCCTGGTGGTTATAGGCGACTACTGTGTGATAACCGGAAACCATTTCCTCCACCATGCCGTTCAGCTGCCCTAAGAGCATTTGGCGTTTCCGCGAAAACTTGCGGACCTTCCCCGAAAGCACTTTCGTGGCCAGCAGCGTAAAAATAACCGTCGTGCAGCTGAGCAGTGCCAGCTGCCAGCAGTACCACAGCATAATGGCCATGGTGCCGATGATGGTCAAAACCCCTGAAAACAGGGAGGGCAGGGACTGGGAAACGGTGGTGGAGATGTTTTCAATATCATTGGTCATCCGGCTCATCACATCGCCGTGGGAGTGGGTATCCAGGTAGCGCACCGGCAAATCCACAAGCTTTCCGAAAAGTTCGCTGCGCATGCGCTTGACGATGCGCTGGCTGAGTTTCGCGCTGAACAGATTCTGGAGCAGCTGGCTCCCGCTGTAAAGCAGGTAAATGGCCAGCATAAACAGCACCGTCTGCAAAAGGTTTCCGGGCCTTGTCCCCGCAATCATATCAATGGCGCTGCTTTGCAGGCTTGGGGCGTAAACGCCGCAGAAGGTTCCGAAGACGACAACAATCAGCATGGAAAATACCATTGCTTTCTCCTGCGCAAAATAGAGGAAGATCCGCTTTAGGGCTGCGCCTGCATTTTCAGCGTGCTGGACTTCGCCGAAACGTTCGCGGCGGTTCATACCGGGAATATTTTGTTCCGGCGATTTTTGTTCATTGCGCGCGCTCATGGCTTTCCTCCCCCTCTCCGATTTGAGAATGATAAATGTCCTGATACGCCCCACAGGATTTCAGCAATTCCTCGTGGGAACCGCAGGCCGCAATCCTTCCGTTTTCCAAAACAACGATTCTATCTGCCCGGCGCACCGAGGCAATCCTTTGGGCGATCAGGATTTTTGTGCTTTGCGGATTGGCTTTTTGCAGCGCCGCATAGAAATTTGCCTCTGTTTTCAAATCAAGGGCGCTGGTGGAATCGTCAAAAATCAAAATTTCCGCTGGTTTCAATACAGCCCTTGCAATGGAAATGCGCTGCTTCTGGCCGCCCGACAAGCTCATCCCCCGTTCCGCCACGATTGTATCGTATCCGTCCGGCGTTCCTCTGATAAAATCATCCGCCTGGGCGGTAACTGCGGCCGCCTGGATGGCTTGGATTGCCGCATCCGGCGCGCCCCATGCGATATTCTCTTGGATCGTCGTGCTGAACAGCTCGCTTTTTTGCAGCACAATCGAAATCTTTTTCCGCAGTTCCTTTTGCCGGTATTCCCGCACGTCCACCCCGTCCACAAGGACAGCGCCTGACGACGCGTCATAAAAACGGGGAATCAGATTGACAAGAGAGGATTTTCCGCAGCCGGTTGCACCCATAATGGCCAGCGTTTCGCCCTGATGTACCGTCAAATTGACATGCTCCAGCACCATCTGGCTGCTTCCGGGGTAGGAAAAGGATACGTCCCGAAATTCAATTTCCCCATGTTTCTCCGTTTTCCCGTCAAAAGCGCCGTCCTTCAGCTCCGGCTGGCTGTGCAGTACTTCTTTGACCCGCTTCCAGGAAGCGATGCCCCTGGAGATGTTCTGGAACAGCATCACCAGCATGAGAATTCCGTTGAGAAGCTGCGTGGTATAGGTAATGGCCGCCATGATACTGCCCGGCGTAGTTCCGCCGCTTCCCACCTCAAAAGAACCGGCTAAAAGGATAATCGCAACCACAATATACATTAAGGCGTTGATAACGGGATTCATAAAAGCAAAAATCACCAGTACCCGCAGCTGGGTTTTGATGAGCGCGTCGTTTGCCTTGCCAAACCGCGCTTTCTCATAAAATTCCCGGACGCACGCCTTAATGATGCGGATACCGGACACATCCTCCTGCATGATTGCATTGATGGAGTCCAGCTGCGCCTGCAATTTGGAAAACAGCGGGTTGGCTTTTGCCATACAGAAAGCAAGGCAGCCCACAATCAGCGGGAAGGCGCACAGCACAATCAGGCCAAAATCGCGGTTGAGCCGGAACATGCAGTACATGCTGCCGAACATCAGCATGGAAGTGCGGATCATGCCGCGGACAAATTGGGAAACAAAGTTCTGCACCTGCGTAATATCGTTGGTCACTCTTGTTACCAGAGAACCCGTTCCGAACTGATCTAACTGGGGAAAGGAAAACGTCATGATTTGGCGAAAGCAGTCTTTGCGGATTTCGTTTCCGATATTTTAGCCGGACATGTGGACGAACACGTTGTTCAGGGACCCGCAAAGGCCGCCCAACAGCACCAGACCTATCATCTGAAGCCCCAGCTTCCAAATCAGGCTTAAATCGCTGACGCCGTTGTTATTCAGCCCCAGCACGCCGTCATCCACAATTTGGTTCATGATTCCGGGCTGTACCAAATCCATAAGGACTTCGCCGACCATAAACAAGCCCGCAAGAATTGCAAAGGGCAGAAATTGCTTGATATATTTCCACATACGTTATTCTCCCTTGGGATGGCGCCGGTGTTCCCGGTAATGCTCCCGATGTTTGCAGTGATCCTCGGCGTTTCGATAACGTTTGTCCCAATCCTTGTTAATTTTTTCCAGCAGCGAAAGGAGCTGGTTTTTCTCCTCATCGGACAGGCAGGAGAACATCTGCTCATGGCGGCGGCTCCGCTGTTCCCTGGCTTCTGCCGCAAAAATTTTTCCCGTTTCCGTAAGGGAAATATCTGCCGTCCTTCGGTCCGTTTCATTGGGCGTGCGCGTAATATACCCCGCGTTTTCCAGCTTGGCGATTACTTCACTGGAAGAACCCGGCTGTATTCCGAGCCGCTCCGTAAGCTTCTGCTGCGTGACAGTCCCGCCGATTTTATCCAGAATAATGAGGATGCGCTTTTGGCTGCCCTTCCCTTCATATAAAGAACGCATGGTATGGCTCAAGTCCCGCAAATTGAGAATGAGGCTGTCGTTGATGTCAGCCTGTTTTTCACGATCGTTATGTCCCCGCATATGCTGATCTCCCCTGCAAAATATTTTGGTACCTTAATAATTATAACCCTCCTTCCAAAATATGTCAAGGTACCTTTGTAAAATAAAGCGGCAAAAATTTTATTTTCGCCGCCTTATATTTTGACATAGACGTTTCTGATACAACTCAAGTGAGATGGAAAATCTTTAAACGAACTAAAACCGGCGTGATAGGTCACGCCGGTTACTCCCGAATATTTTTCCTTTCTTGCGGAACGCCGCCTTTCCCTGGCAGCGCCCTGTTTTTATATTGCAATCCCCGCTATGTACCGGACGGTGATCTTGTGCCCGGCCACAATCCGGTTGTCCCGTTCGAAGTTCGAAGTTCGTATGGGATTCATCTTCTTGACCATCTGTCCGCCGATAGAACCGGCCTGACGAGAGGTGAGGTCGCCGTTATAGCCCTGCTTCAGGTTCACGCCAACTTCGTTGGCAGCTTCCATTTTAAAACGCTCCATCGCTTCTTTGGCCTGGGGAACAACCAGTTTGTTGCTGCTATAGTTAGACATACAGTTACACTCCTTAACAATATCTTTTGAAAATTTGGTTTTTGGCGTTTGCGTTAGTATTATGTGCCGGCCTCACTTTTTTATAACTGGAAATTTTTTTCAGATGATAAGGGGAAATCCCGAAATAAACGGCGGCGGCCGCAGCGGCCAAAACCAGATAATCGCCGCAGCCCTCCGGGACGTCCAGTAAAAATTCCATAGGTTCCACCGGACGCCCGTCCCAGCCCTTAATTTCCCGCAGCAGGGAAACCGCGGCCCGTCCTTCCGAACGGCTGGAAAAGGTCACGGTATCTTTCGAGGACAGGCCGCAGGCCAGCACCTGCACCGGCAGCTGGGAAAGCCCTGCAAGCTGGCTTTCGGATTCCGAGCTGGCAATCACCGTGGCCCCTTTGGAGGGCAAAAAGCCCTCTGGAAGCCCTTCCCCCTCCGGCAGGAAGATCAGCTCCCGCCCGTCTTTTACCAACGGGCTGCCCAGTGGCACTGTTTCGATAAAGGACGGCAGCATTTCCATGAAAAAAAGACGGGCGCCTTCCCCGCCTTCCGGTAATAGGATTTGAAACAAACAATCACCCGTTTCCAATCAAATTGCCAGACCGGCTGTCCATAGTGTGCCCACCTTTTCTATTTTCACACATCATTTTTCTGCTCAATAAATTTTTTACCCAATTTTCTTTGATGACAGGCCGCCCATCCGCTATTTATCCTGTCCGGAGGATTTGACAATGCTGCGGTATTCCCGGGGCGTTACCCCCAGCTGCCCCCGGAACACCCGGTTGAAGGTCCGGGGCGTTTCGAATCCGCAGCGGTAACTGATCTCCGTAATGGGCAGCCCGGTGTTGGCCAGCATGGTTTCCGCTTCATTTAAGCGGAGACGGTTGACATATTCCGGAAAGCCGCACCCAATCTGCTCGGAAAATACCCGGGACAAGGTAAACCGGCTGACACCCAGCCGTTTGGACAGCCCCTCCAGGGTCAGCTGTTCCCGGTATTCCCGGGAAAGGATGTCCACCAGCTGGTAAACGATGGTATGTTCCCCGGATTTTTTCCGGAGCTTCATCATGGGCAGGGTCCGGCTCAAAATCAGCTGAACCAAAGCGCGCCTGGCTTTGAGGTTGGGCGGATTTTCCGGCCTTTCCAGGGAACTGAAGGCATAGTCCACATCCGGATGCAGTTCTCCTGCGGAAAGGAAGGGCGTTTCCGGCTGCATTTCCGAAAGGGCCTGCCGGAATTCTCCCGTAAAGGGCAGCGGCGCCACCGCCAGCAGCGCCGGACTGGCGGCCACGCCCTCCTCCATGCCGTAGGCATGGATGCTGCCCGGGAAAATCAGCGCCAGGTCCCCGGCCCCCATCTTCTGCTCCCGTCCCCCGGCCGTCACCAGGTGGCCTTCCTCAATGGCGTAAAACATTTCCAAGCTCTCATGAAAGTGGGCCGGGAAATCGATGGAATCCGCGTGGAATACCGTCATTTCATCCGGCCTGCGTTCATAAAACGCGTTCAACCCTTCCGCCCCCTTTCTATGGCCATTGTACCACGGCTTTGAGGTTTTCGCAAGAATTTTCTGAGAAATCCCCTCTGGCGGTTTACTTTTCCCGCAAATTCATGTAAAATAAAAGGGAGAATCAGTAAAGGAGGAACCGCCATGCCGTCTCCCCTGGCCGACCGCCTGCGCCCCAAAACCTTAGAGGATGTGGTGGGGCAGAAACACCTTCTGGCGGAAGGAAAAAGCCTGCGCCGCATTATTGACAGCGGCCAGATCCCCAATATGATTTTTTACGGGCCGTCCGGCGTTGGAAAAACCACTGTGGCCCGGATTATCGCGTCCCAAACCAAAAAGCGCCTGCACAAATTAAACGGCACCAGCGCTTCCTTGGCGGACATCAAAGCCATTGTGGACGAACTGGACTCCATTATGGGCTACAACGGCGTCCTGCTCTACCTGGACGAAATCCAGTACCTCAACAAAAAACAGCAGCAGTCCCTGTTGGAATACATTGAGGACGGCCGCATTACCTTGATTGCCTCCACTACCGAAAACCCCTATTTCTACATTTATAATGCGGTGTTAAGCCGTTCCACGGTTTTCGAGTTCAAATCCGTGGAGCCTGCAGAAGTGGAAAAAGCCATCCTCCGGGGCTTTGCCGCCATGGAAGAAGAAACCGGCGATTCCATCCGCCTGGAGGACGGGGTTATCGCCCACATTGCCCAAAGCTGCGGCGGGGATGTGCGGAAATCCTTAAACACTGTGGAGCTTTTGACCCTTTCAGCAAAGCAGGACGAAAACGGGCGGTTTGTTTCCCTGGAACTGGCCAAGGAGCTTTCCCAGCGCAGCGCCATGCGCTACGACCGGGAAGGGGACGAGCATTACGATATTGTGTCCGCTTACCAGAAATCCATGCGCGGCTCCGACCCGGACGCCGCCATCCACTACCTGGCCCGGCTTTTGGAAGCCGGGGACCTGCCCTCGGCCTGCCGGCGGCTCATGGTCTGCGCCTGCGAGGACGTGGGCCTGGCCTACCCCATGATTATTCCCATCGTCAAGGCGGCGGTGGACGCGGCCTTGCAGGTGGGGCTGCCGGAAGCCCGGCTCTGCCTGGCGGACGCAGTGATTTTAGTGGCCACGGCCCCCAAATCCAACACCGCCCACAACGCCATCAACGAGGCCATGGAGGATTTGAAAAAAGGACTGTCCGGCCCCATTCCCCGGACTTTGCAGAACAAGCATTTCGATGGGGAGGACGCCGAGGTCAAGGGGCAGTTTTACCAGTATCCCCACGATTTCCCGGGCCGCTGGGTGGAACAGCAGTATCTGCCGGACGCGCTGAAAAACCGCACCTACTACCATTTCGGGGACAATAAGACCGAACAGGCCGCCAAAGCCTATTGGGAACGGGTGAAGGGGAAGAAATTAGATTGATTCCCGGGTTGACGCCGTTTCCAAATTTTGCAGAGCGTACTCGCAGCATTGGAGCACCAAAGAGTTAAAGGAAAGGCCGGTTTTTCCGGAAACCTGAAGCAGCTTGTCAAAAATTTCCTGGGTGAACCGAATCGTGCGGGGAACATTGGTGTGCGGAAAAGGATTCTTCGGCCGAAACATCAAACCACCTCCAGCAAAATAAAAGTTTGATTCCAAGGGGCATCGAGGACGCCGCCCCCTACAATTTTCCCGGAACGCCCGATAGGGTTGTAGGGGCGGATGCCTACATCCGCCCGCGATACGCATTGCCCTTTCATTGCCGGGGCGATGTGGGCATCGCCCCCTACAATTTCCCCGAAACGTCCGTTAGGGTTGTAGGGGCGGATGCCTACATCCGCCCGCGATACACATTGCCCTTTCATTGCCGGGGCGATGTGGGCATCGCCCCCTACAATTTCCCCGAAACGTCCGTTAGGGTTGTAGGGGCCGGGTCTCCCGGCCCGGGGTAATGTGTATTGCGGGCGAACACAGTTCGCCCCTACATCACCTTACATGACCATTCTAACACGTCCAAACGGTCTTGTCAATAGGAGAAATAAAAATGTCAGCTTTACAAGAACGCCTTTTGCTGTTAAAATCAAAAACAGGCGCTTTACAGCAACAAATTGCCAATGCAATTGGGGTTTCTTTGCGCACCTACCAACGTTTTGAACATGGAGAACGGGAACCCACCGCGTCCACCATTATCGCCCTGGCCAAATTTTACGGCGTGTCCGCCGATTACCTGCTGGGGCTGACGGACAACCCCAACCCAAAAGCATAACCTGACCTTTACCAAGGACAGGAGACAATTGTATCGAACCTTTTTACTTGTCAAAAAGGTGTATTATGTCAGCTCGGTGCTGTGCGGCCGCGTCGAATTGTCCGCCCGGACTCCGGGCAATGGAGGAATGAAATGTCAAATTTACGAGAAAAACTGGAACCCCTTCTGCTAAAGGTGCAGAAACCCGCCCGGTATGTGGGCGGTGAATTTAACAGTGTCGTCAAGGACAAATCCAAGGTGAAAACCCGGCTGGCCCTCTGTTTCCCCGACAACTACGAAATCGGGATGAGCCACCTGGGGCTAAAAATCCTCTATTCCCTTGTAAACGCCCGGGAGGACTGCTGGGCGGAACGGGTCTACGCCCCCTGGATGGACATGGAGGCCCTGATGCGGGAAAATAACATCCCTCTTTACGGCCTGGAGAGCTTCGACCCGCTGACTGATTTCGATTTTCTGGGATTTTCCCTGCAATACGAGCTTTCCTACACCAACATCCTCAATATGCTGGATTTAGGCGGCGTGAACCCCTTGGCGGCGGAACGGGGCAACGACGACCCCATTGTCTGGATGGGCGGCCCCTGCGCCATGAATGCGGAGCCTCTCTGCGATTTTGCCGACCTGGTGCAGCTGGGCGAGGGCGAGGAGATCATGCTGGAAATGATTGACCTTTACCAGAAGCACAAAGCTGCCGGGAACTGGGACAAGCAGGCATTTCTGCGGGACGCGGCCCAGATTCCGGGGATGTACGTCCCCTCCCTTTACGATGTTTCCTATAACGAAGACGGCACCATCGCCGCCGTCACCCCCAAGGACGGCGCCCCCGCCAAAATCACCAAGCGCATCTGCCAGGACATGGACAAGGCCTTCTATCCGGAAACCTTTGTAGTTCCCTACACCGAAGTCGTCCACGACCGGGCGGTTTTGGAGGTCATGCGGGGCTGCATCCGGGGCTGCCGGTTCTGCCAGGCGGGATTCATCTACCGCCCCATCCGGGCCAAATCCCCGGACGTCCTCTGCTCCCAGGGCAAGAGCCTTTGCGAAACCACCGGCTATGAGGAAATGTCCTTGGCTTCCCTCTCCACCTCCGACCATCCCCAGGTGGAGGAAATGCTGGATAAAATCATCGACTACACTTTGGAAGAAAAAATCAATCTGTCTCTGCCCTCCCTCCGGGTGGACAATTTCTCCAAGGAGCTGCTGGACAAGGTGAACAAGGTCCGCAAAACCGGCCTGACCTTCGCCCCGGAAGCCGGCACCCAGCGCCTCCGGGACGTCATCAACAAAGGCGTTACGGAAGAAGAAATCATGCGCACCTCCCGCATCGCCTTTGAGGGGGGCTACACCAGCGTCAAGCTCTATTTTATGATGGGCCTGCCCACGGAAACCGAAGAAGATCTGCTGGGCATCACCCAGCTGGGCCAGAAAATCGTAGACCTTTATTATTCTCTGCCCACCAAGCCCAAGGGTAAGGCGGTGAACGTCACCATTTCCGTTTCCACCTTTGTGCCCAAGCCCTTCACCCCCTTCCAGTGGTGCGCCCAGGACGCCTACGACCAGATTGTGGCAAAGCACGACCTGCTCCGCCGCAGCCTGACAACCCGGAAAATCTCCCTCAATTACCACGAGGTGAAAACCTCCGTTTTAGAGGGCGTCCTGGCCCGGGGCGACCGGCGGCTGGGCAAGGTAATTTATACTGCCTGGAAAAAAGGCTGCAAATTCGACAGCTGGGAGGAGTTTTTCGACTTTGACAAGTGGAAGGAAGCCATGGCGGAAAACGGCCTGACCATGGAGTTTTACGCCAACCGGGAGCGTTCCCCGGAGGAGATCCTTCCCTGGGACCACATCGACGTGGGCGTCACCAAGTCCTTCTTCCTGCGGGAATATGAGAAGGCGAAACGGGCGGAAATCACCCCCAACTGCAAGGAAAACTGCGCCGGATGCGGCGCAAATAAGCTCATCGGAGGAGGCCGCTGCATTGGATAATCCAAAAATCATCGTGGTGGAGGGAACTCCCGTTTACGACATCCGGGCTTTTTACCGGAAGGAAGGCCGGGCCAAATACATTTCCCACCTGGATTTGTACCGCACCATCCAGCGGTCCTTCCAGCGGTCCAAACTGCCCATCTGGTTCACCCAGGGGTTCAACCCTCACATTTACCTGACCTTTGCTCTGCCCATTGCCCTGGGCTATGAAGGGGTGGAGGAAAGCTTCGATTTCCGCCTCCGGGAGAACCTGCCGGAAGAGGAAATCCTCAGCCGGTTAAACGCCGCTCTTCCCGAAGGGATTGTCATTTCCCGGATTGCCGCCCCGCAGAAAAAGGCGGAAGAAATCGAAAAAGCGGAATACTCCCTGTTGTTTTCCGCAAAAGATATCCCCGCGGGAAAACTTTTGGCGGATTTTGACGCCTTTTTGGCCCAGGACGCCATCCTGACGGAAAAGCGCACCAAAAAAGGCCCCAAGGAAATCGACTTAAAGCCCGGCATCTTTGCCAGCAAAACTGGTCTGTCCGGGGACGCGGTAGCTTTGGAAATCACCCTCCCCGCCGGAATTTTCCAGAACATCAATCCCACCCTGCTGACCGATGCTTTCGCGGCGGGAAAAGGCATTGCCCTGGATTACCGCCTCATCCGCCGGAACGCCGTCCTCTGCAAGGACGGGAGCCGGTTTGCATAACCGTTAAAATCACGGAAAAGCGGTATGATTTTCGTTTCCTTTCATAATTGACAGCAATTTAGCCAAATGATATACTGAAAATAGAATCTGGGGACGGCACCCATTACAAAAAACAGCGATTCAGCTCCTTGTCACTGGCATCATCTGCCAGCGCGGGATGCAGACTGAAAAAAGGGACGACTCCGGAGCGCGGGATGCTCCAGGTCTAACCTGGCGCGGAGGGGAGGACACCCATTGGAAAAAACAGTGCGCGTATTGGACGAGCAGGGAAACCTGTTGGAAGCGACCTATCCCAAACGGGCCAAAGGCCTGGTGAAACATGGCAGGGCACGCTTCGTGGATGAACAGACCATTTGCTTAACGTGTCCGCCAAATAGATTTTTGGAGGAAACGAAAATGAGCGAAGAATATATGGAAAAATTTGCGACAGACCCGGCAGAATTCCTCAAACGGATTGAGGAAATTCAGCATGACAATGGACATATTTATCAGGCGCTTGCTACATTGGAAAAAATTCCATCCAACCATTCCGACGCCCCCGGCAGCCCGGAGGATGTGGCAGGGAGCGCCAAGGCGATGGCCGTAGCCCAGGTGATTGAATGCCGGGAAGCAACCAATCAAAAGCTGCTGGATTTTTACATGACGCTCTATCAAAATCTCACACAGCAGTAAAATTCCAATAAAACAAGCGGTCCCCCGTCCTTTTGGGCGGGGGATTTTCAGTCCGTCTCATTGCTCGGATTCGCTGAGCTTCAAAATAGCCGCCAGCTTCCGCACCTGTTCCCGGGCATCCAAATCCTCCCGGGCCGGGATTTTGTCCGTGTGCAGGGCACAGGCTACCCCGGACAAATCCGCCCCGCAGAGCTTTAGGATTTCCCGTGCCGTGTCCACAGCCGGGCCGATGTCCTTGGTGCTTCCGCCTGCCGTCAGCAGCACCGCGCCTTTCCGCTTGCCCAGGGAAAAGTCCGGGTCCTTCCGGATATACTGGGAAACATACGCATACTGGAACCGAGTGGCCAAGGTGAGCAGCTGGCCGCAGGGCTGGTTAAAGTAAACGGGGAATGCCAGCACGACTAAATCCGATTCCATCAGCGCCTTCCACACTTTTTCCATGCTGTCATGGATGGCGCACCCTGGTTTGACAAAACACCGGCGGCAGTCTTTGCAGGGGGCAATGGAGCCGTCCGCCTGGATGACGGTGAATTCCCCGCCCAGCTGTGCTTTGAACTGTTCAATTAGATGGGCCGTATTGCCGTTTTTTCGTGGAGACCCGTTTAAAATCAGGGTTTTCATGTTCATTCTCCTTTATAGATTGCTTGGAGGGATTCTTGTGAAGAAAATTCTGTTTGTTGGAAACAGCCACACTTATTTTAACGATATGCCCCAAATGGTGCGGGAGCTTTTCACCTGTGCCGGGGAACCGGTATCTGCCGCCATGCTGACCCACGGCGGCAAAACCCTGGACTGGCACTTTCATCAGGAACAGACACGGTTCAATATTTTATACGGAGAGTATGATTTCGTTGTATTACAACAGGCTGCCCATCCTTTCGACGGGTATCAGGCCCTTTCCGACGGGGTTTCAGCCATCAGGGGTCTGGCAGAGGGCCTGCCCTGCCAGTTTGTGCTGTACATGACCTGGGCGGAAAAGGCCCGCCCCGAAAACCAGCCGGAAATGTCCGAAGCATATATCCGGACCGCCAAAGAACAAGGAACTCTGCTGGCGCCTGTGGGGGAAATCTGGCGGCAGTTCCGAAAAGAGCATCCGGAACGGGAGCTTTATTTTACGGACGGCGCCCACGCCAGCCCCCTGGGATCCTTTTTAGCGGCCTGCTGCATCTTCCGGGCAGTTTCCGGCGGGAATCTGCCGGAAACTATCCAGCAGGACAAAGGCGTGCTGGGCCAGCTGGATGCCTGCGCCTTGCAGGAAATCTTAGATTTTGTCCGGAAGGCTCAGTTCCCTTCCAAATAAGAAACCTGTTCTTCTGTCAAAGACACATCCCCGGCCAGCAGGCTCTCCCGCAGCTGCTCCAAAGAGGAAGCGCCCACCACTGCGGCGCTGTTTATCCCGCAGTTTAAGAGATACGCCAGGGATAAAACAGCCGGAGAATGGCCCGTCTGTTTTGCAAGTTCCGCAGTCCTTTGGGCGCGGAGCCGGGTTTCCGGGGTGTCAAACTTGTTCCCCTCCAGGGAAAAATCCGGCCGGGACAGGAGCTTGGAAATGACGCCTCCCGCCTGGGAAGACCAGGCCATGAGGGTCAGGCCGCTTTGGTGGTAATGGGCAAGCTCTTCCGGGGTGATGTGGGGAAGTTCCTTGAAATTGTCGTTTTCCGGGTTGATTTTCGCCAGGCTCCACTGCATTTGAGAGGAGGTAAAGGGCGTCAGCCCGTGGGCGGCGGCATAGGCGTTGGCTTCCGCAATCCGGGCGTAAGTCCAGTTGGACACGCCGACAGAGCGCAGGATTCCCTTGGCGGTAAATTCCCCCAACGTCTCCATGATTTCCCCTACAGGAACCGCCAGGTTGTCCCGGTGGAGCAGGTAAACGTCAATGGTATCCCGGTTTAATGCCCCAAGGCTCTGAGCAACGTCCTGTCTAATGGCTTCCGGCGTCACCCGGGACACATTCGGGGTTTTTAGCCGGTAATGGCAGCCCTTGGTGATGACGGTCATTTCCTTTTCCAACCCCCGGGACCGGAGCCACCGGGCAATGGTCTTTTCGCTTAAAGGCTCCTGCCGATCCTCCCAGTCCCCATAAACGGCGGCGGTGTCCAAGGTGCGGCCGCCGTTTTCATAGTAGCAGTCCATTTGAGCAAAAGCCTGCTCTTCCGGGATGGAAGTCCCGAAGTTGGCTGTCCCCAGGATCACTTTGCTTAAGTTGATTGAGGTACCGGAAATTGCCGTAAATTTCATGAAGAACGCCCCCCTTTATTTTCATCATAGCATGTTTTGAACCCCTTTTCAAGAGCAAAACAGGAGCAGTTTTTTCCTGCTCCTGTCTGTTTTTTTATTTCTGTTCCAGCATAGGCGCCAGGTATTTCCCGGTATAGCTTTCGGGGATTTTAGCAAGCTGTTCCGGAGTGCCGGTCCCCACGATAGTACCGCCCCGGTCGCCGCCTTCCGGCCCCAGGTCGATGATCCAGTCGGCGGTTTTCAGCACGTCCAGGTTGTGCTCGATGACCACCACGGTATTCCCTGCATCCACCAGCTTCTGCAAAACCTCAATGAGCTTCTGCACGTCGTAGCTGTGAAGGCCGGTAGTGGGCTCGTCCAGGATATAAATGGTTTTGCCGGTGCTCCGTTTGGACAGCTCGGTTGCCAGCTTCACCCGCTGGGCCTCGCCGCCGGAAAGGGTGGTGGCGGGCTGCCCCATCTTGATATAGCCCAGGCCCACTTCATAGAGGGTTTCAATTTTCCGTTTGATCCGGGGGATGCTGTCGAAGAAGGTCATGGCCTCCTCCACCGTCATGTCCAGCACGTCATAAATATTTTTGCCCTTGTATTTGACCTCCAAAGTTTCCCGGTTGTACCGCTTGCCCTTGCAGACTTCGCAGGGGACGAAAATATCCGGCAGGAAGTGCATCTCAATCTTCAGGATGCCGTCTCCCTCGCAGGCCTCGCACCGGCCGCCCTTGACGTTAAAGGAGAACCGGCCGCTGTTATAGCCCCGCATTTTGGCGTCGGCGGTCTGGGCGAACAGCTCCCGGATGTCGGTGAAAACGCCGGTGTAGGTGGCGGGATTGGAACGGGGCGTCCGGCCGATGGGAGACTGGTCGATGTCAATCACTTTATCGAGAAATTCCAGGCCGTCAATGCCGCCGCACTGGCCGGGCTTCACCCGGGAACCGTTTAGTTCGGCGGACAGGGTTTTAAAGAGCACCTCGTTGACCAGGCTGGATTTGCCGGAACCGGAAACGCCGGAAACGCAGGTAAAGGTCCCCAGAGGGATTTTCACCGTAACTCCCTTCAGGTTGTTTTCCTTAGCTTTTTTAATGGTGAGGAAACTGCCGTTTCCGGGCCGGCGTTCTGCCGGGACCGGGATTTTCCGCTTGCCGGAAAGGTACTGGCCGGTAATGGAGTTTTCGCAGGCCATAACCTCCGCCGGGGTGCCGGCGCAGACGATTTCACCGCCGTGGACGCCGGCCCCGGGGCCAACGTCTACAATGAAATCCGCCGCCCGCATGGTATCCTCGTCATGCTCCACCACAATCAGGGTGTTGCCGATGTCCCGGAGCCTTTGGAGGGTGGCCAGCAGCTTGTCGTTGTCCCGCTGGTGCAGCCCGATGGAAGGCTCGTCCAGGATATACAGAACCCCCACCAAAGAGGAGCCGATCTGAGTGGCCAGCCGGATGCGCTGGCTTTCGCCGCCGGACAGGGTGGCGGAAGCCCGGGACAGAGTCAGATATTCCAGCCCCACGCTTTTTAAGAATCCCAGCCGGGCTTTCACTTCCTTCAAAATCTGGGCGGCAATCATGGCGTCCCGTTCCGACAGGGTCAGGTTCTCCATAAAGTCCAGCGCCTCGTTGACGGACATTTTGCAGAAATCGCTGATATTGACGCCGCCCACCGTGACCGCCAGGTATTCCTTTTTGAGCCGCTCGCCCTTGCAGTCCGGGCAGGGGACGGCGCTCATAACCTGGGTGATCTCATCCCGGATATAAGCCGACTGGGTTTCCCGAAACCGGCGTTCCAGGTTGTTGACGACCCCTTCAAACTCGGTTTCATAGGTGCCGGAACCGTACTCGTTTTTCCGCACCATTTGGATGCGCTCGCCTTGGGTTCCGTACAGGATAATATCCCGCTGTTTGGCGGTCAGTTCCTTAAAGGGGGTATCCAGGGAAAAGCCGTAATGCTTGGCCAGGGCTTCGTAGTACATCTGGGCGATGGTGCCGCTTTCCCCAAAGTACCAGCCGCTGGCCTTGACGGCCCCGCCCCGGATGGACAGGGATTTGTTGGGAACCACCATATCCGGGTCCACCTTCATAAAGGTCCCCAAACCGGTGCAGGTGGGGCAGGCTCCCAGAGGGTTATTAAAGGAAAACATTCGGGGTTCCAGCTCGCCGATGGACACGCCGTGCTCCGGGCAGGCGTAGTTCTGGGAAAAGAGGATGTCCTCCCCATTGACGTCGGCAATGACAAGCCCGCCGGAAAGCCGCAGGGCGGTTTCCACGGAATCGGTCATCCGGGAACGGACAGTGTCGTTGACCATAAGCCGGTCCACCACGATTTCAATGTTGTGCTTTTTATTTTTTTCCAGCTTGATCTCTTCCGACAGGTCGTAAAGGATGCCGTCGGCCCGGACCCGGACAAAACCGCTTTTCCGGGCGTTTTCGAATTCCTTGACGTGCTCGCCTTTGCGGCCCCGGACAACGGGGGCCAAAATCTGGATTTTGGTGCGTTCCGGGAAGGAGCAGAGCTTGTCGATGATCTGGTCCACTGTCTGCTGCTTGATCTCCCGGCCGCAGACCGGGCAGTGGGGCACGCCGATGCGGGCGTACAAAAGCCGCAGGTAGTCGTAGATTTCCGTCACCGTCCCCACTGTGGAACGGGGGTTTTTGGAGGTGGTTTTCTGGTCGATGGAAATGGCCGGGGAAAGGCCCTCGATATAATCCACATCGGGTTTTTCCATCTGCCCCAAAAACTGCCGGGCGTAGGAGGAAAGGCTTTCCACATACCGCCGCTGCCCATCCGCGTAAATGGTGTCAAAAGCCAGGGAGGACTTTCCCGAACCGGAAAGGCCGGTGAATACCACCAGCTTGTCCCGGGGGATGGTCACATCCACGTTTTTTAGGTTATGCTCTCTGGCTCCTTTGACTACCAGCTTGTCCATTGCCATAACATTGGTTCCTTTCTTTGCGCAAGTTTTCAGTCACCGCACCGGCGTGTAATCCAGCGCAGATTCCTGCTCTGTGGCTTCCAGCTTGAAAATCACCGGCCGCAGGCCGTCGTTGCAGCTGCAAATGGCCACGCCCGGCTCCCTGATCCAGTCGCCGAAATAGAAAACGTCCTTCCCGGCTCCGTGGGCCAGGGCGAAAACATACTGATAAATTGCCTTCCACGCCTCGTCGCAGAATCCCTCTGGCTTGGCGTAATCGGCGAAAAATACCTGCCCTTCCTTCATCATGGGGCAGGCCGTCAGCCCCTCCGCCCCGTACTGCGCGGCAAGCTCCGCGTCAAAGGTGGTTTTCAGCACCGTAATCTTCACTTTATTCATTTAGTTTTCTCCCTTCTCCGCCCATTCAATCAAAGGCCGGACCGACGCCCGGTCGGTAAAGTCAACGATTTTCCCGTAAGTGGCCAGAATCTGCCGGTCCTCGTCGGTCAAATCCTGTTCCTTTTTGGATTCCAGGGATTTTTTCAGCATAGCCATCATG
Source organism: Candidatus Merdivicinus excrementipullorum (assembly GCA_018716725.1). Classification (GTDB taxonomy): domain Bacteria; phylum Bacillota; class Clostridia; order Oscillospirales; family Ruminococcaceae; genus Merdivicinus; species Merdivicinus excrementipullorum. The sequence goes on along the minus strand of DVJP01000015.1, from coordinate 75,439 downwards.
GATTTGTGGACAAATCCCAGCCTGTTGTAATCGATGCCGCCCCGGAGATGGAATAAGGCTGTTTTCCCCATCTGCTCCGGCGTCAGAACCTTGGCAACCCCGGCCCGGATATGGGAAACGTTTTTGGGGTCTGCCGGGTCCGCCACGCCGCAGGTAAAGACGGCTGTTTTCTTTCCAGATAAACCCGGAAGCTGCTTTGCAAACCATTTTAAGCCGCTGACGCCCCCGGCGTACAGCCCGCCCCCGTAAATCAGCCCGTCATATTTTTGCAGCTGTTCGGGTTTTACGTCCTTTCGGGCCACGCAGGGACACCCCAGTTCCTCCGCAATCCACCGGGCGTATTGCTCCGTAAACCCGTACTGGGAATCGCAAATCACAAGATATTTCATATTTTACTCCTTTTTCCCGGTTTCAATCAGCCGGAACAGCTCCGTAAGGGAGGAACATTCATCATAGTCCCCGGTAATCCCCTGCCGGTGATAGACAACGCCTCGTTTTTCATTTTCTTCCAAGCAGTCCAGGAGTTTTTCCCGGCCGTACTGCCGGATAAATTGGACAAAGCCGTAAGGCTTCTCTTTGGCAAGCAGCCCCTTCCGGCAGTTTTCCGTACATGCAAAGCACCCGGCCAGCCCTTTCTCCATGGAGCATTTCCGGTTTTCACAGCTTTCTTTGTCCGCGCATTGTTCACACCCAATACAGTTCCCGTTTTCTGAACAAAGACAGCAGGCCAGCCCGCACCGGGCGATCCCCAGTTCCCGTTTCATCCGAATCCTCCTATTCCAAATCCAGCCGGTAAATGTATTCCGGGTAAACAATGTCCGTTCCCCGCTTGCGGAAGGAACCTTCCTTTTCTATGGAAAATCCCAGCTTCCGCAGAACGGCGTTGGAACCGGCGTTTTCCTTTGCCACCGCCGCCGTAAAGCTGCGGCCTCCCCGGCGGTAGGCTTCTTCGATCAGGGCCGCAATCATTTCCGCGGCAAAGCCCTGCCGCCAGTAATCCCTGTGGACGCAGTAGCCCAAATCCCAGGTTTTCCCGTCCTCGCTGGGGACTAAAGAGCAGGTAGCCATCCGCTCCCCGGTGGATTTCAGCTCCGCTACAAAGGGGTACCAGCCCTCCTGTTCCTCGATGCCTTGGGCAAAATTCAGCTCCGCCTCATCCGCCTTATCCCGGGGCGGGTCGGAGAGGTATTTTCCCATTTCCTCGTCCAGCCACATGCTCAGGCAGAACTCCCCGTCCTCTTCCCGGATGCTGCGGATGAGCAGGCGTTCCGTTTCGATGCTGTTTGTGGTCATAGCATTTCTCCCTTAATCTGTCAGATGAATTTCCCTCCAAACCGCCTGATAGAAGGCTTCGGCAATCTGCCGGCGTCCTTTGGCCATTTCCGCGGCGGCCGGAGTGTAAAACCGGCCGTAGAGCTTTGATAGCTTTTTCCGGTACTCCTTCAAAAAGGAGTCCGGCTCGCCGGGGTCCCCCGGCAGAGGATTTCCCTCCTTATCCACCCAGTAAAGAGGCTCCCCCACGCGGCCCTGATATTGGAGGGTCCGGGCGATGCCGATGGCCCCGCAGACGTCCAGCTTATCGGCGTCAAAGAAGATTTTCGCCTCCATGGAACCCGGTTCCCTGCCCTTGCGGAACCGGTGGGTGAAGATGCAGGCGGAAACATGGGAAACCCGGTCTTCCTCCCATCCCAGTTCCAAAAGGAACCGGCGGGCCATCTCAGCCCCTGCTTCGGCGTGGCACACCTTTGGGTCGGCATACTGCTTTTCCCGGCCGATGTCGTGGAGCAGGCAGGCGGCCGTCAAAATGTCCCGGTCAGCCTCCGGCTCCGTTTCAGCGATTTTTAAAGCGGCCCGCAGCACCCGGTAGACGTGCTCCCGGTCGTGGGCGGCGTCGGTCATGCACGCCTTCATGTATTCCTCGATTCTCCGGTATTCCTGCTCCTTCATCCAATTCCCCCATTCCACGCCGCGGCAAAATCCCGTAAGCTTTGAAACCGTTCCTCCCGCTTTTCCGAAACCGCCCGCAATGCGGCGGCATATTTTTGACCATCCAGCGCCCATTTTTCTCGGGAACGGTCCAATTCCCCGCCAAAGAGGGCAAATGCGGTGGCACCCATTAAAAAGACGGCGGTAATCTCGTCGATTTCCGCCCCCAAGGTAAACTCCTCCGGGGACATAAACCGGGACGAACCCCACATCCGCCCCATTTGATTGAAAAAGGGGCGTTTCTGGTAAAAGTCAATGTCGCAGAGGACGGTTTTTTCCGTCTGAAAATCGTAAAGGATACTGCCGTCGTAAAAATCCACCGGCACATATCCCCGGCCGAGGGCCGCCCTGTGAAAATCCAGCACATCCCGGAACACCTGCTCCCGTTTGTCCATGGGCAGGGCGAAAAACCGCGCCCGGCTTTCCGGGTACTGCTTCCCCATGCAGACGGCGTCCGTCCAGGGGAATACCAGCAAAAAACCGCCGCCGATTTCCGCCGTTTCCAGCAGTTCAATAAGGCACGGATGGGCCAGATCCCGGTACACCCCGGCGGCGTATTTCAGGCGCGCCGCAGCGTCCTCCCGTTTCCCATCATACCGGGCCGTAGGCGCGCCGGCAAATTTTAGAAAGAAGCGTTCCCCGTTTTGTTCCGTCCCAAAGCAGATATTCCCGGAATCCTGGTCGTCAAAAACCCGGAACACCTTGCCCCACCGGGACACAAAGCCAAAATCAAAGGGAGTTTTCATCCGGAAGGGAATTCCGTCCAAAGTCTGCTCAATCATCAGCTTCCCTCGCTATCTCCCGGTAATGCCCCAAAATTTTCGGCTGGATCTGGGGCCAGCTCCACTCCCCGGGGATTTCAGCGGACGGGCGGACTTCCTCCATTTCGCTTTGGGGGATACCGCCCCGCCGGGTGATCTCCGCTAAGAACACCACGCCGGGTACTTCCACCTTGTAGTCGAAGATAGGCCGGATGGAAAATTCCTCCGCGCCGGTTTCCTCAAAAAGCTCCCGTTTTGCAGCCCCCAACGGGGTTTCCCCCGGTTCGATATGTCCCCCGGGCAGTTCCCAGGTAGTTTTCTTTTTCTGGCGGCACCAAAGGAACTTCCCCTGTTCCATGGCCAGAATCACGACATATTTGTAATGCCCCATGCTGTTGACGGGGCCAAAGGTAGGTTCCGGCAAGTTCATAAAAATCCTCCTAACGTTCCAGCGCCTGCTCCAATATCTTCCGGTTCCGCCAGACCCAGTAAACGCTCCGGGTCCGCCAGGCCAGTCCCCAAAGGGAGCCTTCGCTTTCAAAGGTCAGCCCCGGGTCAATGGCTTCGTGGGCGGTTTCGCAGATTACGGTTTCCAGAATCTGCTCCGTCAAGCACAGCCGCTGTTCCCTTGGCAGGCCGTAGCCCTCGCAAATGAGCCGCACCTGTTCCGCCCGCTTTTCCGGGGAAGGCAGGTCGTAAATGGCCGCCAAATCGTCGTCCACCAGTTGGGGAAACAGCCAGCAGATCCGGGAAAGCTCCACCATGGGATCGATTGGCCCGGCATATTCCCAATCAATCAGCGCTTTGGGCATCCCATTTTCCGTCACCACATTCCAAGGGGCAATGTCCCCGTGGCTGATAATCCTCGGGTTTTTCCCGATTTCCCGCAGGCACCAATTTTTCCACTGATCTTCCGGGAAAATGTGGAATTTTACGGATGTCCGGTGCAGCCTACCCGCCATTTCCCCCACGGCGTACAAAGCCTCGTCCGTCCATTTGTAGGGATGGACAAACTCCCCTTCAATAAATTCCAGAGTTTCCCGGCCGTCCTGGATGCTGATAGGACGGGGCACCCGCAGGCCCTCCGCCTCCAAAAAGCGCAGGTACCTGTGAATGCTTGAGGACCATTCCCCTGCCGGGCGGGTCGTTGTTTTCCCTTCCCGGATCACATTGTTCTGAGCGGAAAGCTGTTCGGTATCTGTCATCCTCTTCCTCCTATTTTCTCAAGAACGGCGTTTTTTCGGCTTTACGCCGTCCAATTCATCCTGCAATTTTTTGATTTTATCCCGCAGAAAGGCCGCCTGCTCGAATTCCAGGAGCTTGGCAGCCTCCTTCATTTCAGCGGTATAAGCCTTAATCAGCTGCATTTTTTCCATATCCGACAGCCGTTTGCCCTTTTTGTCGATGGTGTCCTTAGCGGAAATCTCGATGATCTCAGCCACGGATTTGACGATGGTTTTGGGGACGATGCCGTGTTCCTTGTTGTAGGCCATCTGGATTTCCCGTCGGCGGTTGGTTTCCCGGATGGCCCGTTCCATGGAATCAGTGACGCTGTCGGCGTACATAATAACCTGGCCCCCGGCGTTTCGGGCGGCGCGGCCGATGGTCTGGATCAGGGAGGTTTCGGAGCGCAGGAACCCTTCCTTGTCCGCGTCCAGAATGGCCACCAGGCTCACCTCCGGAATGTCCAAGCCCTCCCGCAAAAGGTTAATGCCCACCAGCACGTCAAAGACTCCCAGCCGCAAATCCCTGATAATTTCCATCCGCTCCATGGTGTCGATGTCGTGGTGCATGTACCGCACCTTCACATGGAACCCCTTCAAATACTCGGTCAAATCCTCCGCCATTTTTTTTGTCAGGGTGGTGACCAGGGTCCGTTCCCCCCGCTCTGTGCGGGTGTTGATTTCACTCAGCAGGTCCTCAATCTGGCCTTCCACCGGCTTGACGATAATTTCCGGGTCCACCAGTCCCGTGGGGCGGATGACCTGTTCCGCAATCTGGGTGCTCTGCTCCCGTTCAAACTCCGCAGGGGTTGCCGAAACGTAGATGACCTGGTTTAATTTCCCCTGGAATTCCTCAAAATTTAGGGGCCGGTTGTCAAAAGCCGAGGGCAGGCGGAACCCGTAGTCGATGAGGGTCTGTTTTCTGGCCCGGTCGCCGAAATACATGCCCCGGACCTGGGGCACCGTCACATGGGACTCGTCGATAAACAGGAGGAAATCCTTGGGGAAATGGTCTAAGAGGGTATAGGGCGTGCTGCCGGGGGCGCGGCCGGCCAGCACCCGGGAATAGTTTTCAATGCCCTTGCAAAAGCCGATTTCCTCCAGCATTTCCATGTCGTAACGGGTGCGCTGTTCGATGCGCTGGGCCTCCAGGAGCATGTCGTTGTCCTTAAAATACTTGATCCGTTCCTCCAGCTCCCGCTCGATTTCAGCCACCGCGTCTTTCAGCTTGTCCGGCGGAGTGATAAAGTGGGAGGCGGGGTAAATCATCACATGGGACATAACCGCTTTAATCTCCCCGGTCAAGGGGTTGATTTCGGAAATCCGGTCCACCTCGTCCCCGAAAAACTCCACCCGGATAGCAGTTTCACCGCTGCCTGCCGGGAAAATCTCCACCACATCCCCCCGGACCCGGAATTTGCCCCGGACAAAATTGATGTCGTTGCGGTCGTACTGCCGGTCCACCAGCTTGTGCAGAAGCTCGTCCCGCTCCATCTGCATCCCCGGCCGCAGGGAGATGACCATGCTCCGGTAGTCCTCCGGCGCACCCAGGGAGTAGATGCAGCTGACGCTGGCCACGATAATTACGTCGTTCCGTTCCCCTAAAGCGCAGGTGGCCGAGTGGCGCAGCTTGTCGATTTCATCGTTAATGGCGGAGTCCTTTTCAATGTAAGTGTCTGTGCCGGGGATATAGGCTTCCGGCTGGTAATAATCGTAATAGGATACGAAATACTCCACGGCGTTTTCCGGAAAAAATTCCCGGAACTCCGAGCAGAGCTGGGCCGCCAGGGTTTTGTTGTGAGCCAAAACCAGGGTAGGCTTATTGACCCTGGCAATGACGTTTGCCATGGTAAAGGTCTTGCCGGAGCCGGTAACGCCAAGCAGGGTCTGGGCCTTATCCCCCCGCAGAACCCCTTCCGTCAGTTTTTCAATGGCCTGGGGCTGGTCCCCCGTAGGCTGATAGCTGGAAACCAGCTTAAATTTCCGTTCCGATTCCATCCGCATTCCTCCGTCCAATCCTTACATAACCGACTCTATTGTACCACACCGCGGCGCCTTTTTCAACCAGAAAATCGAACAAACATTTGCATCTGAGCAACTCAAATTCCGCCATTTTCTCTGTATAAAAGTATCGAAAATTATCCCAGAATTTCGTGCTGGAATTTTATAAAAACCGGTTGACTTTCCCAAAAAATCCGTTTATCATAATAGCGTATAATCTTTCTAATCTTTCATCCGAAAGGAAGGACCAGCCCATGAAAAAATTAAGAATCGCCATTATCGGAACCGGCGGCATTGCCAACGCCCATATGAATGCTTATAAGCAGATGGAGGATGTGGAAATTGTCGGCGGCGCCGATATTATTCCCGGAAAAGCCAGAGCCTTTTTTGACCGTCACGGCCTGCCGGACGCCAAAGATTTTGACGACACGGAAACCATGCTGGAGGCATTAAAGCCGGACGCCGTCAGCGTCTGCACCTACAATTCCACCCACGCAGTCTGCGCCATTGCCGCTTTGCGGGCCGGCTGCCATGTGCTTTTGGAGAAGCCCATGACCGTAACCCTGGAGGACGCCCAGGAAATCCGCCGGGTGGAAAAGGAAACCGGCAAGATCGTCACCATCGGCTTCCAGCCCCGTTATGACGGCCGGATGAAAAAAATCAAAGAGATCATCCAAAGCGGAAAACTTGGAAAAATCTACTACATCCAGACCGGAGGCGGCCGCCGCCGCGGCATCCCCGGCAGCACCTTTATTGAAAAGCAATACGCCGGCGTAGGCGCATTGGCCGACATTGGGTGCTACTCTCTGGACATGGTTTTAAACGCCCTGGGCTACCCCAAGCCCCTGACGGTTTCCGCAGTTTCCTACGATTATTTTGGCAAAAATCCCAAATATAATTCCGAGGAGGACGCCAAACGCTTCTCCGTCGACGACTTCTGCGGGGCCTTTATCCGGCTGGAAGGCGGCATTACCCTGGACTTCCGCATGTCCTGGGCCATGCACATGGACACCACCGGCAGCACCATTTTCCTGGGCACCGACGCAGGCTTGAAAGTGGAGCCTGCCAATCCCGAATCCCTGTGGGGCGGCGCCTGGGACGGCAGCTGCGGCAACGTGACCCTGTTCCACGATGAATTCGGCGAGCCTACCTGCACCCCCATTCCCCTCCACGACGCCAAAGAGGACCGCTTCTTCTTAAAATGCCGTTCCTTCGTAGACGCTGTGGAGCAAAACCTCCCGGCTCCCATCCCCACCTCCCAGATCATCTACAACCAGGCCATTATCGACGGCATTATCCGTTCTGCGGAATGCGGCCACGAAGTGGAAATCCATGTAGAGGAAATCTAACCGCGAAAACTGATTCACATACCGGCAAAGGGGCCGCTGCTTTACAGCAGCGGCCCCTTTCTCATACAGCCGTCATTAAATTTTTGAACGTCAGTCTTGAGGGCCTTCCACCATGGAAGCCGCGTCAATGGGGTTTTCCGGCTGTTCCGGCTCCGGCGCGTCCGGGTTGTCGGGGGTGGGGCCGTCCACTGTGGCGTCGGAGCCGATATTCACCGCATCGCCGGGAGTCTCCCCGCCGGAGGTTCCGGTCCCGCCGTCCCCGGGGCCGCCGGGCACAGCGCCGGAGGGTTCGCTGGGCGTGCTGGGAACGCTGGACTCCGCAGGCGGAGCAGAAGGCTCGCCGGGAGAACCGGTGTCAACGCTGGTGGCAGGGGGCGCGTCCGGAATGGAGGATTCCTGCTGGACGGGAGGCGTTTCTTCAGAAGGCTCCTCTGACGGCTCGTGGCTCTCCTGCTGGCTGTTATTCTGGGAGCCGCCGCTGGGACGGGAGGTGCTGGCCGGCACGCTGACTTTCGGCATATCGGAAAATTCGTCCCAGTTGCCGAAAGCGCCGCTGCTTTCCACGAACAGGTCGTCCAGGGCGTCGGATTTTTCTTCATCGGTCAGGCTGATATCGCTGGAGCTTTCCGTATCCGGCATACCGGAAGCAGTTTTGTCCACCGATTCAAAGGAGGCGCTGGTAAACAGCGCCAGCCCCCAAAGGACCGCCACCAAAACCAGGGCCTGGACCCAGACGGCATGGGTGTATTTTTCCAGAAATTCTTTCATTTTCATGGGAAATCATCCTTTCCTAATCAATACCGGACGGGCTTCACCCGGTCGGGATTGGCCGCGGCCCCCTCCACGTCCACCTCGGCGCTTTCGCCGGGCCGGACCTTCCGGGCCACCAGGCACACTTTGGTATTATATCGGTCATTGGCGCAGGTCTGGATAGTCAGGAGCTTATCGTCCGTGTTGACGTCCACTGTGGTGGTAAAAAAGCTCCGGGCCAGAACCTCATCAATGTACCACTGCATTTTATCCGGATCATCGGTCCGGATAAAGTTCCAGTAATTGAACACTTCCCCGATATTGGCGTCCGTGTTGGCCTCCAGACAGGAGATCACCTTCCACTGGCTTTCCTCGTAAACCGTATCGAAGGTAATCACCGGGTTCTGCTTGTAAAACTCCACATCCTCATAAAGGAGCAGGCTGTGGAACATCTGGCCGGATTCCCAGTTGTGGCCGTAAATAAGGGTGTTGTCGTCGAGTTCCCGGGCGTTGTTGCGGAAATCCATGAAGGGCGCGCCGTTGGGGTCGTAATCCCCCTCGAAATTGTGGTCTAAATAATAATCATTGTCCTCATGCTGCAAAACCGGCAGATTCATGTTGGTATTGGGGATATTGATCCAGCCGGCGATCTCCGGGTTCACCTCATAAGCCGCGGCAAATTTGTCCAGATACCCTTCCGGCAGGGTGCTCACCTGCTCTTCGCTGGGCTTCTGCTCCATAGTTTTCACCGCCCGTTCCAAAACCTGGGCGCTTTCGTGTATCCGGGCCATATCGGTTGTAAGCTGGTAAAGGGACCAGCCGCCCACCGCCACAGCGGCCAGAAGCAGGAGCTTTACCACCGCATCCCCGGCCTTGTCCCCCCTCCAGGGGATAAAAAACCGAAGGAACCGCACCGGTAGGGCGCTGTCGCAGCAGTACCGGTATTTTTTTGCAGGTTCAAATTCCTTTATCACAGCCGGGTTGCCGGCAAAAAAGCCGTCCAGCAGCTCAAACACCGCCTGAACCGCCGCCTCCTGCTGGGCCTGTCGCCCCTTGCCGGGAAAAGCCGGGATCATCCGAACCGCAATCCATGCTTTGGACCGCCGCCGCACGGAAACTGCCGCCCAAAAAGGGCCGCTGCCATCCGCCGGGCCGGAAAAACCGGCTCCCACATCCGCCCTTTCCCGGCGGCGGATGCCATGGGCCAAAGCGGCGGCGGTTTCCTTGGCGCACAGGCCGTATTTCCGGCAGGTCCTGGGGGGGACTCCGGCCTGGACCGCGCTTTTTCGATCCAGGGCCATCATCCCGCAGCGGAAAACCTGCCCGGCCCCGTCCGGAACCGCGGCAAACTGCTGGGCAAAATACCCGCCGGTCCCTATTTCCGCCGCTGCAATCTGATATTTCTTGGCAGACAGCCTGCGGATCACCCGCAGCCTCTGCTCCTCATAAACCCATTGACGGAACATCACACACCCCCTTCCGGCTTTAGGAAAGAACCATGCCCAGAATCACTGTAACCAGGCCCACTGTGCCGATGGCAATTCCGCTCATGGCCCCTTCCACTTCCCCCAGCTCCACCGCTTTGGAGGTTCCTACGGCGTGACTGCACGCGCCGATGGCAAGGCCTGCGGCAATGGGGCTGCGGACCCGGAAAATTTTTATCATCAGCGGGGCGAAAATAGCCCCCAAAATGCCGGTGAACACCACTGCCGCCACGGTAATGGGGACAATGCCCCCCAGCTGTTCCGAAACTCCCATGGCAATGGGGGTGGTGACAGATTTGGGCAGCAAAGAAGCCGTCATTTTTTCATCCAGCCGGAACAGCCGGCAGAGGAGATACACGCTCCCCATGGACACCCCGGCCCCCACCGTCGAACCGGCCAGCACCGGGATCAGGTTTTTCTTTAAAACCGGCAGCTGCCGGTAAATGGAAATGGCCAGGCAGGCGGTGGCCGGCGCTAAGAACATGGCGATAAAATCGCCCCCTGCGTTGTAGGCTTCCAGAGGAATCCCGGTGAGCTTTAAAAAGAGGATCACCAGGATAATGGCGATGAGCAGAGGGTTAGCCGCCGGGGTGCGGAGCTTTTTCTGAATCCAATACCCAATCCCGTAGGCGGCGATGCTTAGGGTAATGCCGAAAAGGGGGGAGGAAAACCAATCAGCCACGCTGTTTTCCCTCCTTTCTGGCGGAAAGCCGGTTTTGCAGCCAGATGACCAGCCGGACGGTGTAAGCCGTGGCGGCAAAGGTAATCACCATAGTGACAAAGCAGACGGTGAGGAAGGGGATAAGGTTCTCCCAAAGGATCCCCAGGCTCTCCATGATGGCCACCCCGGCCGGGATAAAGAAAAAGGCCATATTTTTTAAGAGAAAGTCGGATTTTTCCGCAATGTGCGCCGGTTTTACGAGCTTTGTCAGCAGTAAAAGAAACAATAAAATCATGCTGATGACGCTGCCCGGCAGCGGGAGCAGCCTGGAAAGCCCTTCCCCCACCCAGCACACGCCGAAAATGATGCCGAACTGAATGAGCAATTTCATGAAACAAACCGTCCTGATGCAGAATTAAAGAGTAATGGTTTTGCAGGCGGTGTCCTCCACCGCTTTGACCAGCAGCGGCCCGAAGTCGAAGCCCGCCTCGGCTTTTTCCACAAAGTGGAGCTTGGGCCGGGTCCGGGGGTGCCGGGGGGTAAAGACGGTGCAGCAGTCCTCGTAGGGCAGGATGGAGGTTTCGTAGGTGTCGATTTGGTAGGCGATTTTGATGATCTCCGATTTGTCCATGCCGATTAAGGGACGGAGCACCACCAGGTCTGTGGCGTTGTCGGTGCAGTAAAGGGCGTCCAGAGTCTGGCTGGCAACCTGGGCCAGGCTTTCGCCGGTGACCAGGGCCTTGATGTCCCGCTTTTTGCAGACTTCCTCCGCCACCTTCATCATGAGCCGCCGCATAATGACGGTAAACAGCTCCTCGGGGCAGTGCTCTTTAATGGCCTCCTGGATTTCGGTGAAGGGAACGCAGTGGAACTTGATGCTGCCGGTGTAAGGGACCAGCTTCTCACAGAGGGTTTCCACCTTCTGCAAGGCCCGGTCGCTGGTGTAAGGGGGGCTGACAAAGTGGATGGCTTCCAAAGAAAGGCCCCGTTTCGCCATCATGTAAGCCGCTACCGGGCTGTCCAGGCCGCCGGAAATGAGGATCATGGCCTTGCCGCTGGAGGAAACCGGCATGCCGCCTGCACCGGGGATGCTCCCGGCGTGGATGTAGGCGCCGAAGTCCCGGATCTCCACATTGACCACCAGTTCCGGGTTGTGGACGTCCACCTGAAGGTTGCGGAACTGGGACAGGATGGTCCCCCCCACCTCCGCGGAAATCTCCGGGGACTTCAAGGGGAACTGCTTGTCGGAACGGCGGGTTTCCACCTTAAAGGTCCGGGCAGAGGAAAGCTGGTCCTCCAAATACCCGCAGATTTCCTTTTGGATGGCGTCTAAGCTCTTTTCCACCACCAAAGCCCGGGAAATGGAAGCGATGCCGAAAATCTTGGTGAGCCGGTCCATGGCCTCGTCAAAATCGAAGCTCTCCGGGTCCTCCGGCTCCAGGTAAATGGTGGACTGGGCCTTCCGCAGCCGGAGCCGGCCCATATCCCGCATCCGCCAGCGGATGTTTTTTAAGAGGATGTCCTCAAAAGAGCTTTTGTTGAGGCCCTTCAAGGCGATTTCCCCGTATTTCATGAGAATCAGTTCGTTCATAATCGTTCCTTTCTATTATAGCAGTACGTTTTCTAAAGGCGAATCATGCGCCCTTAAAAATTTTTACAGGGACGCGATCCGGCGGTATTTAGAAATTCCCTCCGATAATGCTTCCAGCAAAGCATCGATATCCTCCGGGGTATTGTCCTTGGAAAAGCTCACCCGCAAAGCGGATTTAATGCGCTCGTCCGGCAGGCCGTAAGCCGCCAGCACCGAGCTTTTGGCACCTTTGGCGCAGGCCGAGCCGCTGGACACATAAATCCCCTTGGTTTCCAAAAAGTGGAGCATAATTTCCGAGGGAACCCCCATGACCGAAAGGTTTACCAGATGGGGCGCGCCGTTTTCCGGGGAATTGACCAGAACATTCTCCAGTTTCGCGGCCCCTTCCCGCAGCCTTTGGTTCAAAGCGGCGTAATGGGCCTGGAAGGCCTCCCGGTTTTTGGCGCAAAGCTCCAGGGCCTCCTGAAGCCCGGCTGCCAGCTGCACCGCGTGGGTGCCGGAGCGCAGGCCCTTTTCCTGGCCGCCGCCATGGATGACGGGTTTTAAGCGGACGCCCTTTTTTACATACAGCGCGCCGATTCCTTTGGGGGCGTAAAGCTTATGCCCGCTGAAGGTCAGCAGGTCAACGTCCAGCCGCTTCACCGATAAGGGGTATTTGGCAAACCCCTGCACTACGTCCATGTGGATCATCAGCCGGGGGTATTTCTTTTTTAAAGCCGGGATCACGGCCTGATAGGGCAAAACGGTCCCCATTTCGTTGTTGACCATCATAAAGGTGAGGAGCAGGGTGTCCGCATCCACCGCGTCCAGGAAATCCTGGGGATCAAAATTGCCGTCGGGTTTCGGGGCCACCCGGCGGACGGTGTAGCCCTGTTCTTCCAGATACTCCACTGTTTTGGCCACGGAAGGGTGCTCCACAGTGGTGGTGACAATAGTTTTCCCTCCCCGGGGATTGGCGGCTGCGGCCCCTAAAATGGCCAGGTTGTTGCTTTCCGTAGCGCTGCCCGTAAAAATAACGCAGTCCCCGTCGCAGCCCAGCATTTTCCCGATTGTGCGCCGGGCGGAAGTCAGGATATTTTCCGCCTCCATGCCCTTTTTGTGCAGGGAGGAGGGGTTGCCGTAATCCTCCGTCATAACCCGGAGGCAGGCGGCAGCCGCTTCATGGCACACCCGGGTGGTGGCGCAGTTGTCCAGATAAATTTCCAATGAGATTCTCCTTTGCAGCCCGAATCAAACTTTACCCCTCATTATACTACAAAACAGAAAAAAATTCTACCGGTATCCCCGAAAAAACCAGGCATTTGCAGAATTGGATTTTTATGGTATACTGATAAAAGACACACTCAGGAGGGACAGGGATGGAGAAGGAACACACAAATTGGGAAGTTTTGGAAAAGCTGCCGCTTACGGAGTTTTCCCTGGAGGAGCTTTTGGAAGAACGGGAGCCGGAGCCTTCCGCGCCGGAACCCAAGCCCCGGAAAAAATCCTCCCGGCCAAAGAAGAAGGCGGCGGTTTCGGAGGAAGCGGCTGATCCCGCCAAAGAAAAAACGCCCGCCTCCTGTTCCGAGAACCCCCACGCCGGGCATCGGGAGCGGCTGCGGCAGCGGTTTTTAAACGAGGGATTGGATCATTTCGACGATCACAATATCCTGGAGCTGCTTTTGTTTTTCTGTATCCCCCAGCGGGACACCAACGAGCTGGCCCACCGCCTCATTGAGCGGTTCGGCTCTTTCAGCCAGGTGTTCTTAGCGGATTACGAGGCACTGAAAGCGGTGAAGGGAATGACCGCCAACGCCGCCGTCCTGCTGAAAATGATTCCCCCGCTGTTTGGGCGGTATTTGGAACGGACGCAGACGCCGGAGGAGGAGCCGTTAAACAGCAGCGAAAAAATCGGGAATTTCCTGATTCCCAAATTCATGGGGCAGACGGAGGAGTCCGTTTACCTTCTGTGCTTCAACAACGTCTGCAAGCTGCTCAAGTGCGAAAAGATTTCCACCGGCGGCCTTTCCCAAGCGTCCATCGACGTGCGGAAGATAGCGGAAACCGCCTTCCAGTGCAAAGCAGCCAATGTGATCCTGGCTCACAACCATCCCCACGGACTGGCCCGGCCTTCTTCCCAGGACGTCCGGGTGACATCCTGGCTGTACGGCGTATTAAAACCGTTGGGCATTGAACTGCTGGATCATTTTGTGGTGGCCGGCGGGAATTATGTTTCCATGATGGAAATGGGGTATCTGGGCGTCCAGCAGGACAGCCTGCAATAATTGCGGGAAGGCCCCGCCGCCCCATCGTTTCTGTAAAACCAATCGAAAAATAGATTTTTGTAGGGGCCGGGTTTCCCGGCCCGCGATTTTTCCGGAATGTTAACGACAGGAATAAAACCCCATCAAGTCGGCGAATTCATTTCGCCGCCCGGCGGTTGGTGTGGGGCTGTGCGGCCGCGGCGAATTAACTGCGGGGTTACCCCGCCGGCCCGGCCCTTACAACACCCAATTACAGTTCGGATTGCCCGTCTGCCTATTCGGTCAGGGTCCCGATCAGGCTTTCGTAAAGCTCCGGCGCTTTTTTTCGGAAATTCCCTGCAATAATATCCGCCTGCACCCGGTCCGGGGCGTAAAAGGCCATGGAAAAGAAGGTGAGGCTCCCTTCGTGAAGGGAACAGATCACCTGATACCCGCTGCCGTCCGGCTTGACCTCCGCCGTCACTTCCTTTTCCCGCCGCATCCGGGCCAGCAGCGCCATGCCCCGCCGGACGATGGCGTCCCGCAGGGAGGAAGGCAGGGCTTTTTTTAAATTCTCCACCGTTTCCCGGCCAAGGTCCGTCAAAACGCAGCCTTCTTTTTCTCGGACCAGGTTCCCGTTTTCCTCCAGCTCCCGCATGGCGGTGCAGAGGGTGAAATAATCCACTACCCCGTCCGCCGTGCAGATCTCGCAGATCTGGTCCAAAGTCAGGGGGGCTCCCACAGAATCCAGCAGGTAGCAGATGAGGATTTTCACTTCATAAGTTTCTTTCAGTCCGCCGGCCGGGATGCCGGCAAGGATGGGTTCAGGCATGATGACACTCCTTTGCTGGGATCATTGCAAATCCGCCGTATATGGTCTGTTTTTATTGTATCATAAACCCCAAAAGAAGGAAAGAGCATTTTCTAAAATTGTGGCACTTGTAAAACTGTTGAAAAAACTTTGGGAAACCCTTTACAAAACGCCCAAAAACGGGTACAATAAGAACAAGAAGATTCCCGACACCTTTAAGCCGGCCCCGTGAGGCTGGCAAGGCGGTCTTGCTTCCCTTCCCGGCATATACGGGAGGGGTCTATGTTCATAAAGCAACCAGGCTGCCTTTCCCGCAGTCTGGTTTTTTCTTTTGTTTGCAAAGGAGGTCTGCCTATGACGGAAAAGGCGCTGATTTTGGACGAAAAGGCCATGGCCCGGGCCATCACCCGCATTTCCTTTGAAATTATCGAACGGAATAAAGGGGCCAAAGATTTATGCATTCTGGGCATCATGAGCCGGGGAAAGGAGCTGGCCCTGCGCATTGCGGAAAAGATTTCCTCCATTGAGAACATCCTGGTGCCCGCCGGCGCTTTGGATATCTCTCCTTACCGGGACGACCGGGAAATCAAGGAGGATCAAAGCGACGTCCCCTTTTCCGTCACCGGGAAAAAGGTGGTGCTGGTGGATGATGTGATCTACACTGGCCGCACAGCCCGGGCCGCCATCGACGCGGTTTTCGCCCTGGGGCGGCCTCAGCTTATCAACCTGGCTGTTTTAATCGACCGGGGTCACCGGGAACTGCCCATCCGGGCGGATTATGTGGGGAAAAACCTGCCCACCTCCCGGGAGGAAACCGTCCGGGTCCAGGTGAAGGAGCTGGACGGCGTTGACGCGGTCTCCATATTGGAATAACAGGAAAGGAGTATTGATTCATGCCATCCTATCTGTTCAAAAATGCGCACATTGTAAGTCCGGCGGACAGCTTGGACTTTACCGGCGACATCCGGGTCAAGGACGGGAAGTTTGCGGCAGTTGCCGGAAATCTTTCCCCGGAACCAGGCGAAACCGTCCTGGATATGTCCGGCAAAACCGCCTTCCCGGGGCTTATTGACATGCACGTTCATCTGCGGGACCCGGGCTTTACCCACAAGGAGGACATCCTCACCGGGTGTGAAGCTGCGGCAGCCGGCGGGGTCACGGCGGTGGCCTGCATGCCCAACACCAAGCCCGTTGCCGATTCCCCGGATGTGCTCCAATATATCTTAGAAAAAGCGGCATCCGCCAAAGCCCATGTGTACCCGGTGGCCGCCATTACCAGGGGGATGCAGGGGGAAACCCTCACCGACATGGCCGCTCTGAAAGCGGCGGGGGCTGTGGCGGTATCCGACGATGGAAAACCCGTTCCTTCCGCCCGGCTCATGCGGGAAGGGATGGTTTCAGCGGAGCAAAACGGCCTGCTGACCATTTCCCACTGTGAAGATTTGGAGCTGATAAACGGCGGCATCATGCACAAAGGGACGGTTTCGGCGGAGCTGGGCGTCCCCGGCATGGACCGGGCCAGCGAGGACGCCATTACCGCCCGGGAAATCGCCCTGGCCGATTCGGCAGATACCCGGATCCACATTGCCCATGTGAGCACCGCCGGGGCGGTAGATTTCATCCGTTCCGCCAAAAAGCGGGGGGTGAAGGTCACCTGCGAAACGGCACCTCACTATTTCCTGCTGACCCACGAGCTTTTGCGGAAACGGGACGCCGACTACCGGATGAACCCGCCCCTGCGGGAGGAATCCGATGTGCAGGCCATGCGGGAAGCGGTGATAGACGGCACTGTCGACTGCATCGTCACCGACCACGCCCCCCACGCCAAAGAGGAGAAAGCCGATTTTGTAAAGGCTCCCAACGGCGTCGTGGGATTGGAAACCAGCTTTGCCGCCAGTTATACCGGCCTTGTGAAATCCGGCCTCATCTCCCTGTCCCGGTTAATTGAGCTGATGAGCGTCAACCCGGCCAAAATCTTAGGGGTTCCCGGCGGGCACATCCGGGCGAGGGACGCCGCCGACCTGGCTATCGCCGACCTGGACAAAACCTGGACGGTAGAGCCGGAAAAGCTCCATTCCAAGTCCAAAAACACCGTCTTTAAGGGCATGGACTTCACCGGAAAAATCATCTGCACCCTAAAAGACGGCGAAATTGTATACAACTGCGAAGAATAAGGAGGATTTATCATGTCTTTTGAACGTCTGATTGCCAAAATCAAGGAAACCAAAAACCCCACCGTGGTGGGCTTAGACCCCAGCTTCTCCTATGTTCCCCAATATCTCCGGGACGCTTTTCTCCCGGAATTTCCCGACCCCCTGGAAGGGGCCGCCTACGCGGTTTTGGAGTACAACAAAGGGATCATCGACGCCATCTGCGACATCGTCCCCGCCATCAAGCCCCAAGCCGCTTACTATGAAATGTACGGCTGGTACGGCATGAAAGCCTTTGCCGAAACCATCACCTACGCCCAGGAAAAGGGCATGTACGTCATCATCGACGGCAAGCGCAACGACATCGGCTCCACCATGGAGGCCTACGCCGCCGCCCACTTAGGGACTGTTGACCTGGATGGGCAGATTGCCACCCCCTTCGGCGGCGACGCCCTGACTGTCAACGGCTACCTGGGCACCGACGGCATCAGCCCCCTTTTAAAGGTCTGCAAGGAGCAGGACAAGGGCATTTTCGTCCTGGTGAAAACCTCCAACCCCTCCTCCGGGGAATTGCAGGACAAAAAGATCAGCAAACGCACTGTCTATGAGGTCATGGGCAAAATGTGCGAAAACTGGGGCAAGGAACTGCGGGGCGAAAGCGGCTATTCCGCCGTGGGCGCAGTGGTAGGCGCAACCTATCCGGAACAGCTTTCCGAGCTGCGGGCCAAAATGCCCCACACCTTCTTCCTGGTGCCGGGCTACGGCGCCCAGGGCGGCGGGGCCAAGGATGTGGCCGGGGCCTTTGACGAAAACGGCCTGGGGGCCATTGTCAACTCCTCCCGGGGCATTATCTGCGCCTACAAAAAGGGCGACTGGGCGGAAAACCAGTACGCCGAGGCGGCCCGGGCCGAAGCCATCCGCATGCGGGACGATATTGCGCAGTTTGTAACCATCAAATAACCTTGCTCCAAAGGGGGTATTTATGATGAAACGTCTGCTGCCCTTATTTTTAACACTCCTGCTGCTAAGCGCCTGCGGGAAGCAGGGCCTTCCGGCGGAAAGCTCCCTGCCGGAAAGTTCCGCTGCCGAAAGCTCTGCGGCGGAAAGCCAGGCGGAGGAAGTATCCGAGGAGCCTTCCGCTGAGGAAAGCACAGCCGCGGAAAGCTCTGGGGAATCCTCCGCCCAAGGAACCGCCCTCGCCCCCGTCCGCACTTTGGAAGGAGAGTATGAGGCGATGGTTCCGGCCGGGATGGATGACGTAGTGTTTCCATCGCTGTCCCATGGGGAAACTTCCCAGTTTTATACCGTCCGAAAGGAGGGCTTATGGGGGCTTATCCGTGAGGACGAAACGGAAATTCTGTCCTGTCAGAGCGAGGAACCTGTTTACCTCTGTCCTTTGGGGCACTGGGTTTGGCTCGTTAGCGTCGGGGACTGGGATAAATGGGACGCCCTTTCTGCCGATTTGGAGCAATCTACCGGTTATCCCCTCTGCCCGGGACACGGTGGTGATTCTTACCAGATATTTGCCACAGAACCCGGGGAAGCCCCCCGCTATTTCGGCGGAGTGGAAGGCGGGCACGGCATTGAAGAGCTGAAACCGGAAGATACCCGGGGCGACACCTTTTTCCCCACCCAGTACACTGCCTTATTCTATTATGAAGGGGAAGCGGTGGACATCGAACCCGGCGGCTACTGGAATTTTGCCGATATAGAGGGGAACGTCCTCTGCCCCGATGAAGAATTTGACCAGGTGGGATGGTTCTCCGGCGAAGCCCTGGCCCCGGTCCAGAAGGACGGGAAATGGGCCTATGTGGACGCAGAGGGCAATTTTGCCACGGAATTTGTTTACGAAAGCTGCTGGGGCAGCAATTATTTCTACAACCCGGATACCGAAGAATATGAGCTGGAAGAACCCTGCTATACCTACTCCCTCTGGGACGGCTTTGCACCGGTGGTGCGGGACGGCCAATGGGGCGTGCTGGATGAAACCGGCAAGGAAATCATCCCCTGCCAATACGAGGCGGGCGCGCCCTATCCCGGCGGGGCTTTCCTGAAAAAAGACGGGGTTTGGGGACTTTATTTGCTGGAAGACTGATTTTTAATACCATGGAAGGATGATACTCATGCCGCTGAGAAGCGATATTAAAAAAGTGCTGGTTATTGGATCCGGCCCCATTGTCATCGGCCAGGCCGCCGAATTTGACTACGCCGGGACCCAGGCCTGCCGCGCTTTGAAGGAGGAAGGGCTGGAGGTGGTGCTTGTAAACTCCAACCCGGCCACCATTATGACCGACAAGGCCATGGCCGACAAAATTTACATTGAACCTTTGACCCTGGACGTTGTCAAGCGCATTATCAAAATGGAAAAGCCGGACAGCCTTCTTTCCACCCTGGGCGGCCAGACGGGCTTAACCCTCTCCATGCAGCTGGCAAAAGAGGGCTTTCTGGCGGCAAACGGCGTAAAGCTCCTGGGGGCCAACCCGGAAACCATTGACAAGGCCGAGGACCGCCAGTCCTTTAAGGACACCATGGAAAAAATTAACCAGCCCTGCATCCCCTCCAAGGTTGTCACCACAGTGGAGGACGCGGTGGATTTCGCCAAGGAAATCGACTATCCCGTCATTGTCCGGCCCGCCTTTACTTTAGGCGGCACCGGCGGCGGCATTGCCGAGGACGAGGAGCAGCTCATGGACATCGCCCGCAACGGCCTGCGTCTCTCCCCCATTACCCAGATTTTGGTGGAAAAATGCATTGCCGGCTGGAAGGAAATCGAGTTTGAGGTGATCCGGGACGCCAAAGACAACGTGATTACCGTCTGCTCCATGGAAAACCTGGACCCGGTTGGCGTCCACACCGGCGACTCCATCGTGGTGGCCCCGGCTGTCACCCTGTCGGACAAGGAATACCAGATGCTGCGCACCGCCGCTTTGCGGATCATCTCCGAACTGGGGGTGGAAGGCGGCTGCAACTGCCAGTTTGCCCTGCACCCGGAATCCATGGAATACGCCGTCATTGAGGTAAACCCCCGGGTTTCCCGTTCTTCCGCACTGGCGTCCAAGGCCACCGGCTATCCCATCGCCAAGGTTGCCGCCAAAATCGCCGTCGGCTACTCTATGGACGAGATTGTAAACGCCGTCACCGGCACTACCTACGCCTGCTTCGAGCCGGCCTTGGACTACCTGGTGGTGAAATTCCCCAAATGGCCCTTTGATAAATTCGTTTACGCCAAGCGCACCCTGGGCACCCAGATGAAGGCCACCGGCGAGGTCATGGCCATCGGCACCTCCTTTGAGCAGGGCATTATGAAGGCCGTCCGTTCCATTGAACTGGGCTTAGATTCCCTGACCATGCCATCCTTGGCCAAACTTTCCGATGAGGAAATCGTGGAAAAGCTCTCGAACATCGACGACTGCCGGCTGTTTGTAGTCTTTGAGGCGTTAAAACGGGGCGTTTCCTACGAAAAAATCCATGAGATCACCATGATTGACGAATGGTTCTTAGGGAAGCTCCATAACCTGGTAAAATTGGAAAAGAAGCTTGCTTCCTCCCCCCTGACAGACGACCTTTACTTGCAGGCCAAGAAATACGGCTACCTGGACTCCACCATTGAGCGGATTTCCGGCCAGAAGGTGGAGCATCCCCGGTACGCCTCCTACAAAATGGTGGACACTTGCGCCGCCGAATTTGCCGCCAAGACCCCCTATTTCTACTCCACCTACGACGACGAAAATGAGGCCGCCGAGTTCATCGAACGTCAGAATTCCGGCAAGAAAAAGGTCATCGTATTCGGCTCCGGCCCCATCCGCATCGGCCAGGGCATCGAATTTGACTACTGCTGCGTCCACTGCGTCTGGGAACTGAAGCGTCAGGGTTATGAAGCGGTCATTGCCAACAACAACCCGGAAACGGTTTCCACCGACTTTGACACCGGCGACCGGCTGTATTTCGACCCCTTAACCAAGGAGGACGTCCGAAACCTTATTGAAACCGAAAAGCCCTACGGCGTTGTGGTGCAGTTCGGCGGCCAGACAGCCATCAAGCTGACCAAGTTCTTAGACGAGCTGGGGGTCCGCATTCTGGGCACCTCCGCCGACGCCATTGACGAGGCCGAGGACCGGGAACGCTTTGACGAGCTGCTGGAACGCTGCGAAATCCCCCGTCCCCAGGGCCATACCGTCTTTACCACGGAAGAAGCTGTCAAAGCCGCCAACGAGCTGACCTATCCCGTCCTGCTGCGGCCCTCCTATGTACTGGGCGGCCAGAACATGATTATTGCCCATTCGGACAAGGACGTGG
The DNA here is from genome assembly GCA_018716725.1 of Candidatus Merdivicinus excrementipullorum. Taxonomy (GTDB): domain Bacteria; phylum Bacillota; class Clostridia; order Oscillospirales; family Ruminococcaceae; genus Merdivicinus; species Merdivicinus excrementipullorum. Next base: position 54,154 of record DVJP01000015.1, on the reverse strand, counting down.
AGGAATACATGCAGATTATCACCTCCCACCACATTGAAAACCCCGTCCTCATTGACAAATACATGATGGGCACCGAGGTGGAAGTGGACGCCATCTGCGACGGCGAGGACTTCCTGATCCCCGGCATTATGGAGCACATTGAACGGGCGGGCGTCCATTCCGGCGACTCCATCTCCGTCTACCCGGCCCAGAACCTTTCCCGCCGCATCCGGGACACCCTGGTGACTTATACAAAACGGCTGGCGCTGGCGCTAAATGTCAAGGGCCTCATCAACGTCCAGTATGTGGTGTACAACCACTCGGTTTACGTCATTGAGGTGAACCCCCGTTCTTCCCGGACCGTGCCCTATATCTCCAAAGTCACCGGCGTGCCCATGGTTTCCCTGGCCACCCGCATTGCTTTGGGCGAGAAGCTCAAAGATTTGGGCTACGGCACCGGCCTTTACCCGGAGCATGAATATGTGGCGGTGAAGGTGCCGGTATTCAGCTTTGCCAAATTAAGCGACGTGGACACCCATCTGGGGCCGGAAATGAAATCCACCGGCGAGGTTTTGGGCATTGCCAAAAACTTCCACGACGCCCTGTTAAAGGGCCTGGTGGCGGCCGGCAACCAGATGAAGAAATCCGGCGGCGTGTTTATCTCGGTTCGCGACGCGGACAAGCAGGAAGTGCTGGATGTTGCGGACAAGTTCGCTTCCATGGGCTTCGACCTTTACGCCACCAGCGGCACCGCTTCCAACTTAAACCGCAATATGATTGCCGCAAACTCTGTGAAGAAGATCCACGAGGACCCGGACAACAATGTTTTGACCCTGCTGGATTCCGGCAAGATTGATTACGTCATTTCCACCTCGGAAAAAGGACGCCTTCCCGCCAAGGACAGCGTCCGCATCCGGCGGAAAGCGGTGGAACGGTCCATTGTCTGCCTCACCTCTCTGGACACGGCCAACGCCATGGCGGACTGCCTGGCCATGAACAAGACCATTGACGACATTGAACTGGTGGACATCACCAAAATCTAACGGCGAGCCGCCGTTGGCAAGACGACGCGGCGTTTCAATTCCTATCCACCCGCTGGAACGGCGCGACAGGCTGCGCCGTTATGGTTTGGTTTTATCTTCTACCGTTTTATAAAACGGTACAGAACACACATTTATAGGGGACGATCCCACATCGTCCCCGTCTTTTCCAAAACCAAACAGGAATCGTTTTTGTAGGGGCGAACTGTGTTCGCCCACATAAAACACCGGAACGTTTTGGGCAGTCTGGCGGGACGGGAAACCCGTCCCCTACAACACCAGCATGATATCCACATTTGGCGTTTTTTCAAACTATGTCAAATCCTTTTTCCCAAAACCAAAAATCCCCTCCTGCCGCAAATTTGCGGGGAGGGGATTTCTGTTTGACAGAATTATTCTTCGTTTACATCGGCAAACTGGCTCATATAAAGGGAGGCGTAGAACCCGTTCTTTTCCAGCAGTTCCTTGTGGGTGCCGGTTTCCACAATGTCACCGTCCTTCATAACCAAGATCATGTCTGCGTCCCGGATGGTGGACAGCCGGTGGGCGATGATAAAGGAGGTGCGGCCCTTAGTCAGTTCGTCCATAGCCCGCTGGATAGCAACCTCTGTGCGGGTATCCACGCTGGAAGTGGCTTCGTCCAGGATCAGCAGCTTGGGGTCGGAGAGGATGGTCCGGGCGATAGTCAGCAGCTGTTTCTGGCCCTGGCTGATGTTGCTTGCTTCCTCGTTTAACACCGTGTCATAGCCCTGGGGCAGGGTCCGGACAAAGTGGTCCACCTGGGCGGCCTTAGCGGCGGCCAGGACTTCCTCGTCCGTAGCGTCCAAACGGCCGAAGCGGATATTTTCCCGGATGGTGCCGTTATAAAGCCAGGTATCCTGAAGCACCATGCCGAAGGAATCCCGTAGGTCGCCCCGGGCAAACTGCCGGACATCATAGCCGCTTAAGAGGATCGCGCCGCCGCTTACGTCGTAAAAGCGCATGAGCAGCTTCACCATGGTGGTTTTGCCTGCGCCGGTGGGGCCGACAATGGCCACCTTGGTGCCAGGCTCAATCACAGCGGAAAAGTCGTGGATAATGGTCTTTTCCGGCACATAGCCGAAATGCACATGGGCAAAGGCCACAGAACCGTCGATAAGATCCGGAGACAGGGCGTTTTCCGGGTCCGGGGTTTCCTCTTTCTCTTCCAGGAAGGCAAACACCCGTTCCGCAGCGGCAGCCGTCTGCTGGAGGACGTTGGAGATGTTGGCAATCTGGGTGATAGGCTGGGTGAACTGGCGGACATACTGGGTAAATGCCTGGATGTCGCCCACGGTAATGGCGCCGTTTAAGGACAGGAAGCCGCCTAAGATACAGATGGCCACATAGCCCAGGTTGCTGACAAAGTTCATTAAGGGCATCATCATGCCGCCTAAGAACTGGCTTTTCCATGCGGCGTGATACAAGTCGTCGTTCAGCTTATTAAATTCCTCGATGCTTCCATCCTGGCCGTTGAAAGCGGTGACCACTACATGGCCGCCGTACATTTCCTCCACATGGCCGTTGACATGGCCCAGGTATTCCTGCTGTTTGCGGAAGAAGGGCTGGCTTTTCTTCACCACAACCCCCACGATAATGATGCTGAAGGGCAGAACGCAGATAGCCACCAGGGTCATGGACAGGCTGATGGACAGCATCATGCAGAGGACGCCGATCATCATAGTCACATTGCTGACAATCTGGGAAAGGCTCTGGTTCAGGGTCTGGGTGATGGTATCCACATCGTTGGTGATGCGGCTCAAGACCTCGCCGTGAGGCACCCGGTCAAAGTAAGACAAGGGGAGCTTATCCAGCTTCCGGCTGATGTCGGTGCGCATGGAGTAGCTGAGCTTGGTGGCAACCCCGGCCATGACCCAGCCCTGCACATACGAAAGCAGAGCGCTTAACAGGTAAAGGCCGCCCAGTATCAGCAAAATCCGCCCAATGGCGTTAAAGTCGATGGAGCCGGTGCCGGTGAGCATGGCGATAAGCCCTTCAAAAAGCTTGGTGGTGGCCTGGCCTAAAACCTTCGGCCCAAAGATGGAAAAGATGGTGCTGGCCGCGGCGCAGAGAAGCACTAAGACAATCCCGGGAAGGAATCGCTTCATATATCCCAGGAGCTTTTTCATAGTCCCTTTGAAGTCCTTGGCCTTTTCCCCGGCCGCCATAGGGCCGGGACCGTGGCCCGCAGGCCCCCGGCGCTGTTGATTCTGTGCCATTACGCCAATTCCTCCTTTGAAAGCTGGCTTTCCGCGATTTCACGGTAAGTCGGGCAGTTTTTCAGCAGTTCCTCGTGGGTGCCGATGCCGGCCACGCGGCCTTCGTCCAGCACCACAATCTGTTCCGCGTGCATAATGGTGGACACCCGCTGGGCCACAATCAGCACCGTGGCGTTTTCCGTGTACCCTTTCAAGGCTTTCCGCAGCTTGGCGTCGGTCTTAAAGTCCAACGCGGAGAAGGTGTCGTCGAAGATATAAATGGGGGCTTTTTTTACCAAAGCCCGGGCGATGGAAAGCCGCTGGCGCTGGCCGCCGGAAACGTTGGTGCCCCCCTGGCTGATTTCGGTGTCAAACCCGTCGGGCAGCTCGCTGATAAACTCGGTAGCCTGGGCCACATCGGCGCTTTCCTGTAAAAGCTCCTCGCTGGCGTTTTCATCGCCGTAACGCAGGTTGCTGGCAATGGTGCCGCTGAACAGCAGGCCCTTCTGGGGGACATAGCCGATGGCGTCCCGCAGCTCCTTCTGGTTCAAATCCTTGACATTGACGCCGTCCACAGTGACGCTGCCCTCCGTCACATCGTAAAAACGGGGGATCAGGTTCACCAGGGTGGATTTTCCGGAACCGGTGGAGCCGATAAAGGCTGTGGTTTCTCCTGGCTTTGCCGTAAAGCTGATATGCTCCAGGACGTTGTCGTCGGCTCCCTCATACCGGAAGGAGACGTCCCGGAATTCCACAACAGCGCCGTCGGAAAGGTCCAAAGACTTGGGGCTTGCCGGGTCGGCCACCGCGTTTTTGGTAGCCAGGATCTCGTTGACGCGTTCCGCGGAAACAGTGGCACGGGGCACCATAATAAACATCATGCTGATAAACAGGAAGCTCATAATCACCTGCATGGCGTACTGGATAAAGGCCATCATGTCGCCCACCTGCAAGCTGCTTTCGGCAATCTGGTGGCCGCCGAACCAGACGATGAGCAGGGAGATGCCGTTCATCACAAGCATCATCACCGGCATCATCACAGCCATGGCCCGGTTGACAAACAGAGTGTTGCCGGTCAGGTCTTGGTTTGCCTTGTCAAACCGGCCCTGCATAAAGTCCTGGTTGTCAAAGGCGCGGACAACCATCAATCCGGAAAGCTCTTCCCGGCTCACCAGGTTCAGCTGGTCAATAAAGTGCTGCATTTTCTTAAATTTGGGCAGTGCCACGGAAAAGAGCACCAAAATCAGGCCCAGCATAACCACTAAGGCCAAGGCCAGCACCCAGGCGAGGCTTAAGCATTTGGACAGGCCCATAATCAACCCGCCGATGCCCATAATGGGGGCAAAGCAAAGCATCCGAAGGCCCATGCTCAGGAAGTTCTGGATCTGGGTAATGTCGTTGGTGGAACGGGTAATGAGGCTGGCGGTGGAAAACTGGTCCATTTCCGCGTTGTTGAAATAGGTCACCTTGGCAAAGACATCCCGCCGCAGGTCGCGCCCCACGCCGGCGCCAAGTTTGGCCAGGCAGAATCCGGCGGCAATGGCGCAAGCGGTCAGCAGAATAGTCAGCCCCAGCATCTGAAGGCCCACTTTCCAAATATACCCGGTCTGGATGGCGTCAGTATCCGCCCCCAGCTGGGTGTAAAACAGTTTGGTAAAGACCACGCCTGTCTGGGACAGCATGGATTCCGGGGTAACGGCGGCGTCGGAAACAGCCTTTTCCAAAATCTCGTTCCCGCCGGGCTGCTGCAAAGCTGCCAGCACGCTGCCCATAGCTTCCATGTCCACTTCACCGGCGGCTTCTTCAGAACCGGCGGCCTGTTCCCCGCCCAGTTCCGTCATGATATCCACCAAGGCGTAGGCTGCCCGGGAAAAGGCCAGATTCGCTTCCTCCCGGTTGTCCGGGTCTTTGAGGATCCAGTCCCCTCCCTGCAATCCGGGATAGGTTTCCTGCATTTGGGCCAGCTGCTCTGTGCCTTCCTCAGCCTGGACGTAAGCTTCCTGCACCGCGGCCTTATCTTCCTCCTGCATAAACATCTGCATCATGGCCATTTCTTCCGCCCCAATGGCGTCGGGAGCCGCCTCCGTAATGCCGCCCTGCTGCAAGCCGATGTTGACGATATCGCTCATATAGTTGGGCAGCGTCAGTTCCAGCATGGCCTGCCCAAAGAGCAGCAGAACCGAAGCCAGCAAAAGCGCCAGATAGGGCTTCAGGTACCGTTTCAGTTTCAGCATGATTTCCTCTCCTTTTCGTGATTTTGGGCCTGCCGGCTGTCCGCCGCATCCCGCTGGGTTTCCATAGCGTCGGCCAGCTTGCAGAAAATTTGGAACATGAATTCGATTTCATCGTCCCCCAGGACGTTCAAAATGGAATTCATGGTTTCCGTCATGCGGGCGCAGGCGGATTTCATCTCTTCCCTTCCCGGTTCCGACAGGGAAATCCAGACGATCCGTTTGTCCTGGGAATCCGGGACCCGGGTCACATAGCCCATTTCCTCCAGCCGGCTGATGCGCTGGCTGACGGCGGGCATACTCTGCTGCATAATCTGGGCCAGGGCCGACAGGGTCATCCGGTCCGGGGATTCTCCCCGCCCCCAGGAGCCTCTGTACAAATGGAACAAGGTCCAAAACTGGGATTTGTTCAATTCCGGGCAAAAGTTGATCCCTTTCCATGCCCGGCGCATCCGGTCCATGGCCAAAAACATCCGGACAGCCTTGCTGGGCGATTCCTCCATGAAAGCCTCTCCTTTCCGCCGGAAAATGATGATCCGACATAATTAGGTTACTTAAGTATTTTAGCCCGGATGCGGTGAATTGTCAATGGGGGCTTCTATATGTTTACATTTCTTTCACAAGAGTGTAAAAAAGGGCAGGCCAAAGCCCGCCCCATCCTATCAAAAAATACAGCTATTAGCCAAAGCACAAAGGCTTCTATTTTGCTGACGCAAATGTACCGTGGTAAAAATTTAGGAAATTCTAAACCTGGATTTTGCAAGCAAAATCCAGGCACGCGTCATCAAGCTAGCTTGATGACTGCATCCGCGGCGAGCCTGCGGGCTCGCTATTCTTTTTTTGTTCGCGGCCGGGCCGCGAAGGGATTGGATTTCGCTCGTTGCGACGAGCGAGGAGGGACTCTGTCCCCTCCACCCCTGCGATTTTTTGAAAAAAATCGAGTAAAACTTTTATTCTATCTCTTAATTCAGTTTTACACTCAACAAAAGTTTTTCGACACTCTAAGACAGGACAAAGCCTACCCTTATGTTTTTTAATGCCCGTGAAAATCGTCGGCGTCCCCGTCGTAATCGCCGGAATCGTAGAACTCCTTGCCCACCACCCGCTGCTGGCTGCGGGCCTTTTCAATCAGGTCGGAAAGCATCCGGTTGACGGTTTCCACATTTTTGATGTTCTTCAAATGAATTTCCCCTGAAACGTCCACCTTGGTGTACAGCACAATGCACCCGGTGCCGAATATCCGCTGGGCCAAAGACCGGCGCATGGAAATATCCACAACCCGGTACAGCAGCGTTTCCTCGTGTCTGGTATTGAGCAGGCCGGTATCCACATACAGGCGGTTTTCATCCAGGCTGTATTTGGTAAAGCTCCAGGGGAACCAGAGGAAATGCTTGCGGTCTTTCCAAAGGATGGGAGGGGCAGTATAATCTTTCATAAAATACCTCCTGACAGTAAGGAACTGATTTCATTATAGAATAATTCCCGCCGGATGTAAAGGCAGGAGAAAAAATTTAACAGAACGCCCCGAAGCGACGGCTTTCGCCCGGCCAGACGGGCTATAATGAGGGTATCCGAAAGGGGGGAGGAACGAATCGTCACCATTTACGTCGATGTGCTGGTGGCATTAAACCTATACGTCACCTGGTTTCTGCTGCTGGCGTCGGAGGCGCTGTCCGGCCGGCCGTGCAAACGGTGGCGGCGGGGCCTGGCGGCATTGGCCGGCGGCCTGTCCTCCCTGGCCATTTTCCTGCCGGAGCTTCCCTTTTTGCCGCTGTTCCTCATCAAATTGGGGCTGGCGGCCGCCATCACCTGGATTGCCGGAGGAGCCATGGGCTTTTGGCGCAGGATGGGCTTCTTTTTCGCCGCCAATTTTCTCTTTGCCGGGGTGATGATCGCCCTTTGGCTCATGGCCGCGCCCCCAAGGCTTATCATCCGAAACGGGGTGGTGTATTATCACATCCAGGCCATGACCCTGGCTGTTTCCACCGTCATCGCCTATGGCGCCGCCCGGCTTTACGTCCTTTTGCGGGAGAAAACCGCCGCAAAGGACCGGGTGTTTTCCGCAAGGCTCGGGTACCAGGGAAAAGAGGTGGTGCTAAACGTCCTGCTGGACACCGGGAACCGTTTGAAGAGCCTTGGAGGGCTGCCTGTGGTGGTCTGCGACCGGCGGGCTTTGGAGGGAATCCTGCCCCGGGAAATGCTTAACAGTTTGGAAAACCCGGCGGAAAGCCGGAAACTCCAAAAAATCCAGCTGATTCCCTGTGAAACCGTAGGGGGCGGGAACCTTTTGGCGGGATTTGCGCCGGATTATTTCGTGCCGGAAGGCGGAAAGGAGGTTTTATGCCTGGCGGCCCTGTCCCGGCAGCCTCTGCGGGACGGGTTCCAGGCCATTGCCGGGCCGGCTTGTTTCCCGGAAAATCTGCAAAGAAAGGAAGGATCACATGAAAATCCCATACCGGCTGAAATCGGCCCTGTTCCGGCTGCTTCAAAAATTAGGGCTTTTGGCAAGATGCGACTACATAAACGGGGCGCAGACCCTTCCGCCCCCCTTGAGCCGGGAGGAGGAACAGAAAATCTTCGCCCTGCTGAAAACCCAGCCCCAGAAAGCCCGGGAAATCCTCATAACCCGGAACCTGCGGCTGGTGGTGTACATCGCCAAACGTTTTGAAAGCACCGGCATTAACCTGGAGGATTTAATTTCCATCGGCACCATCGGCCTCATCAAAGGGGTCAACACCTTTTCGCCGGATAAGAATATCAAGCTGGCCACCTATGCCTCCCGGTGCATTGAGAACGAAATCCTCATGCACCTGCGGAAAACAAGCCGCCAGAAGGAAGAGGTTTCCCTGGATGAACCCTTGAACGTAGACTGGGACGGCAACGAGCTTCTGCTTTCCGACATCCTGGGGACGGAGGAGGACTCCGTCAGCCGGACCATGGAGGAGGAAGCGGAGCGCAGCGTCCTAAACCGGTGCCTGGACGGGTTAAGCAGCCGGGAAAAGCTGATTATGCAGATGCGGTTCGGCCTCACCGGCCAGCCGGAGCAGACCCAAAAGGAGGTGGCGGATAAAATCGGGATATCCCAGTCCTACATATCCCGGCTGGAAAAACGGATCATCCGGCGGCTGAAAGGGGAGATGGAAAAACAGTTTTAACACTTCATTGCGGGAATCGTTTGTAGGGGCGAACTGTGTTCGCCCGCATAAAACGCCGAAATGTTTTGGGCAATTTGGCGGGACGGGAAACTGTCGTGAATAAATTCACGACGTCCTCTACCACATCAACATAATATTTCAATTTGTAGGGGGCGGCGTCCCCGATACCCCGTATCTGGCCGCCATAATCATGAAAAAACACACAGTTTACGAAAAATCAAAAAGGGCAGGCTTACCGCTTGCCCTTTTTGAGTGTCGAAAAACATCTGTTGAGAGTAAAACTACATTAAGAGATAAAATAAAAGTTTTACTCGATTTTTTTCAAAAAATCGCAGGGGTGGAGGGGACAGAGTCCCTCCTCGCTCGTCGCAACGAGCGAAATCTAACTTTTCGCGGCCGGGCCGCGAACTCTTAAATAAAAAGGCGGCTCGCAAGCCGCCCGCGGATGCAGTCATCAAGCTAGCTTGATGACGCGTGCCCGGATTTTGTAAACAAAATCCGGGGCTAAAATTTTCTAAAATTTTTCCACGGTGCATTTGCGTCAGCAAAGCATACGCCTTTATGAAAAATGCAAAATGATGTCCAGGCTAGAAGGGCAGGCTTACCGCTTGCCCTTTCTCTTTGTTATAAGATTTTACGCCCGGCAGCTCATTCCCCCTGGGCCTGGCCGGCGCTGCTCTGCCCCGGCAGGATGTCCTGGTAGATAAAATTGTGGAGCTTGTCTTTGGAAGAATCCAGGTCGTAGTAGAGGTAATCCACGCCGTCCAAAACCAGGCTGCCGCCGTTTATCAAATCCTCGTTGCAGGGGAGCCGGAAATCTACAAAGGATACGTCCCGCAGCATAATCCCGGCCATATCTAAGATTTCCGTCAAATCCAGGGAGGTTTCCACCAAAGGCAGCATCCGCTTAATCAGCCCCGGATATTCTATGGGGTTCATATTTTTCCCTTTGATAAAAATCTGCTCCATAACTTCCCGCTGGCGGGCAGTGCGGTCGTAATCGGCGTTGCCCACATGGCGGATCCGGGCGTAGGCCACCGCCTGCATCCCGCTTAAAGTCTGGAAGCCGGGCTGCTCTATGGTATCCACCGGCTTGCCGGACTGGGCCGACTGTTCGATCATGTTGTGGTTGGCGTCTTTGCGTTCCTCCTCGGAAACGTCGATCTGCACGCCCCCCACAGCGTCCACAATTTCCGCCATTTCACTGAAATTCACCGTCACATAATCGGTGATTTTCAAGTCGAACACCTGGTTTAAGGTTTTGACCGCCAGTTCAGGGCCGCCGTAAAAATAGGCGGCGTTGATTTTATTGTTCCCGTAGCCGTCAATGGGAACATAGCTGTCCCGCATCACAGAAGTGAGTTTGATTTTGTCGTGGCGCTTGTCCACGCTGGCCACCATAATCACGTCGGAACGGCAGGCCTCGTCCTCCCGCTGGTCCACGCCGAACAGGGCGATATTGGTAATGCTGGCGTCCGAGGCGTCGTCTTTCAGCATATCGTCGGATACAATCCCCAGCTCCGATAAATCCGTGGTAAAGCTGGCGTTGCGGCTGTCGTCCAGCCCCTTCACAATGGTAAAAATATAGTACGCGCAATATCCCATTACCACAAAAAGCAGCAAAAGGAATATGGTAAGAATCAGTTTCTTTGTTTTCAAACGGCGCCGCCGTCTATGGGCCATGGTCCGGACCTCCTTTGAGCCGCCTCCAAGCGGCATGTCCCCCTAAGTATAGCACACCGCCGCAGAAAAAGCAATGCCAGGGCTGCTTAAGTTTTTCTTAGTTTTGCCGCCGGTCCGTCCCTTTTGCGGCGCCGCCGCAGAACTCCTTGGGGGAAATCCCGTATTCCGCCCGGAAAGCCCGGTAGAAATTGGCGTAGTCCCCAAACCCGCAGTTGCAGTAAACGTCGGTGGGGCTGCACCCGGCCAGCATCTTCTGCTTGGCCATAATGAGCCGCTTCTGGATCACATACCGGTAGACGGAGGTGCCCACCAGCCGTTTGAATTCCCGGGAAAGGTGGTATTTGCTGATAAAAAACCGTTCCGACAGGGAATCTAACGAAATTTCCTCGCCGAAATTTTCGTTGATATACCGGAGCACGCCGGCGATAATGCCGCTGGACTCGTCCGGGATCTCAAACCCGGAGGGCGCGTCTCCAATCCGGCGGTTCAGCTCCACAAGGATCCTGGTCAGCAGGGCCTTGGCGTTTAACTCCCACCCGAAATACTTCCGTTCCCGCTCCTCCATCATGGAGTCCGCCATGTCCTGAAGCCGCCGCACTGAAACGGCGTCCAGCCGCAGTAAATTGGTGTGCTGCGGCGAATGGATGTCAAAGCAGCCGGACAGGCTGCACCCTTGGCCGGACAGGGCTTCCAGGCAGCTGCGGCTCACCCACAGCACCACCCGCTCATAAGGCTCCTTATCCGCCCGCACCAGGGGCTGGTGCAGCTCCAAAGGCGAGATGAGCAGGATGTCCCCCGGCTTCAGCTGGTACTGCCGGCTCTCGATGGTGTACTGGACGCTGCCGGAAATAAAGAAATAAACCTCGTAAAAATCGTGGTGGTGCAGTTCCACCTGGCTTATATGGGAATCCCGGTACCGGTAAATTTCATAATCAGCCGCCAGCATCTGCTGCCGGGGGCTGAACGGCTGGACAGAGCTTTGCACAGTCCTCCCCTCCTTTACATTGATAATATAGCAAGAAACACAATATGTCAAGCAATATTGGCATTTTACTTTGTGATTTATTCGATTATAATGAAATCAATAACAGGAACAGCAAGGAGGCTTTGGAACATGAAACTGTCGTTCCGCTGGTATGGCCCCGATGACCCGGTGAAAATTGAGTACATCCGCCAGATTCCCAATATGCACAGCATTGTCACCGCCGTTTACGACGTCCCTCCCGGGGGGATTTGGAGCCGGGAAAGCATCGCGGCCCTGAAAAAGCAGACCGAGGACGCGGGGCTGCACTTTGAAGTCATTGAAAGCGTCCCCGTCCACGAGGACATCAAGCTTGGCAAACCCGCAAGGGACCGGTACATCGAAAATTACAAGGAGAATATCCGCCGGCTGGGGGAGGCCGGGGTCAAATGCGTCTGCTATAACTTTATGCCGGTATTTGACTGGACCCGCACCCAGCTGGACAAAGTCCTGCCCGACGGCTCCAACGCTCTGGTGTATTACAAGGACCAGCTGGAAAAAATGGACCCCTTGACCGGGGAACTGAACCTTCCCGGCTGGGACGCCAGCTACACCAAGGAGAGCTTAAAAGCGGTTTTTGAGGATTACGCCCAAATCACCGAGGAGGATTTGTGGGAAAACCTGCGGTATTTCCTGTCGGAGGTCATTCCGGTTGCGGAACAAAGCGGCGTCAATATGGCCATCCATCCGGACGACCCGCCCTGGCCTATTTTCGGCCTGCCCCGGATTATCACCTGCGAGGAAAACATCGACCGGTTCTTAAAGCTGGTGGACAGCCCCGCAAACGGCCTGACCCTCTGCACCGGTTCTTTGGGGTGCGCCAAAACTAACGATATGGTCAAGCTCACGGACAAGTATTCCGCCATGGGCCGCATCCATTTCATGCACATCCGCAACGTGAAAATTTTGGAGGACGGCTCCTTTGAGGAAAGTGCCCATTTCTCCCCCTGCGGCTCTTTGGACATTGTGGGAATCATGCGGGCGCTCTATAAAAACGGCTTTGACGGCTATATCCGGCCGGACCACGGCCGCATGATCTGGGGCGAAACCGGAAAACCCGGCTACGGCCTTTTCGACCGGGCTTTGGGCGCGTCCTATTTAAACGGCATCTGGGAAACCTTACAAAAAACCGAATAACGAAAGAAGGCATTGGAATGAAACTTCCCTTTTCTTTGGATTTAAGCGGGAAAACCGCCGTTGTCACGGGAGCCGGCGGCGTTTTGTGCTCCATGTTCGCTAAAATGCTGGCCCAGTGCGGGGCCAAAACCGCCATCCTGGACTTGAACCTGGAAGCGGCTCAGGCTGTGGCCGGTGAAATTGCCGCCGAAGGCTATACGGCCAAGGCTTACAAAGCCGATGTGTTGAATAAAGAGGTTATGGAGACGGTCCATCAGGAAGTGCTCCGGGATTTCGGCCCCTGCGACATCCTGATTAACGGCGCCGGCGGCAACAATCCCCGGGCCACCACGGACAAGGAATATTACTTCCCCGGGGACATCGACGCGGAAACCAAGAGCTTTTTCGACCTGGATTCCGACGGGGTGGAATTTGTCTTCAACCTGAATTTCTTAGGCACTTTGATCCCCACCCAGGTATTCGCCAAAGATATGCTGGGCCGGGAAGGCTGCAACATTTTGAACATTTCCTCCATGAACGCCTACACGCCCCTGACTAAAATCCCTGCATATTCGGGAGCAAAAGCGGCGGTGTCCAATTTCACCCAGTGGCTGGCGGTGCATTTTTCCAAGGAAAATATCCGGGTCAACGCCATTGCCCCGGGATTCTTTGTCACCAAGCAGAACGAGAAGCTGCTGTTCAACGGCGACGGCACGCCTACTCCCCGCACCGGGAAGATTCTGGCGGCCACGCCCATGGGCCGGTTCGGCAAAACGGAGGAACTGGCGGGGGCTGTGATGTTCCTGTTAAACAACGAAGCGGCGTCCTTTGTCACCGGCGTAGTGATCCCCATTGACGGCGGTTTCTCCGCTTATTCCGGCGTCTAGCGGCGAACCGCCGCTGGTAAGTCGACGCGGGCGGGGTATTCCGCGTTGGACTTTGGCTGGCGCAAACAAGTTGCGCCCCTGGCAGAGAGTGTCCCGCTTTTGCCATAACTCTGGCGAACCGCCGCTGGTAAGTCGACGCGGCGTTTCAATTCCTATCCAACCGCTGGACGGCTCAATGAATTCGCCGTATGGGGAGGATTCTATTTCTATTGCTTGTAGGCCGCTGTTAATTCGACGCGGCCGCACAGCATCAAATCAACCGCCGGAACGGCGCGACAGGCTGCGCCGTTCCGGCTTGGTTTTATCTTCTATCGTTTTTTACAAAACGTTTCTTGCGGCGTTCCAATCCCGCCACGCAGGCTTTCCTAATTCCCGTACAGCCAATACGCATCTGGTGGTATGCGGCCGCGGCGGGGGTCCAGGGGCTTGCCCCGGCGCGTTTTTCTCCCCATTCTTTTTTCGCGCGAAAAAAGAATGGGTGCTGCGTAAAACCTGAACCTTTTCTACCCCTCTGCCCCGCCGCACAGGCCTGGTAACCGGTTTAAAAAACGAAAACCAGAGCCCGCTGTTAATTCGACGCGGCCGCACAGCATCAAATCAATCGCCGGAACGGCGCGACAGGCTGCGCCGTCCTGGCTTGGTTTTATATTCTATCGTTTTTTACAAAACGTTTCTTGCGGCGTTCCAATCCCGCCACGCAGGCTTTCCTAATTCCCGTACAGCCAATACGCATCTGGTGGTATACGGCCGCGGCGGGGGTCCAGGGGCTTGCCCCGGCGCGTTTTTCTCCCCATTCTTTTTTCGCGCGAAAAAAGAATGGGTGCTGCGTAAAACCTGAACCTTTTCTATCCCTCTGCCCCGCCGCACAGGCCTGGTAACCGGTTTAAAAACTAAAAACAGAGCGCCGTCTTTTTCGGACAGCGCCCTGTTTTTTCTGTTTATTCCAATTATTCCGCCAGAATTTCTTCCTTGCGCTGGAGCAGGTCGTCGGAGAGAAGGATTTCCTCTACCTTGTCCATGCCCAGGCGCTCCACCAGGCTGGAAAAACGCTCGCCTTTTTTGCCTTGGGACTTAAAGAGGAGGATGGCTTTCTCCACCATATCCATGGCCTCTTCTTTTGTAGCGCACAGGTGCTTCAAAGCCTGACCCTGCCGGACCTGCTTGCCCCACCGTCCGCCGATGTAGATTTTGTAGAAGGACTGGCTGCCTTCGTTGGCCCCGAAATAACATTTGGTGATGCAGCGGCCGCAGTGGTTGCATTTTTCCTCGTCAATGACCAGTTTGCCGTCCACCACATGGCAGGCCCCAATGGGACATTCCGCCTCGCAGGCGCACTTTTTGCAGCCCCGGCAGGTCTCTTTGTTAATATGGGGGATCCGCTGGCCGATAATGCCGATGTCGTTCAAATCAGGCTTGGCGCAGTTATTGGGGCAGCCGCCCACGGCAATTTTGAATTTATGAGGCAGGGAAACGGAACGGTAGCCCTCATAAAAACGCTTGTGGATCTCCTTGGCCAGCCCCTGAGTGTCAATGAGACCGAAAACGCACATGGTGCCCTTGCAGGCCACGACAGGACGGACCTTTGCGCCGGTGCCGCCGGTTACCAGCCCCGCTTTGGCCAGCTCCGCCTGGAAGGCTTCGATATCCTCGTAATGCAGGCCGTGGACCTCCACCGTCATGCGGGTGGTAAAGGAAACCTCCCCGTTGCCGAATTTTTTCGCCGCTTCCGCAATGGCGGACAGCTGCGCGGCATTCAGTACGCCGTTTTCCGTGATAACCCGGCCGTTAAAATGCTCCTTGTCGTTGTTGAATAAGAACCCCTGGGCTTTCACAGCCTTGATCTGTTCGGGAGTGTAATTCATGCTGGTCCCTCTCTTTCTGCGAAATGCGGCGCAAATCACATTGTCCAAAAACCTTTTCCTCTTTTATTGACATTTTACCATATTTTAAAGGGTAAGTCAAACAAAAAAGGGCCGGTGCTTCACAGAAACACCCGGCTCTTTTTTCAGAAAATCTGTACAGTTCCCCAGTATTCAGCGCCCTTCCGTCAGGTACTGGGCCACGAAGCTCTGAAGCTCCTGTCGGTTCTCAAACTGAGCGCCGGACTGGATAATATTCTCTTTGAGCCAATCCGGAAGGCTCTGGAAATAGGAATCCTTGGGCATGGAATCCATAAACCCGTTCATTCAATCCACTCCTTTCACATACGGCGGAAATCCCGCAGGAATATTCTTCCCAAAAGCCGCGGGTTTATCCCCGCATATTTTGTCCCGCAGGCGCATAGGCATAGGGTAAAAGCACAAAAAGAAAGGATGATACCATGTCCCAGCCCACCTTAAGCCAGGATACCGTCTACCTGAGCGAAATTGTCCTGGACACATCGGTGGAGCAGTCGGTCGAGCTGGACTATTTCCTCCCGGACTACTGCCCCAATATTTTTAAGCTCTTAAAAACCTCCATCACCCCCGTCATCCAATCCCAGAAAGCCGCAGGGAGCCAGGTGGTCCTGGATGGGGTCGCCGTTGTCCGGGCCATTTACCTGGCCGAGGACACCGGAAGGGTCTGCTGCGTCGCCCAGAACGTCCCCTTTTCCAAGACCGTTGAGCTGCCCGGGGAATGCCAGAACCCCATTATCTCCGCCGTCCCCCGGTGTTATTTCGTATCCGGCCGGGCGGTGAACCAGCGGCGGCTGGACATCCGGGGCGGAGTCAGCTGCAAGGTGCGGGTCTGCTGCCAAAAAGCCCAGCCGGTAATCACCGGAGGCAGCGGCGGCGGCATGCAGTTCCATCCCCTGCGGATTTCCATGTGCGGCCCCCGGAAAACCGGCTCCAAGGCCTTTGTGGTCAATGAGGATCTGGAGCTGGGCGCTGCCAAGCCTCCCTTCGGCTCCCTGTTGGGGTACTCCTGCACTGCGGTCCCTTCGGACATTAAGCTTATTGCCAACAAGGTCATCTGCAAGGCGGACCTTTCCCTGCATATCCTCTACCAGCCGGAGGAGGACAGCGCCAAACCGGAAACCATGGAATTTTCCATCCCCATCAGCCAGATTGCCGACGTTCCCGGCGTCACCGAGGATGACCTCTGCGCCGTGCGGTTTTTGGTTTCCGGCGTCAGCATTGAGCCAAGGCCGGACGAGGACGGCAGCAACCGGATTTTGAACTGCGAATTTACCGTTTCCTGCTTCTGCACAGCCGACCAGAACCAGGACGTCATCCTGGCGGACGACGCCTATTCCACCCAATATGAAGCCAATGTTTCCACCCGTCCGGCCGCGGCCGACCGGCTCATCCAGGACGCGGACCTGACCGTCATGACTAGGAACACCATTGATTCCGGGTCCGCCGTTTCCTCTGTCTGCGACGCCTGGGCCTCCTTTGGTGAAGCGTCCGTCCAGTACAGCGAAGGGACCCTTTCCTTAAACGGAAATCTGGAGGTATCCGTCCTCTGTATCGGCGCAGACGGGGTCCCCTTTATCCTGGATAAAACCATCCCCACGGAGCTGAAGCTGCTGACCGGCCTTTCCGCTGAGGAAATCTCCTTCTTCCCCTGTGTGGAGGTGCTGTCCTGCGGGTACGCCATCCTTTCGGAAACCAGCCTGGAAATCCGGGCGGAGCTGCGGGTCAGCGGCCCGGTTTATGAAAAATGCCGGTTTACCGCCATTACCGACGCCGCTGTAAACGAGGATTCCCCCCGGGAGAAAGACCCCCTCTGCGCCCTGCGGATCTGCTACGCGGAGGAAGGGGACGACGTTTGGGACATTGCCAAATCCTACTCCACCTCCATGGCGGCGGTAATGGAGGAAAACAGCCTGGAGGAGGAGCGTCTTCCGGCCCGGACCATGCTCCTGATCCCCTTGATTGACGGCTGAACAGTTGGAAAGCGGAGGTATTGAAATGGAAAATCGGAATATTTACCGGGATATCGCCCTGCGTACCGGCGGCGATATCTATATCGGGATTGTAGGGCCGGTGCGGACAGGAAAAAGCACCTTTATCAAGAAATTCATGGAAACCCTGGTCATCCCCCACATCAAAAGCGAATTTGTTAGAGAACGGGCCACCGACGAGCTGCCCCAGTCCGCCGCCGGCAAGACCATTATGACCACGGAACCCAAATTTATCCCCGAGGAGGCGGCCCAGGTGGATCTGGACGAAAACGCCTCCGCCCGGGTGCGGCTCATTGACTGCGTAGGATACATCGTCCCCAGCTCTTTGGGGTATTTTGAAAACGAAGCCCCCCGGATGGTGCGGACCCCCTGGTTTGAGGATGAAGTGCCCTTCAACATGGCCGCCGAGGTGGGAACCCGGAAGGTCATCACCGACCATTCCACCCTGGGTCTGGTGCTGACCACCGACGGCAGCTTCACCGACATTCCCCGGGAGGAATACGAAGAAGCGGAAGAACGGGTGATCCGGGAGCTGACGGAGCTTGGCAAGCCCTTTTTAATCCTTTTAAACACCGCCTCCCCCCGTTCCCCGGAGACCAAGGCCCTGCAAAAGCAGATGGAGGAAAAATACGGCCGCCCGGTGGCGGTGGTCAACTGCCTGGAACTGACGGAGGAGGACATCAAGGGCCTGCTTTCGGAGATGCTTTTGGAATTCCCTGTGCGGGAAATCGCCGTGGAGCTGCCCCGGTGGATTATTTCGCTGGAAAAGGGGCACTGGCTCAAAACCGCGGTCTTTGACGCCATCCGGGAGGCCGCCCGGGAAATGCGCCTTCTGCGGGATTTGTCCGGCATTGGCAGCGCCTTGTCCGGCTGCGAGCACATCGCCTCCGTCAACGTGCCGAAAATTGACATGGGCACCGGCCAGGCCCGCATCTGCATCCAATTGAAGCCCTCGTTATTTTATCAGATTCTTGGGGAAGCCACGGGGCTTACCATTACAGACGAGGCGGATTTGATGCCCTGCATGAAGGAGCTGGCGGCCTGCCAGCGGGAATACATGAAGCTCAAAGGGGCTTTGGACGAGGTGGCGGCCACCGGCTACGGCATTGTCATGCCCACCATGGAGGAACTTACCCTGGAGGAACCTCAGATTGTGCGCCAGGGCGGCAAATACGGGGTGAAGCTGAAGGCCAGCGCCCCCAGCATCCACATGATGCGGGCGGATATTCAGACGGAGGTCAGCCCCATTGTGGGTTCCGAAAAACAGTCGGAGGAGCTTGTGAAATTTTTGCTGGATGAATTTGAGGAGAATCCCAAGAAGATTTGGGAGTCCAATATTTTCGGCAAATCCCTTCATGAGCTGGTAAACGAGGGCTTACATAACAAGCTCTACCGGATGCCCACCGACGCCCGGATGAAGCTCCAGGAAACCATTGAACGGATCATCAACGAAGGCTGCAACGGCTTGGTCTGCTTCATCCTCTAGGCGGCCCGGAGGCCGGGCAGCCAATTCGACGCGGCCGTGGTATCTCTATCCAACCGCTGGACGGCTCGACAGGCTCGCCGCATGGGTTGATTTTATCTTCTATCGTTTTTGTAGGGCGGCGAACCGCCGCCGGTAATTCGCCGCGGCGTTTCAATTCCTATCTAACCGCCGGACGGCTCGACAGGCTCGCCGTATGGTTTGGTTTTATTTTCTATCGTTTTTGTAGGGGCGAACTGTGTTCGCCCGCCGATATCCCACAATTTTCCAGAACCTTTTTGGTGGAATCGCATAGGCCGGCAATTCCTGAAAATTTCATTGCAAAATTGTAAAAATGAGGATTCCGCCGGGAATCCTCATTGACTTTTTGTGGAAGGCTTTTTATAATAAAGGTACTTTCTAAAACAACAAAGGAGTGACGTTTTATGAATATCCCCCGTCCCGAATACCCCCGCCCTCAAATGGCCCGCCCGGTCTGGACAAACCTAAACGGCCAGTGGGAATTCGACTTTGACTTCTCCGACAGCGGCAAAGCCCGGGGCCTTGCCCAGGCGGAACACTTAAACGGTTCCATCCTGGTGCCCTTCTGCCCGGAAAGCAGGCTGTCCGGCATCGGGTTTACGGATTTTATCCCGGCGGTATGGTACAAACGCCGGTTCAACGCGGCCCAGGCGGACTTAAACGGCCGGCTGCTGCTGCATTTCGGCGCGGTGGACTATGAATGTGAGGTTTGGGTAAATGGCCAGCCGGTGGGAAGCCACCAGGGCGGCTACACCCCCTTTACTCTGGATATTACGGAAGCGGCTGTTCCCGGGGAAAACATCCTCACCGTTTACGCCCGGGACGATGTCCGCAGCATGCGCCAGCCCCGGGGCAAACAAAGCTCCGAGCTTCACTCCCACGGCTGCGACTACACCCGCACCACCGGCATCTGGCAGACTGTCTGGCTGGAACCGGTCCCCAGCACCTATATTGCGGATTACCGGGTCACCCCCGACTACCGCAACGGAAAAATTACCGTGGAAGCGGAAATCAAGGGCTGTCCGGAAGGGCTGATGCTCACCGCCGACGCCAGCCTGGAAGGCCGTTCCGCCGGGCGTGTTTCGGTCAAAGCCGCCCCTCATGTTTTCCTGGAACTGCCCCTCTCCCTTATCGACCTGTGGGAGCCGGGCCACCCCGCCCTTTATGACCTGACCCTTTCTCTCTCCGGCGGCGACCGGGTAACAGGCTATTTCGGCCTGCGGGGAATCGAGGTGCAGGACGGCGCGGTGCTGTTAAACGGCAAACCCATTTTCCAGCGGCTGGTTTTGGACCAGGGCTTTTATCCCGACGGCATTTACACCGCCCCCAGCGATGAAGCCTTAAAAGCGGACATCCTCCGCTGCCAGGATCTGGGCTTTAACGGCGCCCGGCTGCACCAGAAGGTCTTTGAGCCCCGGTTCCTGTATTGGGCGGACAAGCTGGGCTACCTGTGCTGGGGCGAATACGCCAGCTGGGGCATCGACATTACGAGGCCCGAAGCTCTGGCCGTTTTCCTGCCCCAGTGGATGGAATCGGTGAAACGGGATTTTAACCATCCGGCCATTATCGGCTGGTGCCCCTTTAACGAAACCAACGTGGGCTACGACTGCCAGACCGCCAAAGACACGGTGCGGACCGTTTACCAGATGACCAAGCTGACGGACCCCAGCCGCCTGGTCATCGACGCCAGCGGCTATGTCCACACAGGGCAGACGGACCTTTACGACGTCCACGATTATGAGCAGGACCCCGCCGTCATGGCGGAGCACTACGCCCGGACGGAACAGGGAGAATCCTTTGAGAATTTCCCGGAATGGGGCAAATGGGACGGCAAGCTCCCCTTATTTGTCAGCGAATACGGCGGGACCTGGTGGTGCCCCGGCGTCCAGGGCGGATGGGGCTATGGGGAAACGCCCCAGACCGAGGAGGAAGTCTGCCGCCGGTACTGCGGCCTGACAAAAGTTTTGCTGGACAACCCCAAAATCTGCGCCTTCTGCTACACCCAGCCTTACGACATCGAGCAGGAGCAGAACGGCCTGTTCCGGTACGACCGCACCCCCAAATTCTCCCCGGAAATCTACCGCCGCATCCGGGAAACCAACCTGCGCCCCGCGGCCATGGAAGCCCGGTAACCGGGCCGTTAATTCGACGCGGCTGTGGTGTCCCTATTCTACTGCTGGAACGCCACGACAAGCTGTGGCGTTCTGGGAAGGTTTCTTCTCCTATCGTTCCCCAAAACCAAACAGAAATTGTTTTGTAGGGGACGTCGTGAATTTATTCACGACAGTTTCCCGTCCCGGCGATTTTTCCGGGATATTCCAATTTTTAATGCGGGCCGGGCGACCCGGCCCCTACGAAAACAGAAAAATCCCAAGAAAGGGGGATGAGATGAAAAAATTCTTCCGATTTTTCTTGATTCTATTTGCCGCCGCCATACTGGTTGGCGGCTATGCCCGTTTTATAGAACCCAACCTGCTGCGGATCAATCGCCAAGAGGTTTCCGCCGCCGGAAAAACGGAGCCGCTTACGGCCGTCTTTTTCACCGACACCCATTTTGGAAGCCAGTATTCTCCTGAGAAGCTCGTCAAAATCGTGGAAAAAATCAACGCTCAAAACCCGGACCTGGTGTTTTTTGGCGGCGATTTTTTTGACGCCTACCGGCAGGACGCGGACCTGCTGGATTTGGACAGGATTGCAGAAGAGCTTTCAAAAATCCAGGCTCCTTTGGGGAAATACGCCGTCTGGGGCAATCACGACCGGGGCGGCGGGGCCTCCCGGGTATATGAAAGCATATTGGCAACGGGCGGATTTACCGTCCTTTGCAACCAGTGGGTTTCTGTGCCGGGCAGCAATCTCACCATTGCCGGGGTGGACGACGCCCTGCTGGGAAGCCCTTCCCTGAATTTAGAGGGAGCTCCCCCGGAGGCTTTCACCATCCTCCTTTCCCACGAGCCGGACTTAATCGCGGAACTGCCCATGGAGGGGGTGGATTTGATTTTATCGGGCCATTCCCACGGCGGCCAGGTGACCCTCCCCTTTTTGACGGAAAAAATCCTGCCCCCCGGTTCCCAGCGGTTTTACAAGGGCTGGTATGCCTGGGGGCAGACGGATCTGTTTGTCAGTTCCGGCATCGGCACCACAAAGCTGCCGGTGCGGCTGGGAAATATCCCGGAAATCTGCGTCCTGGAGTTAACGCCCTAACTGCCGGACGATTTCCTCAATCAGGTCAATGCGCTGGAAGGGGGTCATCAGGTAATACCCGTCCACCCAAGGGGCCATTTTCCCCGCCGTTTCCAGGCAGAGGGACACCCCGATTCTCCCGGCTTCCTCCCGGTCTACATCCTTGTACCGCTCTAAGATTTCCTCCGAAAGCCGGATGCCGGAAATTTCGTTGTGCATATAGCAGGCGTTCCGGTAGCTGACCGGGGGCATCAATCCCCCCAGAATCCACAGCCCCGTTTCCTCCTTGGCCCGCCGGAGGTTTTGCAATGCTTCTTCCGTAAAAACAGGCTGGGTCATGAGCATCTGCACACCGCTTTCCTTTTTGCGGTGTGCTTTTTTCAGCTCCGCGTCAAAATTGGGGGCATTGACGTTTAAGGCCCCGGCCACCAGAAACGGCCCTCCCAGGGTTTCCTCCCCTAAAGCCCGGATATACCCTGCCAGCATGGCGGAATTGAAGCTGAACACCGCCTTCACCTCGTCCCGGCTGGCGCTGGGCACCGGGTCGCCGGTGACCACCAGGATATTGTGGACATCCTCCATGGACAGCCCCAAAAGCAGGGCCTTGGCGGCGTTTAAATTCCGGTCCCGGCAGGTCATGTGAGGGATGGCGTCCATGTCCAGCTCCCGCTTCAGCTTGGCCGCCAGCATGGCGGCGTCCGCCCGGACCCTGGCAACCGGGCAGTCGGCCACCGTCACTGCGTCCACCCCCAATGCCTTCAGCCGGGCCGCCGCTTCCATGAAAAAGCTCCCGTCGTCGTTGGCGGGCGGGTCCACCTCCACGGCAATGACCTTTTTCCCGGCTTCCAGCTTTTCCCGGAACCGGTTTTTTGGCGCAGTTTTTGGGGATTTCACGGCGGACGCGGCGGAATCCGCCCCATTCTTATGCTCCGCTTCCTCCAAAATCCGGGCTGTGGCGGCGATGTGGGCGGGGGTGGTGCCGCAGCAGCCCCCGAAAATCCGGACGCCGCACCCGGCCATCTCCCCCATTTTCCCGGCAAAATAATCCGCGCCGCTTTCAAAATAGGTGCGGCCCCCAACGGCTGTGGGGTAGCCGGAATTGGGCATGATGCTGAGAACCCGGGAGGTTTTCAGCTCTTTTGCCAGCCCCAGCAGATGGGACGGCCCGGAAACGCAGTTGCACCCCACCCCGTCTGCAAAAGGCTCCATTTCCCGGAGCAGCTGGGCGGCGGAATACCCCTGGCGGGTGAATCCGTCCGGGGAGACGGCGAAGGAGGTGAGAAGGAACGCCTCGGGGCACTGTTTTCGGATATACCGGCAGATTTCCGGCAGTTCTCCGGCGGAAGGGAAGGTTTCAAAGAGGAAGTTTTGAGCGCCTAAGCCCAAAAGCACATCCGCAATTTTCCGGTATTCCTCCCCGGCGTTTTCCGTAAGGATGGGGCCGATGTCTGCAAAGACGTAAGATTCTTCCCCGGCCGCAGCGGCGGCCAGCCCGTAGCCGGCCCGGATGATTTCCTCCACCTTTTCAAAGCCGCATTCCAAGGAAACCGTGTTGGCCCCGAAGGTGTTGGTTTTTAACGCCCTGGCCCCGGCTTTCTGGTATTCCCGGTGGATTTCTAAGACCCATTCCGGATGGCTTAAATTCAAAAGCTCGCACCGGGGGTCGGCCCCCGGATGCTTAGACAGCAGGTAAGTCCCCATGGCCCCGTCAAAGAGCAGGGGCTTTGTTTTCAGATATTCCCGGATGGGTTCCATTAATTTTCCCCCTCCCCAAAAACTTCCTTGGCAATGTCGGCGGAACGCTTGGCGTCCTTGGCGTAGTAGTCCGCCCCCATTTCCATGGCGTAGCTTTCCGTAAGAACCGCCCCGCCCACCATGATCTTGCAGGGGTGTCCCGATTCCCGCAGGAGCCGGATGGTTTCGGCCATGCTCTTTAAGGTAGTGGTCATCAGTGCGCTTAAGCCCACCAGCCGGATGTTTTCCCGGACGGCGGTTTCCACAACGGTTTCCGGCGGCACATCCCGGCCCAGGTCAATGACCCGGTAACCGTAATTTTGCAGCAGCACTTTGACGATATTTTTGCCGATGTCGTGGATGTCCCCTTTGACTGTGGCCAGGATGATGCTCCCTTTGTTGACAGTCCCGGCCCCTTCCGCCGCCAATTTTTTGCGGATGACCTCAAAAGCCTCCTGGGAAGCCGTAGCGGCGTTGATAAGCTGGGGCAAAAAGAGCTTCCCCTTTTCAAACCCGGCCCCTACTTCATCCAGCGCCGGGATCAAAACGCCGTCGATAATGTCAAAGGGTTCCTTTTCCCGGAGGAGTTCCTCTGTTTTCAGCCGGGCCTCCTCTTTTAAGCCCTTTTTCACCGCCTCCGCCAGGGTATGGCCGGGCAGAGCCGCCGGGGCCTGCTTCTCCGGTTCCGAGGCGGAGAACCGCTCAATATATGCGGCGGAATCCTTGTCAAAGCCGTGGAGGACGTTGTAAGCCGCCACCGCCGCCGTCATGGAGGGGATGTTGGGGTTTAAAATGGGCAGGTTCAGGCCGTTTTCCATGGCCGCCGTCAAAAAGCTGTGGTTTAAAAGTTCCCGGTTGGGCAGCCCGAAGGAGATGTTGGAAACTCCCAGCACGGTTTTTAGGCCCAGCTCTTCCCGAACCATCCGCACCGCCTTTAAAGTCTCGGCGGCCTGGGACTGCTGGGCGGAAACCGTCAGGGCCAGGCAGTCCATGAGCACCTTTTCCTTAGGGATGCCATAGGACAGGGCCGATTCCAAAATTTTCCGGGCAATGGCAAGGCGTTCCTCCGCCGTCTGGGGGATCCCCTGGCTGTCTAAAGTCAGGCCCACCACGAAGGCGCCGTATTTTTTCACCAAAGGCAGGATTTTCCAGAGATTTTCCTCCTCCCCGTTGACGGAATTGACAATGGCCACCCCGTGGAAGGCCCGCAAACCCGCCTCAATGGCCGCCGGGTCGGAGGAGTCAATCTGCAAGGGCAGTTCCAAAACCCCTTGCAGCTCCCGCACCACCTTTTCCATCAAGGCCGGTTCGTCCACCCCGGGATGCCCCACGTTGACGTCTAAAATTTCCGCCCCGGCGTCGGCCTGGGCCACCCCCTGGGCCAGGATGTAGTCCAAATCCTGCTCCAAAAGCGCCTGCTGGAACCGTTTTTTCCCGGTGGGGTTGATGCGCTCGCCGATGATGTGCACGCCATTTAGCTCCACGGTTTTTAAGGGGGAACAGACCGCTGCCGGGAGGATTTCCCGTTCACTGGGACAGGGCAAAGGCTCCAGGGCCTTTTTCAGCTCCCGGATAAACTCCGGGGTAGTGCCGCAGCAGCCCCCCGCCAGCCGGATGCCCAAGGGGGCAAACTCCCGCATCTGGGCGGCGAAATCCGCCGGAGAAAGATGGTAGCAGTTGTCCTGTGGGTCGGGAAGCCCGGCGTTTGGCTTGACGGCCAGAGGCTTTGCAGTGCACTTTGCCATCCGCCGGGCAATGGGCAGGATTTCCCCAGGCCCCAGGGAGCAGTTTAAGCCCAAAGCGTCCACGCCAAGGCCGTCCAAGGTCCGGGCGGCGGCTTCAGCCGTGCATCCGGTAAAGGTGCGGCCGTCCGCCTCAAAAGTCATGGTGGCTAAAACGGGCAGGCTGGTATTCTCCTTTGCCGCCAGGACTGCCGCCCGCATTTCCCCCAGGTCCGCAATGGTTTCAAAGACGGCCAAATCCGCCCCGGCTTCTTCGCCGGCTGTTGCCATTTCCCGGAACAGGCTGTATGCCTCCCTAAAAGACAGCGTCCCCGCCGGTTCCAAAAGCTCCCCGATGGGGCCGATGTCCAGGGCGATCAAAGGCTTGGGGCCGGGGAACCCCTCCGCCGCTTTCTGGGCGGCGGATACCGCGGCTTTGATGACCTGAGCCGGAGAAACGCCGGTTCCGGCCAGCTTGTGGGCGTTGGCCCCGAAAGTGCAGGTATAGAGGACGTCCGCGCCGCTTTCCAGATACTGCCGGTGGATCTTGGCCACCGCTTCCGGGTGTTCCAGCACGAAAAGCTCCGGGCGCTGCCCCAGCTTCAGGCCGTTTTGCTGGATCATGGTCCCCATTCCGCCGTCCAGATAAACGAATTTCCGGCTTTTTAAAAGGGTTTGCAGTTTATTTTCCACAGGTGATTCCATCCTTCCGTAATTGACAGGCTTCGTAACGCGGGCAGTCCCGGCACCCGCCATAAGTGCGGGGCTGGGGCGTATTGGCGATTCCAACAATGGCCGTCGCCGATTTCCGGGGGGTCAGCAGGAATTCCGGCGTGGCGCAAAGGCCGATTTTCCGGGGGGCGTCCAGAATTTCCAAGAATTCTTTTTGCAAAGAAAGGGGCAGGTCGCCGTAGCCGGGGCTGAACCGGTCCGTCAGGTATTCTTTCCGGGCCGCCGCATCCTGTTCCCGCTGGGCCTGCCATTCATTGCAGGCGGTTTCCAAGGCGGCGCTGATGCAGCAGTCCAGGACAAGCCCTTTGCCCACGTCCTTTACCTGTATCCGCCGGATTGCCGTTTCCGCTTCCCGGCCCATGGCCGCCGCCAGCAAAAGGGCTTTTTTGCAGTCCCGGAGAAGGTTTTCCAAATCCTTCCCCGGCAGAGCCAGCGTTGTCCCGGCCAAGGTTAGCCGGCCGCCTGTCCGTTCCAGTAAAAATTCCCGCCAAAGCATTTTTGGCGGCGGCAGTTTCTGAACCTCCCCAAGGCCCCATTCCACCTGGGCCGCCAGCTCCGGCGGCGGGTTTCCCCGGCACCCCAGGTAAGACAGGGCTTCTGCCCGGCAGGCTTTTCCAATGTTCATCCGTTTCCTCCTGACTGATAAATCTGTACATAAACCGGCGGCCAATGCTTAATTAGTATCAGTATACATGTTTTTCCGCAAAAAGTAAACATCCCCCTTGAAATTCTGAATAAAATGCTGTAAAATAAGAAAAAATTTTACATGGAGGGGATACTGTGGAACGCTACGCATGGAAAGCCGTTGTAAAAGAAGGGATGCTTTCTGAATACCGCCGCCGTCACGATGAAATCTGGCCGGAACTGAAGGCGGTGCTGAAAGAGGCGGGCATCCGGAATTACACCATCTGGAATGTGGGCAGCGAGCTGTTCGGCTACTACGAATGCGAGAAGGGCTGCGATTACGCCGCCAAGGTCCAGGCTCAAAGCCCCGTTGTGGACAAATGGAACGAATACATGAAGGACGTTATGGTCATGGAAATGGACCCGGAAACCGGCGCCCAGCCCAAAATGACCCAGGTATTTTTCCTGGAATAGTGCTTTCCAATGAAAAGGAAGCGGCAGGCTCTGGTTACAGTTCACCATCCATGGAAAGATTCTTTGGGGCAAACACAGAAAAGGCCGCCGGATCTGCCGCCGGCGGCTTGACATTTTGCTTTCATTTGGCTATAATAAAGATGCAAGGCAACCGATAGACGGTTCGCCCTCAAACTTTCGATTAAAGATAACCGCTAATCTGGGGAGATGGGGCGGTTATCTTTTTTTATTGCCGATGCGGATGATTTCTTTAATCAGATAAAGAATCACGATTAAGTAGAGCACGCTCACTTCATCCATGGGCAACGCCCCCTTTCGAGGGCTTTTCTAACCGCCTACCGTTTACGTCTGCCGTTTTTGCGTCTATTTCAGGGGGATCACCATATTCCAGGTGTGAGAAAAGCCGTAGGGCCGGTCCCCGTCCCCGGTGGCCAGATAAAGATGGGTGGGCTTCCCGTCCTGGAGCAGCAAAAAGGGGCGCTCCAGGTTGCACTGGGTGGTGACGCTCCCGTCGTCCCATGTTACGGTGCGGCTGTAAGCCTTGGGGGCGTCGGCAAACCGCCAGTGGATGCAGTCGTCGCTCTCCCCGTAAAGCCCCGCGCCCCATTCGCCGCAGATGCCGCCGCTTTGGTTTTTAAAATCATCCTTGATAAGCAGGCGGAACTTCCCGCCCTCATACCAAAGGTACGGATCCTCCAAATGGAAATCCGGGTTGTCAAAGGACAAAACCGGTTCCTCTGAAATCCGCCGGAACTCCCCATCGGGGCGTTCCGCTATGGCCACGCCGATTTGCAGGGTGGCGTTGGCGTAGCTTCTGGATTTATAAAGCATATAGGTGCGGCCGTCCTCTAAAATGGCCACGGCAGGGTTTGTGGTGGCGGTGCAGTCCCAAAAAGAGCAGTCCCGGGGTTCCAACAGAGGCGTATCCCTTCTCTCCCAAGGGCCGAAAACCGAATCGGACACCGCTAAACCGATGCGTTTCCGGTTCCAGGTTTCCGTAAAAAGCTCAGAGGAAATCTGATCCATATGGGTGGGAACCGGGCATCCGTAGGTCGTCCCCATATAGTAGAGGTAATATTTCCCGTTCCAGTACCGGATATAGGGGTTATGGGTGTTCATCCCGTCAAAGTATTGGCGTCCCCGGCGGGGCAGGACCGTTTCCTCCAGACGGAACGGGCCTTCCGGCGTGTCGCTTACAGCCCGCACCACCCGGCTGTTAAACAGCCAGTTGGCCCCGAAGCCCAGCTCCTTTTCCCAGCAGGACGCAAACATATGGAACCGCCCGTCCTCCCCTTTGACCACGCTTCCGCACCAGATGAACAGGTCGTCCCGGCAAAAGCCGCCCTTTTTCACCGCAGGCAGCAGCCGGTTGTTGATTGGATTTTCCATGACATCCGCCTCTTTTCTGCATCAAAATTCCAAATGTTATGGGCGGCAGTCCCCGCAGCTGCATTTGGAAAAATAGCGGCTCCAAAGGAAAAGCGCCCCAACGAGGCCCACGATCCCCCAGAAGGCCAGCTGCAAGACCCCGCCGTAAAACACCCAGGTCAGTATCCGGCTATACGGCACAAGGACCACGGCAAAGGACCAAAGGTTAAACCCGGCGTGAGCCGCCAAGGGAGCGCTTAAGCTCCCCTTGCGTTCCGTCATCAGGGAAAAGCAAAAGCCCATCCCAAAGGCGTAGCAGACCCACAGCGGATGAACGTGGGCCGCGCCGAACAGCAGCGCCGACAATACGCCCGCCCAGCCAAAGGGCATAACCTCCCGGAAGGAACGGAAAATCAGCCCCCGGAACAGGATTTCCTCGCAGACCGGGGCCAGCACCGCAACGGTCAGAAAGTTCATCAGCATAGAGCTGCCGAACACCTGGGCCGACTGCTCCCCATAGCTTTCCACCCAAGAGGCCGGAAGGAGGTTTAACACCGCGCTGACGGCCAGATTGCCGCAGATTCCCAAGGCAAAAGCGGCTATATGCCCGCCTTTCCCCACCTGTCCCGGCTTCCAGCCCACCGATTCCCGGACGCTCCGGCCGGACAGCTTATAAAGGGCCAGCAGCAAAAGGACGGTAATGAGGCTGGAAAAATTCCCCAAAAACCACAGGGCCGCCTCAGCCGCCTGGGGCCAAAAGATCTGCACCGTCAGCAAAAGCCCGTAAGGCAGCAGCAAAAATACCAGGTAAACGCCCAGCCCCCGCAGGATGGGCAGCGCTTTTTTCATCAAATCTCATCCCCTTTTCCCACCGGGCCTAAAAGCCGCAGAATCGCGCCGCTTTGAGACGGCAGCGCCAGATGGTCCCCTTCCCAGCGGACGCTTCCTTCCGCCAGAAGGATTTCCGCTCCCTCGGGCAGCGAGGCGTGCTCCGTCTCCCAGCCGCAGTTGACAGCCGTCACCAGATTTCCACGCTTGTAAGCGGCCAATCCGTCCTCGCACAAAACAAACCGCAAAGGCGCGGACATGGCCTCCGGCATTCTCCGGCGGAGTTCCCCTAACTGCCGGAAGAACCAGAGCAGCGGCTCCTCCTCCTGGCCCCAGGGATAGCACCGGCGGTTCCAGGGGTCGGAAAAGCCCGCCAGGCCCGCCTCGTCCCCGTAATACAGGCTGGGGAACCCGGGAAGGGTGTACTGGATCATGGAAGCCAGCCGCAGTCGCCGCCGGCCCTTTTCCAATTCTTCGGGAGTCAGCTGGTAATTCCCCTGTTCCAAGGGGTCCACCGGATGCTCCACCCCCAAAACAGTCCGGGCACGTGGGGTGTCGTGGGTAGACAAGGGGTTCATCAGGCCCTGAATGGCCGGTTTGGGGTAATGGTCCAACAGGCTCAGGATCCGCCGCCGGAACAGCCAGGCGTCTCCTTTCCCCACAAAATCCAGCACCGCCGTCCGCCAGGGATAGTTCATAACGCTGTCCAGCTGGTCCCCCAGCAGATAACGCCGCCGCTGGCCGTAGCTTTCCTTATTGGAGGCGTCCTCCCAGACCTCCCCCAACAGGTATGCCTCCGGGTTTTCCTGTTTGACCCGCCGCCGGACTTCATCCAAAAAGCCGTCCGGCAGCTCGTCGGCAACATCCAGCCGCCAGCCGGAGGCCCCCCGCTTCATCCAATAGCTCAAAACGCCTTCTTCCCCGCAGACAAAGTCTATGAAGGAAGGCTCCTCTTCATTCACGTTGGGCAATGTTACAAAGCCCCACCAGCAGTCGTATTCCGTCCGTTCCGGGTTTAAAAACCGGTACCAGGGGGCATAAGGGGATTTTTCCGACTGCCAGGCTCCCAGGTCCGGATAATGGCCGTCCCGGTTGAAATACCGGCTGTCCGAGCCGGTGTGAGAAAACACACCGTCCAAGATCACCCGGATGCCGTATTCTTTAGCTTCCCGGCAAAGGGTTTTGAAATCCTCCTCGGCGCCCAGGTAGGGGTCGATTTTTTTATAATCCCCGGTGTTGTACCGGTGGTTGGAAGCAGACTCGAAAATGGGATTCAAATAAAGGACAGTCACGCCCAGATCCCGCAGATAGGGCAGTTTTTCCCGGATCCCCCGCAGATCCCCGCCGAAAAAATCGTTGGCCTGGTAATCGGGGATATCCGCCTTAAAAAGGGGCCGCCCGTACCAGTTGCGGTGCAGGCTCCGTTTGCCGGGGACGTTCACCGGCTCCCATTCTCTGGTCCGGCGGAACCGGTCGGGAAAAATCTGGTACATAATGCCGGTATCCAAGCCTTCCGGCACGGAAAACTCCCGGCCGTACACAGTAAGCTGCCATTCCGGAAGGAAATCCCGGATCACCGCCACGGCGTCCTCATCCCGCCCTACAAACAGGATGCCGGCCTCCGTCAAAATTTCAAAACGATAAAAATAAAGCCCCTTTTTTGCGACAGAAAATACCCGTTCATATATGGTAAACTCGTTTTGTACGCCTGCGGGCGCCATGATTAGCTCCTGGTCCTCCGCCTGCCCGTCCAGCCGGAGCTTGACGCTCACCTTCTGGGTTTTTTTCCCGGAACGCACGAAAAAACGCAGGCAAATCCGCTCCCCCTCCCGGACCGAGCCGAAAGGCGTTTTACAGGACAAGTCCCAGGCGTTGTAATAAATATCTGGCTGCATTCTATTCTCCTTTGCCGGGGTTGCCCCCGATTCGTCTTAATTCCGTGATGGATTGCTTCCATTTTTCCAGCTTTTCTTCTTATTATACAATAGACTCCGAAAAAAGTATATGCGTTTTCGGATAAAATCCACACTTCCAACAAAAAATCACGGAATGTTTCTACATGGAACGGTCAAGATTTCAATCGTTAATTATTTACAAAAACAGATATTTGTGCTAGAATATAATTGTATTATATATACACAGTTTTTCCCTCTAAAATCCAGCTGTATCCATAAAATGGAAACAAATATTTTAGACAAAATTACAGGAATGGAGTATCAATTACCGCTATGTCTTTTTCTTTGAAAAGTTGGTCCTCCGGCTCTATGACAGACGCCTACGCCTACTTCGGCTGCCGCCTGGACAGTTCCGGCGCAGTGTTCCGGGTTTGGGCGCCCGGCGCCCGGGAAGCCTGCGTAACAGGCAGCTTCTGCGGGTGGGAGGACCGGCGTTACCCTATGGAGGAAATATCCCCCGGGCTTTTCTCCTGCACGGTCCAGGGGGTTGCCCAATATGACACTTACAAATTCGTATGGACCACCCCGGACGGCAGGCGGATCTTTAAGTCCGACCCCTTCGCCTTCCACGGGGAAACGCCCCCGGCCAACGCCTCCAAAGCCTACGCCTTAGGGGACTACCCCTGGAACGACGTCAAGTGGATGGCCCGGCGGAAAGCTCAGGGGCCTGTAAACCTTTACCAGCTGCACGCGGGTTCTTTCCGCACCTATGCCGGAGGGGAGCCGTTAAATTACCGGAAGCTTGGGGAGGAGCTGATCCCCTATTTAAAGAAGCTGGGCTGCACCCACGCCGCCTTCCTTTCCCTTTTGGAGCACATGGACGGGGATTCCGCCGGGGAGAAAACCACCGGGTTTTTCGCCCTCACCTCCCGCTATGGGGTGCCGGACGATTTCCGCCAGGCCGTAGACCAGCTGCATCAGGCGGAAATCGGCGTCATCATGGACTGGAATCCTGCCGGGTTCCCGGTGGATGATTTCGGCTTGTCGGACTTTGCGGGACAGCCTTATTGGGAGGCTCCCGGCCAGGAAGGGGATTTCCGCTTTTTCGATTTTGAACGGCCGGAGGTCCGGAGCTTCCTCCTTTCCTCGGCCTGCTTCCTGCTTGATACCTTCCATTTGGACGGGCTTCGGATTCCCCGGGCCGGGGAAATCGCAGAACGGCCCGGCGGGGCGGCGTTCCTTCGGAAGCTAAACCAGACCCTCCGCAGAAAATTTCCCACGGTTCTCACTATCGGCGCCGGGAACGGCCTGGGATTCTCCCTCCGGCCGGACCCGGAAGCTGCCTGGAGCATTTTCGGCATGGCCGCCGGAACGCCCGGCAATCTGCCGGCCTTCCGGGAAGGCTCCCTTTTGGAGCTGGACGCCGGTGAGGTGCGGCAATGCTCCATCATCGGGCGGATGCCCGGCAGCTACGATGAAAAATTCGCCCGTTTCCGGGCGGGAGCCGCCTGTTTCCGGCTGATGCCGGGCAGCAAGCTCTCCATGATGGGCAACGAATTCGCCCAGTTTTCCCCTTGGCGGCCCGGCCAGGAGCTGGATTGGGTGCTGCTGGATTACGAAATGCACCGGAAATGCCTGACCCTGCTGCGGAATCTCAACGATTTCTGCCGCAAAAACCCTGCCGTCCGCTGGGAAGCAAAAAAAAGCTATGAAGCTCTTCCCCTGCCGGACGGGCTGTGCGGATATGTCCGCACGGACGAGGCCGGGAACCGGATTTTTGTCCTTTCCAATTTCACCGGGCAGGCTGCAAACCGCCTGACTATCGGCGTCGACCGCCGCGGCAAGTACGCGGAGCTGTTCAACACGGACGAAGCCCAGTACGGCGGGGAGGGCCGGGCCGCCGGTGTGAATTTCGCCAAGCTCAAACTGGCGGACGGAAAGCCCTACTGCATTGAGCTGGACCTGCCCCCCTTTACCACCGTCTACCTGTACAAGGCGGCCGGTGCAAAGGCCCCAAAACGTGTGTAGCCCTTTTCCATATACCCGAAATTTTTAAACGAGGTGTCCAATCATGAAACAGCAAAAAGAAATGATCACCATGCTCCTGGCCGGCGGACAGGGCAGCCGTCTGTATGTCCTGACTAAGGAGGTGGCAAAGCCTGCCGTCCCCTTCGGCGGCAAGTACCGCATCATCGACTTTCCCCTTTCCAACTGCGCCAACTCCGGCATCGATACCGTAGGCGTCCTGACCCAGTACCGGCCCCTGGAATTAAACTCCTACATCGGCAACGGCCAGCCCTGGGACCTGGACCGGATGAACGGCGGCGTGTACATCCTGCCCCCTTACGCCACTGACAAGGACAGCCAGTGGTACAAAGGCACCGCCAACGCCATTTACCAGAACATTAACTTTATCGACCGCTACAACCCCGAAAACGTCCTGATCCTTTCCGGCGACCACATTTACAAAATGGACTACGCCAAAATGCTGGCCTTCCACAAGGAAAAGAAGGCCGACGCCACCATCGCGGTGCTGGACGTTTCCCTGGAGGAAGCCAGCCGCTTCGGCATCATGAACACCAATGAGGACGACTCCATCTACGAATTCGAGGAAAAGCCCAAGCAGCCCAAATCCACCAAGGCTTCCATGGGCATTTACATCTTCAACTGGCAGAAGCTGCGCCAGTACCTCATCGACGACGAAAACACCCCCGGCAGCGCCAACGACTTCGGCAAGAATATCATCCCCGCTATGTTAGCAAACCACGAGCGGATGTTCGCCTACCGGTTTGACGGCTACTGGAAAGACGTCGGGACCATCGAAAGCCTCTGGGAGGCCAATATGGACCTGTTAAACCCCACATCCGGCCTGAATTTGGACAGCGACGGCAAAATCTTTGCCCGGAACGAGCCCCATCCGCCTCACTATGTTGGCGATAAGGCTGAAATCGCCGAGTCCATCGTATCCGAAGGCTGCGACATCAACGGCAAGCTGTGGTACACGGTGCTGTTCTCCGGCGTAACCGTTGAAGAAGGCGCGGAGCTGAATTCCGCCGTCGTCATGAGCAACAGCGTCATCCACAAAGGGGCCACCGTCAAATACGCCATTGTGGCGGAGGACGCCGTCATTGAGGAAGGCGCCGTAGTCGGGGACGACCCCTGCAATTCCGCCGACCCCTCCGAATGGGGCATCGCGGTAGTGGGCCGCGGGGCTGTGGTCAAAAAAGGCCAGGTAGTCCGGCCCAAGGAAATGATCGAGCCAGGCGCAAACCGCTGACAGGCAGATTCTATTGAATATCAAAAAATGGAGGTTCTACCGTTATGACTTCTAAGGCTATCTGTATTCTGTTTTCTGAAAGCTATGGGGTTTCCCCCAATGAGCTGGCTGCCGAGCGCACCTTGGCCACCGTCCCCTTCGCGGGCCGTTACCGTCTCATCGACTTCGCCCTGTCCTCCCTGGTCAAAGCCCGGATTTATGATATCGGGGTCATTACCAAAGAACATTACGGCTCTCTGATGGACCACCTGGGCTGGGGCAAAGACTGGGACCTGGACCGGAAAACCGGCGGCTTAAAGATCCTCACCCCCTTTACCAAAGCCGAATCCGCCAGCACCCGCAACCGCAGCAAAATCGACGCCCTGCTTTCCGTAAAACGGTTCATTGAAAAAATCGACCAGGAATATGTGATCCTCTCCGACACCAACCTGGTTATGAACATCGACTTTAAATCCATGATCCAGTACCACATCGATCATGAGGCCGACATCACCGTCCTTTACCAGACCAAGATCTGTCCCAACCACACGGGCCTTGTGGTGGAAACCGACCCGGAGGGCCGGGTGGAGGACGCTTATTACTCCACCATCCAGCACACCGAGCCTCAGAACATGGCCTTCGGCGTATATGTTTTGAGCAAAAAGCTGCTGCTGTCCATGCTGGACCGTGCATACACCTTCGGCTGGGTGGACTTTGACCGGGATTTCATCACCAAGAATATCTCCAAGCTGCGGGTTTACGCTTTCGCCCATCAGGGATTTTCCGCAGTAATCAACACCATGGCGGACTACTACGACGCCAGCATGAAGGTCCTGGATTCGGACATCCGCCGGGAACTCTTTTACTCCGACACCCCCATCTTCACCCGGGTCAAAAACTCCGTCCCCACCATCTACGGGTTTGACGGCAAGGCCTCCAATTCCCTGGTGGCCGACGGCTGCAAGATTGACGGCGAGATCCGCAACTGCATTATCTTCCGGGACGTTGTGGTGGAAAAAGGCGCTGTTTTGGAAAACTCCATCATCATGCAGAACACCACCATCGAAAGCGGCGCGCATCTGAACTGCGTCATTTCCGACAAGGACGTCACTATTGGCAGCGGGCACATGCTGTCCGGCTACCGCACCTATCCCTATGTAATCTCTAAGGGACAGTCCGTCTGACCCTCTCCCGGACAGGCAGGCTCCTTCCGCCGAGGGGCCTGCCTGCAACCAAAACGGCGGGGAAAGAGGTTTGATTATGAAAATCCTGTTTGCAGCCAGCGAAGCCCTCCCCTTTATCAAGGTAGGCGGCTTAGGCGACGTTATGGGCGCTCTCCCCAAAGAACTGGTGAAAAAGGGCGTCGACGCCCGGGTTGTCATCCCCATGTATTCCGTTATGTCCCAGGAAATGCGGGATCAGTGCAAATTTGAGAAGTTTTTCTATTTCTCCTTAGGCTGGCGTTCCTGCTACTGCGGCATCTTCTCCGCCCAGGCAAACGGCGTCACCTACTACCTCATCGACAACGAGCAGTATTTCAAGCGGGGCGGCACTTACGGGGAATTTGACGACGCGGAGCGATTCGCCTACTTCTCCAAAGCGGTGCTGGAAATCCTCCCTCACATTGATTTCTTCCCGGACATTATCCACGCCAACGACTGGCACACGGCTCTGGTGCCGGTTTACCTGGACACTCAGTACCGTTCCCTGCCGGGCTACGGCTCCATTAAAACCGTCTTTTCCATCCACAACATCGAGTTCCAGGGCAAATACGATATGTCCATTCTGGAATCCGTCTTTGGGATTTATCCCTCCCAAAGCTCCCTGGTGGAATTTGACGGCTGCCTGAACCTGATGAAAGGGGCCATCGAGTGCTCCAACATCGTCACCACCGTTTCCCGCACCTATGCGGAGGAAATTTTGAACCCCTACTTCTCCTTCGGCCTGCATCCCATTCTGGAAGCACGGAAGTACAAGCTCCATGGCATTGTCAACGGCATTGACACCGAGCTTTTCAACCCGGAAACGGACGCCAATATCAAGGCCCATTATTCCGTCGGGGACACGGAAGGCAAAAAGGCCGACAAAGCGGCCCTCCAGCAGGAAGTGGGGCTGCCGGAAAACCCGGACGTGCCGGTCCTCGGCCTGGTTACCCGCTTAACGCCCCAAAAGGGCATCGACCTGTTCGAGCCCATTATGGCGGAGCTGATGGAAGAGGACGTCCAGATTGTGGTGCTGGGCAACGGCTTTGCCGATTATGAAAACTACTTCAAATACTGCGACTACACCTACCACGACAAGTTCCGGGCCATGATTAAGTTCTCCGCATCCTTGGCCCAGCGGATTTACGCCGGGGCGGACATTTTCCTCATGCCCTCCAAATCGGAGCCATGCGGCCTGGCCCAGATGATCGCCATGCGCTATGGGACCATCCCGGTGGTCCACGCAGTGGGCGGCTTGAAGGACACGGTTTCCCCCTTTAACCCCGAAACCCTAGAAGGCAGCGGCGTCACCTTCCAAAGCTTCAACGCAAGCGACATGCTGGACGCCATCCGGCGGGCCGTTGCCATCTGGAAAGACGGCAAGCAGCGGGAGGCCATTATGAAAAACGCCATGTCCGGGGACTACACCTGGACCGCTTCCGCCGGCGAATATATCAAGCTGTACGAAAGCCTGTAATATCCGGCATAAAACCCGGCTCTTTCTGGGCCGGGTTTCTTTTTGCAAAAAATAAGGTCATTTTTGATAAAAATGGAAAAATACGCCCGCTGATTACCGGCTGTTCATCAATTGTACGAAGTGGGCGAATATAGTACAATAGAATTAGCAGATACTGAGATTGGCATGCACTATTGATATTGTTAAGGAAAGGAGATTTCTGCATGAATCCATCCGCTGCAACCCTGAAAGATGAATTGATCCGCACTTTAAAAACCAACTACGGCTACGCGCCGGATGAAGCCACCGACCGCCAGATGTACGGCGCAGTTTTGACGGTGGTCCAGTCCTACCTGACCCACAAGCGGGCTGATTACCTGGACGCCCTGCAAAAGAAGGACCAGAAACGCATTTATTATATGTCCATGGAGTTCCTAGTGGGCCGCTGCCTGCGCAACAACCTCTATAACCTGAACATGGAATCCGCCATGAAGGACGCGGTTTCGGAGCTGGGCTTCGACCTGGACAAGATTTACGAAATGGAGCCGGATCCCGGCCTTGGCAACGGCGGCCTGGGACGGCTGGCCAGCTGCTATATGGACGCCGCCACCACTTTAAACTACCCCTTTACCGGCTTTTCCATCCGCTACGAGTTCGGTATTTTCAAGCAGAAGATCGTAGACGGCTGGCAGATGGAGTTCCCCGACGACTGGCTGGAAATGGGCGGCTACTGGCTGACCCCCCGCAACGACGAGGCCATGGAAGTGCACTTTGACGGCCATGTGGAGGAAAAATGGGGCGAGCACGGCCTGACTACCATCCACCGGAATTATTACACCGTCCGGGCCGTCCCCTACGACCTGATGATCTCCGGCAAGGACAGCGAGGCTGTCAACTGCCTGCGGCTTTGGCGGGCGGAAGCCCCTTCCGCCAAGGGCTTTGACATGTATCCCTTCTCCCGGGGCGAATATGTGAAGTCCATGGAGGAGGACGTAAAGGCCGACGCCATTTCCAAAGTCCTTTATCCGGCTGACGACCACATCGAGGGCAAACGCCTGCGCTTAAAACAGCAGTATTTCTTTGTCAGCGCCTCCTTGCAGACCATTATCCGGGAACATCTGCGCCATAACCCCACCCTGGATAACCTGCCTGAAAAGGCTGTCATCCACATCAACGACACCCATCCGGCCCTCTGCGTGCCGGAGTTGATGCGGATTTTGCTGGACGAATGCGGCTACGACTGGGAAAACGCCTGGGAGATCACCTGCCGGACCTTGGCCTACACCAATCACACCGTTATGAGCGAGGCCCTGGAACGCTGGGATCTGAACCTCTTCCGGCAGCACCTGCCCCGCATTACCAGCATTATCGAGGAAATCGACCGCCGCTTCTGCCGGGACGTTTTCGAGTTCCATCCGGAAAAACGGGGCCAGCTCTCCTCCATGGCCATTATCGGCGACAACCAGGTCCGCATGGCCAACCTCTGCGTAGTGGCCTGCTTCTCGGTAAACGGCGTTTCCGCCCTCCACTCCGACATCCTCAAGGACGACCTGTTTAAGGATTACAGCGACATCTTCCCCGGCAAGCTGACCAACGTCACCAACGGCATCGCCTCCCGGCGGTGGCTCTGCCAGGATAACCCCCTGCTGTCCGATTATATCTCGGAGCTGATTGGGGACGGCTTTATCCACGATTGGGACCAGCTGGAAAACTTAAAGAAATTTGCCGACGACCGCCAGGTCCTTCAGCGTCTGGCTAAGATCAAGCTGGAAAACAAAAAACAGCTGGCCAAATATATTTCCGAGGCCAACGGCATCAAAGTGGACCCCACCTCCCTCTTTGACGTCCAGGTGAAGCGGCTCCACGAGTACAAGCGCCAGCTGATGAACGCCCTGCACATCTGCCACCTGTATCTGCAGATCAAAAACCACGGTCTCACCATCCAGCCCCGGACCTTCCTCTTTGGGGCCAAGGCTTCCCCCGGATACTATATGGCCAAGGAGATTATCCGCTTTATTTGCGCCCTGGGCGACGTCATTAACCGGGATCCGGACCTGAAAGGGATGCTGAAGGTTATTTTCCTGGCGGACTACAAGGTTTCCTTAGCGGAAAAAATCTACCCTGCGGCGGAAATCAGCGAGCAGATTTCTCAGGCCGGCAAAGAGGCGTCCGGCACCGGCAACATGAAGATGATGTTAAACGGCGCTTTGACCCTGGGCACCATGGACGGCGCCAACATCGAAATTTTCAATCAGGTTGGCCCGGAAAACATCTTTATCTTCGGCATGAACACCGAGGAAGTCAACCAGACCCGGGAAAAAGGCTACAGCCCCCGCGCCCTGTACGACTCTAACCCCCATATCCGGGAAGTTCTGGACTTTGTCCGGGGCGGCGGCTTAGACGGCAAGAACTTTGATTCCATCATCCAGTACCTGTTAAACAACGACACCTATATGTCTCTGGCGGACTTTGAAAGCTACCGTCAAGCTCAGGCCCACGTGGGCGAGGTTTACCGGAACGCGGACAACTGGAACCGCATGTCCTTAATGAACATTGCAGGCGCCGGCATCTTCTCCGCCGACCGTGCCGTCCAGGAATATGTGGATAACATCTGGTGCAAATAACCCTTTACAAGCAAAGCAAAATCCCGGCCGTCTTTTGGACGGCCGGGATTTTTACCGAGGTTCTACAATCAGTTTGATAGCGGTGCGTTCCGCACCGTCAATCTCCACATTGGCAAAGGCCGGAACGCAGACTAAATCAAAGCCCGCCGGCGCCAAATATCCTCGCGCGATGGCTACCGCTTTTACCGCCTGATTGGCGGCTCCGGCGCCGATCGCCTGAATTTCAACGGAACCTTTTTCCCGAATGACTCCCGCAATTGCTCCCGCTACGGAATTTGGTGTGGATCTTGTCGAAACTTTGAGAACATCCATTGTTGAATCCTCCCGAAAATTTTGTCAACACAGGGCCTGTGCTTGGTTTATTTGCTTTTATTATAAACGATTCACGCAAAATTTTCAAGAGACGGAGGGCCTTTTTTACAGTTTACAACAAACGAACTCGCTTTATTTTAGCACATTTTCCAGTTTTTTTGTCTAAATCCAGCAGTACCCCTTCCAATTTGCAGGGGG
The DNA here is from genome assembly GCA_018716725.1 of Candidatus Merdivicinus excrementipullorum. Classification (GTDB taxonomy): domain Bacteria; phylum Bacillota; class Clostridia; order Oscillospirales; family Ruminococcaceae; genus Merdivicinus; species Merdivicinus excrementipullorum. Next base: position 13,832 of record DVJP01000015.1, on the reverse strand, counting down.
TATCCGCCTCCACCTCAAAACGGGTGGGCAGGCAGGTGGTCATCCGCCGGAGGACGCACTCCGGCTTAACCCCCAAAATGGAGCGGATAGGGCCGGTCATGCCCAAGTCGCTGATATAGCCGGTGCCGCCGGGCAGGATGGTTTCATCGGCGGTCTGCACATGGGTGTGGGTGCCCACCACCGCAGAAACCCTGCCGTCCAGGTAATACCCCAGGGCCATTTTTTCCCCGGTGGCCTCGGCGTGGAAATCCACCAGGACAAAATCCGCCTTTTCCTTTTCCAAAATGGCGTCGGCGCAGGAAAAGGGGCTGGACATGGGTTCCAGGTAGACCTGGCCCAGCAGGCTGATGACCAAAATGGTGCAGCTCCCCATATCCAGCTTGTAATAGCCGTTCCCAAAGCATTCCCGGGGATAGTTGGCCGGGCGCAGAAGGTTGGGGTGCTCCTCCAGATAGTCCTGGATCTCCCACCGGCGCAGGCTGTGGTTGCCGCCGGTAATCACATCCACCCCGCTGTCAAAGAGGAATTCCGCCGAACGGGGCAGGATCCCGTTGCCTACAGCGGAATTTTCCCCGTTGCAGACGACCGCATCCACCATTTCCTGCTTTTTGAAGCCGGGCAGGACCTTCCGCAGGAATTCGCACCCCGGCTGGCTCACCACGTCGCCGATCATCAATACCCGCATCATCCAATCCCCCTATCGCGCCGCCCGGTCCCGGAGGGCCTTCAAGTCCTCCTCGCTGAACCGGTACAGCTTGCCGCAGAAATGGCAGCCGATCTCGGTGCCGTGGTCCTCTTCAATGAGTTCGCCCAGCTGGGCCTTCCCCAGGCTCAGAACCGCCCGTTCCACCCGCTCCCGGCTGCAATCGCAACGGTATTCGGTGGTAAATTCGTCCAGCAGAACCGGATTAAGGCCCTCCAAAATCCGCCCGCAGATCTCCGCCGGGGTGTACCCCTGGTCGATGAGGCTGGAAACCGGCGGGATGGTCCGGATGTTCTCCTCCAGCCGGCTGATGGTGGAGTCCGCCGCGTTGGGCAGCAGCTGCACCAGGAAGCCCCCAGCCGCCCGGACAGTCAGATCCGGGTTCACCAGCACCCCCAAAGCGCAGCTGGAAGGGGTCTGCTCGCTGGTGGCGTAGTAATTGGTGACGTCCTCCGCCAGTTCCCCGGAAATCAGGGGTACCTGGCCGCTGTACGGCTCTTTCAGGCCCATATCCTTAATGACGCTCAAATAGCCTTCCCGGCCCACAGCCCCGGCCACGTCCAGCTTGCCTTTGGCATTTAAGGGCAGCTCCACCACCGGGTTCTGGACATAGGCTTTGACGTTGCCCAGGCTGTCCGACACGGCAATCAGGGTGCCTGCCGGGCCGTTGCCGTCCACCCGAAGGGTGACGGATTGGCCTTCGCCTTTGAGCATGACCCCCATCATGGAGGCCGCAGTGGTAAGCCGCCCTAGGGCCGCCGTCACTACGGCGGAGGTGCGGTGGATTTCCTCAATTCGGGAAACAATATCCGTGGACCGGATGGCCAGTACCATAACCGACCCGTCCCCGGACATTGCGTGCTGTAATGTTGCCATATAAAAAATCTCCTTTATCTGCAAATCTATCTTTTTGGTTATTGCCACGCGGACCAGTGGACCCGCATCAGCTCGGTTTTGGAATAAAAGAACCGCTGGCTGCTGTACAGCCCGAAATAGCCGGACAGCATATAGGACACCGCCGCGGATACGGCGAAGAGAGGGAGTCCCTGCCCGCCGAACAGTTCAAAACCCAGCATCAGGCTGGCCAAGGGGCAGTTGACTACGCCGCAGAAAACGGATACAAGCCCCAACGCCGCGCCGAAGCCCGGCGCAAGGCCCAGCAATGGCGCGGCCGCGCAGCCGAAGGTAGCCCCTACGAAAAATACCGGCACAATTTCTCCGCCCCGGAAACCGGCCCCCAGGGTCAAAGCGGTGAACAGGATTTTCAAAAGGAAGGCCTCCGGCCGGGCTTCCCCGGCAATGGCCTGGGTCACAATCCCCATGCCAGCGCCGTTATAATCAGTAGTCCCCAGCAGGAAGGTGAGAGCCGCTACCAAAAGCCCCCCTACCGCAGCCCGGACCAGGGTATTGGGGAAAAACCGCCGGTACCCATGAGCCGCTCCGTGGACCGCCACGCAGAACAGAATGCTGATGCCGGCGCAGAGAAGGCCAAGCCCCGCCGCCTGTGCCGCTGTTTCCAGGGAAAGGGCCGGGACGTTTTCCAGGGCAAAGGCGGTGGGAGCCGCCCCCAGCCACCCGGCAATCCCCGCGCCGATCAGGGCCGAAAACAGGCAGGGCACCAGGGCGGCGTAGTACATGGCCCCCACGTTGACCACTTCCATGGCAAACAAAGCGGCGGTCAGCGGCGTGCCGAATAGGGCCGCAAAGCAGGCGCTCATGCCGCAGAGGGTCAGAAGATGCTGGGAACGGGCGTCCAGCCGCAGCATCCGCCCCAGCTGCACCCCTATGCTTCCCCCCAGCTGAAGGGCCGCCCCTTCCCGCCCGGCGGAACCGCCGAACAGGTGGGTGAGGATGGTGCTGACAAAGATCAAAGGGGCTGTCCGGAACCGCAGCACCTTTTCCGACCGGACGGAGGACAGGACGGTATTGGTGCCGCCGTCTGTTTCCATGCCCGCCGCCTTGTACATCCAGGCGATAAGAACCCCCGCCAAAGGCAGAAGCCAGATGATAAAGCTGTGCCCCTCCCGGAAATGGGTGGCTTCCTCAATCAGGTAGTGGAAGGCGGCCCCGGCCAGGCCAATGGGGACGCCGCAGAGAATGGAAAAGCCCGTCCATTTGAGGAAAACCCCCAGACTGTGGGGCATTTCCGTAAAAAACAGCAGGATGCCGGAATGTGACGATGTTTTTTTCACGGCTGGCTCCCCCCAATCTCCAGATCATAGGAAAATTCCTGCCGGTTCCGAAAATACACGGCTTGGGTAAAGCCGATTTCCCGGCAAAGGGCCATGCATTCCCGGATGCCCGCCCCGAAATCCCGGCTCTGATGAGCGTCGGAACCGAAAATGATTTTCCGGCCGCCCAGCTCATAATACCGGCGGATAAACCGCTCGTCCGGCATGGGCCGCTTAATTTCCTGGCGCAGGCCGCTGGAATTGATTTCCAAAGCCAGCCCTTTGGCGATAATCTCCTCAAAAAGCTGGTCGATTAAGTCGGAATAACGGGAAAGCTCCACTTTTCTGTTATATTTTCCCTCAATATAACGGAGGGGATAGGTAATGTGGGCAATAGAATCAGTCTGTCCCCACTGGGCCAGCTGGATAAGGGTTTCAAAATACGGGATCAGGGCTGCGTCCAGGTCAATGGCGGAGCAGTCCATAAAGAAAAAATCCTCCTGTCCCGGGGAATTGTGGACAGAGCCAATGACATAGTCATAGGGCAGCAGGCCCATCATTTCTTCCGCGTAAGGCAGATCCTCCAAAGGCTCCCCCAGTTCAATGCCCTGCAAAACCCGCACAGAGGACCCGGACTCCTGGAGCCTGCGGACGTCCTCCCCATCCGCCAGGAAAATTTTCCGGATCGCCTCCAGCGTCTGGACGTTGACGTCGCAGTGGTTGGTTACGGCAAAACCGGCAAATCCCATCTCCTCCGCCCGGGCCAGCTGCTCCTCGGGCCGGGCCTGGGCGTCAAAGCTGCGGGTTGTGTGAACATGCATATCCCAAAATTCCGGCATAAATGTCACCATCCTGATGATTTCCTATGTTTTTTCTTTGAAAAATGTGGTACAATGAATGTATCAGAAGCTTTTGAAAGCTCTCGAAGCTATTATACCATAGTCCGGCAAAAAATCCAAGGCTGTTTTCCGGCCCGGGACCCAAAGGAGATCTTCTTTTATGAAACATTGCGGAACCATGCAACTGGAAACCCAGCGGCTTTTGCTGCGCCGGTTTACCGAACAGGACATCCCTGCCATGTTTAAAAATTGGGCCAGCCACCCAGCCGTCACCCGCTGCTTAACCTGGGTATCCCATCGTTCGGAAAAGGAAACCCGGGCCGTTGTGGAAGGCTGGCTGCAGCAATATAAACACAAGGATTTTTACGAGTGGGCCATTGTGGAAAAAGCAACGGGGCAGCTCATCGGCTCTATCGGCCTGGTGGGCGGCGGCAGCCGGAAATGCTGCGAGGCGGGCTACTGCCTGGGGGAACAGTGGTGGAACCTGGGCTATGCCACAGAGGCTTTGCGGGCTGTGCTGGATTTTGCCGTGAAAAAGGTGGGCTACCGCCGGGTTATGGCCAAACACGCAGTGGAAAACCCCGCTTCCGGCCGGGTGATGCAGAAGGCCGGGATGTCCATGCGCATCGGCGAAACCCTGGAAGTCCCCACCTCCAACGGGCAGTTCCAATGCCTGGTTTATGAATTCAGCGCCCCGGGCCGTCATTTTTTCCGATAATTGTGAATTTTTCTGAAAATCCTGCCAATCCCCTGGGAAAGCGATTGATTTTCATACTGTGCTGTGTTAAAATCATAGTAACAGCCGGAATCGGACGCTTTTAGAAAGGACTGGAAAGTATGAACGAAAAACTCAAAGAATTTCATGTGGAGCTTCTGTTCCACGCGGTACTGGAACTGCGGGATATGGAGGAATGTTACAAGTTTTTCGAGGACCTTTGCACCGTGCAGGAGCTGAAAGCCTTGTCCCAGCGGATCCATGTAGCGAAAATGCTCAGCGAAAACAAGGTTTACAGCGATATTGTGGCCCAGACCGGCGCTTCCACCGCCACCATCAGCCGGGTGAACCGCTCCCTGCACTACGGCTGCGACGGTTACGAGGCTATTTTTGAGCGCCTCAAAGAAAAAGGCATCACCGGCGGGGAGAATGACAAATGAGCCTTTACGGACAGTTTGCGGAGGTTTACGACCTTTTAACCTCCGATATTGACTACAAAGCCCGGGCCCAGGGCTTTGACCGGCTGATCCTGGCCCACGGGGGGTTCCATGGGATTCTGCTGGACCTGGGCTGCGGCACCGGGACCCTGACGGAAGAGCTGGCCGCTCTGGGCTATGACGCCATCGGGGTGGACAATTCTCCGGATATGCTCTGGAAGGCCCAGGAAAAGAAAATGGCAAGCGGCCGCGACATTACCTACATCTGCCAGGAAATGACGGAGCTGGACCTTTACGGCACCATTGACGCAGTGGTGTCCGCTTTGGACAGCTTGAACCACCTGACGGACTACGGGGATTTCTGCGCCGCCATTGCCAGGGCGGCCTTATTCCTGCACCCGGACGGCGTATTTGTGTTCGACCTGAACACTCCTTATAAGCATCAGAAAATCCTTGCCAACAACACCTTTGTGTACGATTACGACGAGGCCTTCTGTGCCTGGCAGAACACCCTGTTGGAGGACAGCCTGGTGCAGATGGACCTGAGCATCTTTGTCCAGACGGAGGAGGGGCTGTACGACCGGCTGGAGGAGAGCTTCGGGGAACGGGCCTATTCCCACGAGCAGGTGCTGAAAGCTCTGGAAAAGGCCGGGCTTCAGCTGGAAGCAGTGTATGACGAGGACTTTGTTTCGGAACCGAAGCCCGATTCCCAGCGGCTCATTTATGTGGCCAAGCACAGGAAATAAAAATCTTTCTATGTAGGGGCGAACTTTGTTCGCCCTTCGATTCTCTTCACGGTTCCAAATCCGGGGCGATTTCGTCCAAGACCTTCCGCAGGGCCTGGGCGGAAAGGCCTAAGTTTTTCAATTCCTCCCGGTTTAAGTGAATGTCCAGCACCTGTTCCACCCCTTCCCGGTCCACAATGGCGGGCAGGCTCATGCAGATGTCCGACAGGCCGTAATGCCCCTCCGCAAAGGTGGAAATGGGCAGGACGCTGTGCTCGTTCCGGACGATGCACTGGGCAATTCGCCGGACGGCCATGGCGATGCCGTAATAGGTTGCGCCTTTTTTCTCGATGATCTCATAGGCGCTGTCCCGGACGCCTTCGTAAAGGGCGTGCAGGTCCTGCCGGTAGGCAGGTTCCCCAATCAGCTCGCAGAAATCTCCCAAATCCACGCCGGAAATATTGGCGCTGCTCCAAACGGCCAGTTCGCTGTCCCCGTGTTCCCCGATGATAAAGGCGTGGACGCTGCGGCTGTCCACCCCCAGGTGTTCCCCCAGCAGGTACTTTAGCCGGGCGGTGTCCAGCACGGTGCCGGAGCCGATGACCCGTTTTGCCGGGAACCCGGACAGTTTCCAAGCGGCGTAAGTCAAAATGTCTACCGGGTTGCTGACCACCAGCAGGATCCCTTGAAAGTCCTGTTCCTGGATTTTGGGAATAATGTTTTTTAAGATGGCTACATTTTTCTGAACCAGCTGAAGCCTGGTTTCCCCGGGTTTCTGGTTGGCCCCGGCAGTCAGGACGATGAGTCCGCAGTCGCCGATGTCCTCATAGCTGCCGGCGTAAATCCGCATGGGATAGGCGAAAGGCAGGCCGTGGCTTAAATCCATGGCTTCTCCCTCCGCTTTGTCCATGTTCACGTCCAGCAGGACCATTTCCGAAAAAAGCCCGCTTTCCACCAGGCTGAATGCGGTGGCGGAACCTACGAATCCGCAGCCGATAATGGCGCATTTTTGAAAATTCATAATAGGAGCACTCCTTTCCTTTTGGGTTAGTATGTGCGCCGGAAGGCAAAAAATAAGAGTTCCCTATGGAAAGCGATTGTTTTTTTCTGTTTATTTTGGTATCATGGAAATAAACGGCGCGGCGCCGAGAATTGGACAGGAGGAAGACTATGAAACGGATCGAAATTACGACGAGCCGGCTGATGCTGAAACCATTGGGGAGCGAATATCTTCAAACCGTCAACGAGTATGCAACGGATTATGAAAACACAAAATATATGTGTTTTTTGCCCAATGAAAACGAAGCTGAAACAGCGGAATTTTTAAAAAAAGTCGATTTGGAGTGGGAAAAGGAAAAACCCGAATACTACGAATTTGCCATTCTATACGACAATCAGCATATCGGCGCCGTCGGTATTTATTTTGAAAACGGAATAGGAGAGCTCGGCTGGATTATAAACAAAAAGCACTGGGGAAAGGGATTCGCATATGAAGCCGCCGAAGCCCTGGTTCAATATTTCAGAACCAACAGGGGGACAACCCATTTCATTGCCCATTGCGATGCAGAAAATGCGGCGTCTTATCGGGTGATGGAAAAGCTCGGCATGGTGAAAACCGGCGTGCGGGGCGGAAGAAGAAACCGGGCCGCATCCCAGGATAGCTTTGAATATCAGTATGAATTAAAATAAGGTTAAAAGGACGGCGGGCGTCTGGAAACCTCCCTTTCTGCTGTATTTTTCAAGGAGGGAGAATGGTGGTAAAATTATGGAACGTCCTTTCTGCATAAAAACAGAAAGGAGATTATTTATGGATTCCATTGTAAATGAAAATCCCAGCTTTTTCCTCTCCCTTCTTGCAAATCCCCATAAACTATGATATCATACTTTGGGACGAAAACCCAGAGCACACCCTTTGGGGATACGCCGGATTTTTTCAGAAAGAGGGGCTTGCATGAGCTACATCCGCAGCAAAAAGGAAGAACTGACCGGTTTTCAGGAGGGCGCGCCCTACTGCCCGGAAATTGACCTGCAATGCGACTTTGTCATGGTTTACGGCACGGACGAAGGGATGCCGGAACGGGTCAAACAATTTAAAGAAAAGGGCTATGTTGTTCATTTGATGACCGGCAGCGCCTGGGGACGGTATCAGGACTACCTGAACGGGGAATGGGACGGACGCAGCCACTGGGATGAAAGCCAGGCAGGGCGGGATGGGAAGCCGATCCTCCACGGCCACGACACCCCCTATATGGTTCCGGCAGTGTCTTTTTCGGATTATTTGACAGAAAAGCTGAAACCTGCTGTGGATGCCGGGGTGGAGGCTATCCATCTGGAAGAGCCGGAATTTTGGGATTACGGCAGCTATTCGGCCGCCTTCCAGCGGGAATACCAGCTTTATTACCATGAGCCATGGCAGCCGCCCCACGAAAGCCTGGATGCCCGCTACAAGGCTTCCCGCCTAAAGGCCTGGCTGTACTCCCGGGCATTGAGCCGGATCAGCGCGTCCTTAAAGGAATACGCCATGGTGAAGTACGGCCGGGAGCTCCGTTTCTATGTGCCCACCCACAGCCTGGTCAACTACACCCAGTGGAAGATTTTAAGCCCCGAGGCTGCTTTGACGGATATTCCTTCCGTAGACGGCTACATCGCCCAGATTTGGACCGGCACCAGCCGCTGCGCCAATGTGCTGGAAGGGGTGGTGCGGGAACGGACCTTTGAAACGGCGTATCTGGAATACGGCGTCATGCAGGAGCTTGTTCGGGGAACCGGCCGGAAAATGTGGTTTCTGCACGATCCCATTGAGGACGACCCCAGCTACACTTGGGAGGATTACCGCCGCAATTACCTGAAAACGGCCGTCGCTTCCCTGCTGCACCCCGCTATCCACACCTATGAAATCTGCCCCTGGCCCACCCGGGTATTCAAGGGCCGCTATCCCCGGGTCCCCAAGCTCACCAGCGGCATGGCTCCCGGCGCCGATCTGCCGGAAACCAAGGCCATTCCCCCTTCTTACGCCACCCTGCTGTGCAGCATGTCCCAGCTTTTTGGCGACATGGACCAGGAGGAATCCGCCTTTGAAGGGGTGAATTCCGGCGTGGGCGTCCTCATGGCCGACAGCGGCTTATATCAGCGTTCCTACCCGGACGGCGTTGTGGACGGCCCCGCTGTTTCTAAATTCCTGGATGAAAACCTGCAAAAGCTCACCGTCCGGATGCATGACGGCGAAGACTGCTCTGCTGAGAGCCGGGCCCTGATGGAAAAAGTGGCGGCAGACCCCAATCTGACTTATGCTTTCATTGAAAGCGGCGTGTTCCCCAACTTTTTCGGCATGACCATGCCCCTTTTAAAATACGGCCTGCCGGTGCGTCCGGTTCAGCTGGACAATGTGCGCCGGTTCCCCGGATATTTGGACGATTACACGGTCCTGATCCTCAGTTATGAATACATGAAGCCGGAATCCCCGGACGTCAACAACGCCCTGGCCGCCTGGGTCCGGGGCGGCGGGACCCTGATTTACATTGGCGACGGCAGCGACCCCTATCACAAAATAAAGGGCTGGTGGAACACCGGCAAGGCGGATTACCAAACCCCGGCGGAGCACCTGTTTGAAATGCTGGGCCTGGGCCGCATTCCTGGGGACGGCGTCTACCCGGTGGGGGCCGGGCGGACGGCTGTTTGGAACCAGTCTCCCGCACTGCTCTGCACCTCCGCGTCTGTTGCGGAAAAATACCGGAGCTTTATTCGGGAAGTTCTGGCCGGCGGCGGGCAGAATTGGGAATACTGCAACCGCCTGACCCTGCGCCGGGGGCCTTACCTGATTTCGGCGGTTATGGACGAAAGCGTCAGTGAGGAACCGGCGGTATTCCGGGGACTGTTTGCAGATATGCTGGAAAATGATTACGCAATCTGCACCGAAAAGTCCATTCGGCCGGATGAAAACGCCATCCTCTTTGATTTTTCCAAAATTGAGGGAGAAGCCTGCCGGGTAGTGGGCTGTTCCGCCCGGGTGAACAGCCTGGACTGTGATGAGAAGGGCTTCCGGATGGAGATAAAAGGCGCCGGAAGCATTCATGCCTGGCTGCGGATTCGGCTGCCAAAACCGGTGCGGGCCGTCAGCGCAGTGGACGAAGATGGAAACGCCGTCAGCATGGGCTTTGCGTGGGATGAGCAGACCCGGACGGTGCTGTTGGATTACGACAGCCAGGCCAAAGCGGTGACGGTAACCGGCAGCTTTTAAGAGAATTTTCCGGAAAACAGAAAAGGGCAGCATGAAAACGCTGTCCTTTTTCCTTTTTATGGAGCTTTATCCGTTTTGAGAGGAATCCTGTAGAGTGTCCCCCTCGTAATCTTTATGCCCGATTTGCTGGCCGTCCTGGTAAACTGTGGTATCCCATAAAGTTCCGTCCGCGCTAAAACGGGTTTCTTTTAACAGATAATTCCGGCTGTCGTATTCAAAGGTGGCGTATCGCAGTAACTGGCCGGTCCGGTCATATTGGTCTGTCCGAATCCGGTTCCCGTTTGCGTCATAGGTAAATGCCTTATGTCCATGAAGGCTTCCGTCCGCATCATAAAACCACTCCTCCGTCATCTGTCCGCTGCCATCGTACTTGTACATCTGGTAGGAAGTCAATTTCCCATCCTGATTCCACACATCCTCTCGGATTACCCGGCCGTTTTGATCGTAAGTGTAGATTTCTGAAAAATTCACAGCCCAATCCGCGTAATAGCGCGTCCTTTTGACCACGCGGCCCTCCGCGTCCAGCTCCTGGATTTCCGGGACAACATTTCCTCTTCTTTCACCAAAAACCGCGTTGGTGACGCGGCCGTCCGACCGGTCCGGGTCTAATTTCACAAACCCTGTCATTGCCCCCGAAGCGTCAAAGGATGTAATCGAATCGTTTATGCCGCTTTCGTCATAGGTGAGGGCATAGTACCGCAGCAGCTGGCCGTCTTCACTATATATGGACCGGCGGCGCAGCCGTCCCTGGGAGTCCTTGACATTTCCGCTTTCCAGTTCTTTTATTTTGGCGGCAATATCCGGGTCCCCGCCGGTTTTGTCCAACCCGGTTTGAAGGATTTGCAGCGCTTGTTCAAAATCCAGCCGCCGGATATAGACATCCGCAGCGCCCAGATAAGCCTCGGCGCTCCTTTCATCCAGCTTCAGCGCCTTCTCATAGTCCTTCAGCGCATCGGACAAATTCCCTTTGGTTTCGCCGGATAAAATCAACTCCTCTGCGCGCTTCACATATTCGCCGGGGGTTTTAGCAAGTTCCTGGGAACTCTGCCCGCAGGCAGTGAGGAGCACGACCGCCCCGCAGCAGAAAGCAAATATCACTGCCTTGCGTTTTCCCATCATACGGCCCCCCTTAGAAAAAATCCGCCCTCCCCTAAAAAGGGGAAAGCGGAAGTATTCTTTAATTCTGGAAGTCAAAATATTCTCCGGCTGTATACTCGCCGTTCAGCTCTTCATAGGTTTTTCCAAAACGGCTGTACAAGTTCCGATCCTGGCCGGATTTTTCCTGTTCCTGCTGGGGGTCAAAGACATACTTGGCCCCGTTGAGATTCAGTTCCGCCCAGCTGTGAGCCTGCTGTCCGGCAGTATTTGATAAAGTCCCGTTAACCACCCGGCAATCCAGGCCCATGGCCCGCATGACCGCCGCAAAAGCCGCCGCGTATCCCTGGGATTCCCCTTTTCCTGTCCGCAGCATCTGCAAGGCGTCCGATTCAGGGCCTTCCATAATCTGCAGGAAGGTGTCCATCCCCACAAACAGCGCGCCGTCTCCCACCTCATAAGAGGAAGTCATAAAATCGTAGACAGTCCGTACCTTGGCAAAGGTATCCTGCCCGTCAACGTCCAACAGGGACAGCAAGTTTTCGATTTCCTCATTCAGTTCGTTATTAACAAAGCTTTGGGCAGAAAGAGACGCTCCATTCAAGGCAGACTGCAGCGCATCTGAAACAGCACCGGCAGTCCCTTTCCGGATCAGGACGCCGTCCGAAGAAAACAGGCAGTCGGCGCCGCCGATGGTCTGCAGACCAGTCAGGGGGACTCCGTCTTCTGACAAATAGTACCGGACGCCGGACAGTTTCACCCAGCCTGTCTGCATTTCGCCTTTTTCATTAAAATAACGGCGTTTTCCATCCACCTTCTGCCAGCCCGTCTGCATCAAGCCGGAATTGTCAAAATAAAATGTTTGCCCATCCAGGGTAAACAATCCAGTGACAGGCTTTCCGCCCTGGTAATACCGGACTCCGTCCTGGGTATAGGCCCAGCCGCTGTAATTGATTGCAGAACCAATCCCCTGGTTTTGATTATCGTTGGCAGCGCTTACCGGCACTCCCGTCATAATGGCCAGGCAAAGAACCAAGGCTATGCCGGCAAACCGCTTTCCGTTCCTTTTCATATTCTCATCTCTTTCTTCAAGCGTTGTATGCTGTATGGATAACCATGCCCGCAAAACCGCAAGGTTTTGAAGGCGGATTTTTCCGCCGCAGTTTTGCGAAAGCAAAACCGGGCATGAACCGACCTACCGCTTTCACAGAAACTTCTAAGAATATTATAACACAAAACCCGATATTCGTAAAGAGATTTTTTCGTTTCCCAGCAATCTCTCAGTTTTTGACAAAGCAATTTTCCCGTATTTCGCCGCCTTTCATAAAAACAACGTACAGCCCATTTCTTTAAAATGCCTAATTTTCTGGCGGATTAATTCCTCCGTTACAGAAAATTCCCTGGCAAAACAGGAAATGCATAGGTATTCCGAAGCTGCCCGGTTTACCATCCTCCGGTAGATTGCAATTTCATCCGGCGTCAGCTCCCGCCCGCAGGAATAGCAATATTCAGCCATTTAGACTTTCACCAGCTTCGCTCTGTACAGGCGGCAGCCGTGGGCCTCCACTTCCGGGACAAAATAGTCCCGTTTGACGCCAAGGTTTTCCCCGGTGAACATATCCGTCAATTCCAGGCCGTAGCCGCAATCGTAAGGGATGCCAATTTCTTCAAACGCCCCGGAAAACGCGTAGCTTACCGAACCATCCTTATCCGTAAAATTAAAATATGCCAGGGCAAATTCATTGTTGGACAGATGCCGGATAAAGAAATACCGCTGGTCGTTGGTATTATTGGCGCTGCTGCACGCCAGGTAAGGTGGGCGGCATTCCTCGTCCTGGTCAAGGGCGATCAATTCCTTGTTTAACAGCAGATTCCTGCTGGTTTCATTTAAGTTCCGAATATCGCCGCCCATCATCAGCGGAACGCCGAACAGGCACCACAGGGCAAAATGAGTGCGGTACTCTTCGTCCGTACAGCCTCCGAACCCTACATTCCCATTGCCATACATGCCCACCACCAGCATATCCGGGTCATTAAAACAGCCGGAACCGGACATGCAAAGGTTTTCAATCTGGCTCAGGGCAATATCCCGGAAGGATTTATAGCTGTCATTGATATCCCAAGTAGAGCGGTACATGTGTGCGCCGATGGAAGCCATCCACTTCCAGGGTTCCTGCTGCCCCCAGTTGCAGGCAGAAAACAGAATGTCGCGGCCGGTGGCTTTCAAGGCCATGCTCATGCGGTGATACCGGGCTTTACAGTTCCCCGTTGCGGGAAAATTGCAGAAATCATATTTCAGAAAATCAACGCCCCAATCCGCAAAGGTTTGGGCGTCTACATATTCATGATCATAGCTGGACGGATAGCCCGCGCAGGTGCGCAGACCGGCGCAGGAATACATGCCGAATTTCAGACCCTTACTGTGTACATAATCCGCCACATATTTCATACCATGAGGAAATTTTTCGGGATCAGGAACCAGGCGTCCTTCTGCGTCGCGTTCCTTTAACGACCAGCAGTCGTCGATTACCAGGTATTCATAACCGGCATCCCGATATCCTTTTTCCACCATAGCGTCCGCAGTTTCCAAAATCAACTTCTCGGAAATGTCGGCGCCAAAGGTATTCCAAGAGTTCCAGCCCATAGGCGGTGTTTTAGCAAGCATTCATAACACTCCTTTTGTACTAACGTACAGATTTCTATTTGTTATTATATCAGATTCTATCAAAATGTCAATCATTTGTAAAAAATAAAAGCCTTATCGGTTTTCCGATAAGGCTTTGGCAGGGGCAGAGAGATTCGAACTCCCGACACGCAGTTTTGGAGACTGCTGCTCTACCAGCTGAACTATACCCCTATTGCAACTGGTGGGCCATCAGGGACTCGAACCCGGGACCAACCGGTTATGAG
>DVJP01000014.1 GCA_018716725.1 Candidatus Merdivicinus excrementipullorum | reverse complement strand
TTGCTTTTTGCCGTTTCGATTTTGCTGCTGCCTGTCAACAATATTTTCCGCCGTCATATCGAAAAGCTGAAAACGGAATACTGGGCCTCCATGGAAGATCTGACCGGTTATTACCTGGAGAGCGTCCAGGGACTCACCACCTTTAAGCTTTTTGACCGTGACGAAGGGCGGCAGAAGGTGCTGTCGGAAAAATCCCGGGACTTCAACAACAGGGTCATGGATGTGATGCGGGTGAATTTTTCCTCCTTCCTGCTTACCGACGGGTTGATTTACGGCGCAGTGGCGGCCTCCACGGCCATTGCCGCCTGGCAGCTTTTTGCAGGACAGATCGCGTTTTCCGACGGGCTGATGGTGCTGATGCTGTCCTTTGGCTTCTTCGGCTCGGTGCGGCAGCTGATGAACGCTACCCATTCGGCCCTGGCGGGGGTGTCAGCCGCCGATAAGGTGGAAAAGCTGCTGGCAATTGACACCGCGCGCCCTTACCGGCCGGATCTGCCGGCGGAGGATAAGCCTTATGCCGGTATCCGCCTGGAGCATGTTTCCTTCCGCTATCAGGGCAGGAGCGCGGCCTTAAAGGATGTGTCCCTGGATATTCCGAAGGGAAGGGTGACGGCGCTGGTGGGACTTTCCGGCAGCGGGAAATCCACCATTGCCGCCCTTCTGATGCGGTTTTACGATCTGGAGCAGGGACGAATCCTGCTGGAGGGGAAGGATACCGTCAGCCTGACGCCGGAGGAGCTGCGCAGGCAGATCATCATGGTACCGCAGACGGTGAGCTTATACAGCGGTACGATTGCGGAAAACCTGCGGATGGCCGCTCCGTCCGCTACAGACGGGGAACTTCTGGAGGCTCTTAGGGAAGTGCGGCTGAAGGATTGGGTGCTGGCGCAGCCGAAGGGCCTGGATACCCTGGTGGGCGACGCCGGCGGGAAGCTTTCCGGCGGCCAGCGTCAGAAGATCGGCATTGCGCGGGCGCTGCTCTGCCGGGCGGAGTATATCATTTTTGACGAAGCTACTTCCAGCGTGGATACGGACAGTGAACAGGAAATCTGGAACTGCATCGATGACCTGGCCCAGACCCGTACCCTGATCGTCATTTCCCACCGGCTGTCCACCATCCGGAATGCGGACCGGATCTATGTGCTGGAAAACGGGCGGATCTCCCAGAGGGGTACCCACGAAACGCTGATGCGGGAAGCGGGGCTGTACCGCCGCCTGGTAGAGGAACAGGCCAGACTGGAGCAGCTGGGAGAGGAGGGGATGCGCCGTGCGTAAACGGTTCGCTTATTCCATACCGGCCATGACCAGGCGGCTGCTGCACATCGCCGCGCCGGTAAAGGGCACATTATTGGTCTCCACGCTTGCCAGCATCATCGGGAATCTTTCCCAAATGGGGCTGATGGGCTTCGGCGCGTTGCTGCTGTTGTCCTGCGCGGGGATGGTCGGGGGCTCCCCCTGGCTGTACGGCGGGCTGACGGCGCTTTCCGCCCTGTTCATCGTCCTGGGACGGTATACCGAGGGTGTGGTCTCCCATGCGGGGGCGTACCGGCTTTTGGCCAGTATGCGGGTGCAACTGTACGAGACCATCCGGAAGCTGGCTCCTGCCTGCCTGATGGACAGGGAAAAGGGGGATATTTTGAATATTGCCGTTTCGGACATTGAAACGGTGGAATTTTTCTTCGCCCATGCCATCGGCCCCATGTTTACCGTTATCCTCCTGCCCTGCGTCACCCTGGGGCTGGCGCTGTGGTTCCAGCCGCTGTTTGCCGCCGTGCTGCTGCCGGTTTACCTGATCGTCAGCGTAATCTTCCCCTTGGCTGCCGTCAAAGCCGGACGGGGCGTGGGAATGCGCTACCGCGCCAGGCTGGGGGAGATGAAATCCCTGGTGCTGGAAAGCGTTTACGGCCTGAAGGACATCCAGATTTTTGGCTTCGCCCCCCGGCGGATGGAACAGGTGCGGGAGAAGAACCGGGAGATCAACCGGGCGGCTCATGGGATGACCCTTCACCGGCAGACGGTATCGTCCGCTCCGACCTTTTTTGTTTACCTGGCCCGGATCCTGGTGATCGCGGCGGCGTCCTGGCTGGCGGCTTCCGGCACGCCGAACCCGGTGGGAACGGTGGTGCTTTCCTTTGTGGCGGCGGCGTCCTTTTCCTCCACCCAGTCCCTGACCATGGTGGTTTCCAGCCTGCTGGAAACATATGCCGCGGCGGAGCGCCTGTTTCTCATTGAGGACACGCCTCCGGAAATTACCGAGCCGGAGCATCCGGTGTCCTGCGGCCCGATCCGCAAAGTGGAATTTGACCATGTGGGCTTTTCCTATGGGAATTCTTCCAGAATCATTTTACAGGACTTCTGCCTTACGGTCACCGGTGCTGAAAAGGTGGGGATCGTGGGAGAAAGCGGCATCGGGAAATCGACGGTGCTGCGGCTGCTCCTGCGCTTCTGGAATGCGAAGAGCGGACAGATCCGTATGAACGGGATTCCCATTGAACAGATACCGTTAACCGAACTTCGTCGGCGGATCGCCGTCCTGGAACAGGATACCTTCCTGTTCAACGGCAGTATTGCGGAGAATATAGCGCTGGGCAGGCCGGACGCTGCACGGGAGGAAATAGAGGAGGCAGCCCGCCGGGCAGGGCTTTCGGAATTTATCCGGACCCTGCCGGATGGCTATGAAACCCAGATGGGGCAGATGGGGGCGCGGCTGTCCGGCGGGGAACGCCAGCGCGTGGGGATTGCCCGCGTGATGCTGATGGACCCCGATGTGATCGTGATGGATGAGCCCACCAGCAGCCTGGACGTCCTGCACGAAAAAGAACTGCTGCAAACGCTCCGCGGGGAATGCGGGGACAAAATGCTCCTTATCGTTTCCCACAGGCATTCGACGCTTACCGGCTGCAGCCGGATCATACGGCTGGAAAACGGCCGGGCTTTCGAGGCCGAAGGAAGCACTGGCGGAGAAATGTAATGTGCGAAAAAGGCACGGTGCGGGATAAGTTTTAAGGAGGGTTTCGGATGAACTGGATACGGACGATATTGGACGGGTTTGCCATGGCAGCCTATTTTAACTTATTTGCCTCTGCCGTGGCGCTGTATAACCCCCGGCTGATGTTTCCCTGCTACCCGCCGGCCATTATCAAGGATGCGCCGGAACCGCCCACAAAAGCGGAAAACCGTTTTTATGGACGGTGGATCTGCTTTGGGGAGCTTCTGCCCCTCCTGTTCTACGGCGCAGTCAGTATGGCGGCAAGCGGCACGCAGGGGTTTTGGCAGATGGCGCTGACAGGATATATCCAGTGGATGATAGTAAACCTGTGCGACCTGTTTTTTCTGGACGTCTTTCTCATTCAGAAAAAGGCAAAGCGCCGTTTTGTAATTCCCGGTACGGAAGGACACTCCGGTTATGGATTCAGGGCGTGGATGACAAGATACGCCTTGCCGGAGCATCTGCTGCAATGGCCGTTGCTCCTCTGCCCCCTGATGGCGGCGGCGCAGTCAGGGCTTGGGCTGTTATTTGGAATCATGATATAGGAGGATGCAGAATGGAAAACAGAAAATCGCAGCAGAAGGGTATTCATCTCGGAACGCATGGCGAGAAGTACGGAAACTGGATGTCTGCCCCGGTGTTCTATATGGTCGGCGGGCTTCTGGCTCTGGCAGTGGTGCTGGCTGTGCTGTTTTTTACCGTGTTCCGTATCACCGTTCTCGGCGTGATTTTTACAGCAACCGCAGCCGTGCTGCTGGCGCTGCTTTTTTGGATCACATGGATCCGGCGGCAGTACGCTTTCGGCGGGGGAGGCATGATGGAAGGGGTGCATCAGGCCGTGCTTTCCCATCTGGATTATGACGGGAAAGGGAAACTGCTGGATGTAGGCTGCGGCTCCGGGGCGCTGTCCATCCGGGCGGCACTCACATGGCCGGAGACAAAAGTAACGGGCATAGACTACTGGGGCGCGGCCTACGGCTATGGCCAGGCCATGTGCGAAAAAAACGCCGCCGGCGAGGGTGTGGGTTCCCAGTGTACCTTTCAGCACGGCGACGCTAATAAACTGGATTTTCCGGACGAGAGCTTTGACGCCGTGGTGAGCAACTATGTCTACCACAATATCACCGGCGCGAATAAGCAGGCCCTTCTTCTGGAAAGCCTGCGGGTGTTGAAAAAAGGCGGCGTCTTTGCCCTCAACGATGACATGAAACCCCGGATGTATGGGAATATGGAGGCGTTTGCGCAAAAGCTCCGGGATATGGGCTATCAGGAGGTGCAGCTGATCGACACCGCAAAAGAAGCCTTCGGTTCCCGCCGCCGTGCGGCGATGATGCTGCTGGGGGATTCCAGGCTGCTGGTGGGAAGGAAGTAATACAGGCGCACTTAGCATGGGAGGATGCCGATGAAATACCACATTGAGAAAAACACCATACAGGAGACGCTGGTGATCCCCTTGTACGCCCGGGCGCTGTGTACCCGGCGTTTTCCCCAGCTGTTTTCCGATCCGCTGTCCGTGGAACTGCTGGAGCGGCTGGATTACGACTTCTCCGCCCTGGAGCAGACGTCCGGCGGCCTGATGCAGACCTTCGGGGCGATGGAAGCGGCCATGCGCCAGAGCGACCTGGCCTGGGAGGTGCGTGACTATCTGCGCGACCACCCGCGGGCCGCTGTTGTGAATTTGGGCTGCGGCCTGGATCAGACAGGCCGCTCCTGTGACAATGGGCAGTGCCGCCTCTATAATATCGACCTGCCTGATGTGATGGCGGTGCGGGAGGCGCTGCTCCCCGCAGGGGAACGGGAGAAGAACCTTGCCGCCGATTTAAACGACCTCTCATGGTTCGACGCCATCGACACACCTCCCGCAGACGGAGCAGTGTTCTTTGCCGCCGGGGTGTTCTATTACTTCCGAACAGAACAGGTGCAAGCCCTCTGCGCGGCTATGGCCCGGCGATTTCCGGGCGGGCGGCTGGTATTCGACGCCGCCGGGCCGACAGCCGTAAAACTGATGCTGAAAACCTGGGTCAAGCAGGCGGGCATCCGGGATGTGGGGGCGTACTTCTCCGTCCGGGATGCGGAAAAAGAATTGCCCGCCTGGTCGGCTCGCATCTGTGTATCCAGCCGCGGCTATATGCTGGGCTACCGGGAGCTGCGGGGGCCGGGAATACGCCCCATCCACCGCCTTCTGGCCGGAATTGCCGACGGGCCGCTGAAGCTGCGGATCGTGCGGATGGTGTTTCGGAGCAGCGACGCAGATGATGACGGGTAAGTACCGGCTGCCGGTTGGGCGGAAATAAAGGAGGAGCAGATTGTCGTGACACTTGTAGAATTTCGCCGGGCCTATCCCGCCGCCGTCTTTACGCTCAGCGGCGGGAAGCCCTTTACCTATCGTTACTATAAAAATCCGAATGCAAAGGCCACGCTGGCCCTGCTTACGGGCGGGATCGGGCTGTCTGACTTATTCTACAAACACTTTGCCCGTTTTGCGAAGGATTTTTCCGTATTGACCTTTGACTATCAAATCCAATTTGCTGACAACGGCGAGTTTGCCGACGCCGTGGCAGAATTGCTCTGCCGCCTGAAGGAAAAGGTCTGGCTGGCAGGCCAGTCCCTGGGCGGCGTGGTGGCCCAGGTCATCGCCTTTCGACATCCGGAGGTGGTGGAAGGGCTGGTGCTTTCCAACACCTGTTCCCTGGCAAAGGATATGGGCGATGAGGCATACGGCCATCTGAAAAAGATGATGGAAAGCCAGAAGAAATCCAAAAAGCTTTTATCGGTTCTTCCGTTTTCCCTTTTCAAGCGCCTGATGAAATGGGCGGTGATGAAAAAGAAAACAGACGGTTTTACCCCGCAGGAGAAAGCTATCATGGAAGAGCTGTGCGGCGCCATGCTGGAGCTGCTCACCAAGCCCTATGAATACCACATGATTGATTTTCTCTGCGACGCGGAAAACTACTTCGGTATGACGGAACAGGATTTTGCCAGGTGGGACGACAAAGTCCTGCTGATCCTATCCGAGGACGATACCACCTTCAACCAGGCCTGCAAGGATTCCCTAATCGCCATTATGCCGCATCCCACCGTTGTCACAAACCTGACCGGCGGGCATCTGGCGCTGATGGTCCGGCTGGAGCAGTATGCTGAACTTGTGACGGAATATATCCAGAAGCGGACGTGAAAAAATGTATGTTTCTGTGTACAGGACAGGCTACTGCTGTATAATTGCCGATTCCCGACAAAAGGACTGGACAGCATGTTGCCCAGTCAGCACGAAAAATATTTCACTTGACAAACCGTGAGGGGCATGATATATTATTAACAGTTAGCAATAACTAACTAAATTCCCTAAAGCCTGAACGTGTATATGCAAGACAGACGCCGGTTCGCTGGAGATACAGCAAATGGGGCTTGTTTTGCTGTACGCAAGTTAGGAAAGGGGATTTTTTTATGCCTGAAACATTGACACCGTTCCAAATCCAGCTGCTGCTGTATTATCTGGAGGCGGAGCCGAAAAAACGGACGGTGACGGATTCGGCCAAAATTTTGGGAACCACCAAATGGGCGGTCACCCGTGCGTTGGACGCTCTGGAAAAGCAGGATGTAGTGGAACGACAGGAAAACCGGAAGACCGTCCTGACCGCATCCGGAAAAAAACTGGCGGAGAAATGCCGCGGTCAGATGAAAATTCTGGAGCAGTATATGCAATATCAGGATATCCCGCCTGTGCAGATCAAAGAGAACGCCCTGCGGGCGCTGTCGGCGGGCTTTTCCGACGAGTTTATGGCGCGCCTTGCCGAGCAGGAGGGACGGATGCGCCTCAAGGAGATTTTTGCCGGGCACCGGAACTTTCACGGCGGGGATATCTGTAACTACCTCAAGGACGGCAGCTATTACTTCCCGTTCATCATCTACCGGGAGCAGATCAAGAACCACAACAACCTCTCCATGGCAAACAAAGGGTTTGAAAACCCCTGTGAGCTGATCGTGAAGGACCACGAGGGACTGGTGTATCTGGCGGTGAAAACAGTGTCTGCCGACTCCATGTCCAGCGGCAAAAAGATGGAGGGCCGGGTCAACAAGATGCAGTACCTGTACGATGGGGAATTCCGGGACGGCGGGATTGACGGTCGGTATGTGTATTTTCCGGTGACGGCGCTGAATTTCATCGCTATGGGAAAGGGCCGGGACACTCTGCTCCACGGCAGCGTATGCCTGAAAATGCAGTGCAGCGTGGGAGATATGCACATGCCGGAAAGCACGGCGATTTTCACCATGTTCATCCACTGAAACAGGGCTGTCAAGGGCAAAATAAAAATTTTTTGAACCAGGTTTGGTACAAGTGCGGTTTTTCTTTTGCCATGCGGCTTTCAAGGCTTTTTCAGGCCGAAAAAAGGCCATTTGAACCGGGTTTGGTACAGAAATTCGATTGACAAGGAAAAGTCAACTGATTATACTGAAACTGCTTTAGGGATACTATGAACGGAAAAGGCGTGGAAATCGTTGGTAATGCGGCACTTCGGAAAACCCCGAAAGGGGCAATTTTTCAGAGGCTTAGTTAGCCTATGCTAACTAACGAAGGAAGTCTAAAATTCGATATACCAGGATGTGTGAGCAGGCAGCTCACTCCCCTGACCAGAAACAAATAGAAGGAGGAGCCCATGAGCCGTATCAAGGATTCGCCGTAGAAACGGCAAAATTTTTTATCAGATGGTTAGAAATCGCTAACCGACATACTCCCTTTCAGGGAGAAAACAACGAATGGAGGTTTTGTAAAAATGACAACGACAAAACAATCGTGGCTCAAGCGGAGTCTGGCAGTCCTGCTGGCCGTGATGATGGTCATGAGCATGGGCGTTGCCAATGCGTTTGCGGTTACGCTTACGCCTGAAACGCCGATTGAGAAAATTGATGTTCCCGCCGAGGATGGCGTATATTATGCAGATATTGACCTGATAAACGCCGCCAATGTCCAACAAGTGTCCATGGGAAATGCTGCGCTGCGTGGCAGTAGCAGCTTTGAAACCAACCATCCCGAAGATACGGATTACAGGGCAATTGTGGTAGTGAAGGATAATACCGCCACGGCCATTTTAGAGTTCATGCCGCTCGGATTCATAGGTATGCAAGGGTTCATGATGGAATTGGAAAGCGTGGACGCCAAGTATCTGACCAATTATGGCGGCGTTTTTGACACATATGGTCAGGACGGTGCCGCCTCTTTCACCACGACCCAAGCATTGACATATCACATGACCCAAAAGGGCGAAACGGTTTATGATATGTTCAATGACCCTGAATCCGAATCTGTCTATAATGGGAATGTAACGCGTCCCGCAGGGTATGGACACGAAAACGAGCGGCCGGTCGACATTGAAAACGTACCGTATCCGCATTTGATAGCGGTTGACGCCACGCCTGTCTGGGTTAAATTTGAAAATACGCAGGCTCCGACCTCCGCAGCGGAATACAATCGAAACAATGCGGCTTATGTACATGTATTTGTCCCCGTTATGTTTTCCATCATGCCGACTTCCGGTGACCAATATGCTCGGCTGCATGTGGATTGGACGAGTTTAGATAAAATTGAACAGCCCGAACAGAATTTGGAATACCGTCTGTACACCGCGTCCCAAATCGAACAGACGGCCTACACGCCCGAATCCTATCAGGCGTTCCAAAAAGACATGGAAGCGGTCACCTCGGAACTTAACAACATCTGGCCGTCTACCGACCTGGAAATGGGCGAAAACGGCCAGCCGAAGCTGAAACAGAAAGAATGGAATGCCGAAGAGCGCGCCGCGTTCGTGAAAAGAATTGACGAAGCGCAAAGCAAGCTGGAGCTTATCGGCGATAAAACCAATCTCAATGCGCTGATTGCTGAGGCTGAAGCGAAAAAGGAAACTGCCTATACGCCTTCCAGCTGGTCGGCTTTTGCCGCGGTTCTGCAAGACGCCAAAGCTGTACAGAGTGATGAAGATGCGGGGCAGAACGCGGTCAATTCCGCGGCTGAAGCGCTTACTAACGCCATGGAAGCACTTGTCCTGCGCGCAGATACATCCGAGCTTGCCGCTCTTGTACAGCAGGCAGAGCAGATAGAAAAGGGGGACTATACCGAAGCCTCCTTCCAAGCGCTGCAGCAGGCGATCACAGCAGCAAAAGAAGCTATTGCCGACGCGGATGTTTCGAGTGAAACGCTGGCTGTATGCAAACAACAGCTTCAGACAGCCTTGGATTCTCTTACCACCGACAGCGAAGAACCGGAGCTCGACCGTTATACGCTGGAAGACGGCGTATACTCGGTTTACGGTGAGATGATCAAGACTAACCGTCAGGAAAAGTCCATGAGCAACGATGCCATCAACCATACCATTAAACTGACAGTAGAAGACGGTAAATATTATCTGACAATGGATTTCCACGGCCTGGCCTAC
>DVJP01000013.1 GCA_018716725.1 Candidatus Merdivicinus excrementipullorum | reverse complement strand
ATGACGGCGCGGGGTCATCCGCGGCGGGTCTGCGGACCCGCTTTTTTCTTTTTGTTCGCGCCCGGGGCGCGAAAAGTAAGGTTCCGCCCATTGCGATGGGCGGCCAAAGGCTCTGCCTTTGGAATCTGCCGTCGGTCGTGAACTTGTTCACGACATGAAACAAGGTGGACGAAAACTTTCCGTTCCTCTTTTTTGTTCAGTTGTACTCTTGGAAGGGATTTTTCTATAATTGTACCGTGTGCAGATCAATCAGCCGCTGGTTGCTGCTGCCGCGGAATTCCAAATCCAAATCCCGCAGAGCTTCCACGTAAGGCCCGTCCACCAAAGTGTCGCAGAGGCGAAGCAGTTCTTTAATGGCCGGACGGCTTTTGGCAAGCTCCAAAAGCTGCTCCAAAGTGTATCCCGTGTAGGCGAAAACTGTTTTGCCCATTTCCTTTACCGCTTTGGCCAAAGGGATCAGGGCCTCCGGCTGGCAGAAGGGTTCGCCGCCGGAAAGGGTAATGCCGTCCAGCAGGGGATCCCGGCGGATTTCCTCCAGCATAGCCGGAATATCGGCGTCATAGCCGCCTTCGAAGCTGTGGGTCTGAGGATTGTGGCAGCCGGGACAGTGGTGGGGGCACCCTTGGGTGAACACCACATACCGGAACCCCGGCCCGTCCACAATGGATTCCGCAACAACGCCGCTGATGCGCAGGTTAGATGCAGTGTTTGACACGATCTTTTTCCTCGGCGCGTTTTGCGTTGTTAAAACGGTCGGTGGTGCCCACCAGGTAACCGGTAATCCGGCGGATGCGTTCAAATTTTACGCCTTCGCCGATGGCTTTTTCGCAGCAAACGGTTTTGTTTTCCATGTTGGTCATAATTTCTATCTCCTTTATAATAGAATAAACAAAATTAGTGGGTGCAGTCATAGTGCAGGGGGACGTCGGGGTATTTTTTCCGAAGCTCGTTTAACCGTTCAATGGTAACAGGCTCTCCCTCCCGGCGTCCGCAGCGGGGGCAGACGTCGTTAATTACTCCGGTAAAGCCGCAGACCGGGTCCCGATCCACCGGATGGTTGACGGAACCGTAGCCCACGCCGGCTTCCTTCATACAGCGGATGACGGACTCAAAAGCTTTGATGTTCTTGCAGGTGTCGCCGTCCAGCTCCACATAGCTGATGTGACCGGCGTTGGTCAGGGCATGATAAGGGGCTTCCAGCTGGATTTTCTGGTAAGCCTTAATGGGGTAGTAAACCGGGATGTGGAAAGAGTTGGTGTAATATTCCCGGTCGGTGACGCCGGGGATCTTCCCGTAAATCTTCTGGTCAATGCGGACAAACCGCCCGGAAAGCCCTTCCGCCGGAGTGGCCAGCAGGGTGAAGTTGAGCCCTGTTTTTTCCGATTCCTCGTCCATGCGCTTGCGCATATGGCCGATGATCTCCAAGCCCAGCTTCTGGCTCTCGGCGCTTTCGCCGTGATGCTTGCCGGTTAAAGCCTTTAAGGTTTCGGCAAGGCCGATGAAGCCCACGCTCAAAGTGCCGTGCTTTAGCACTTCCGCCACGCTGTCGTCCATGGTCAGCCCGTCGGAATCAATCCAAATGCCCTGGCCCATGAGGAAGGGGTAGTTCCGGACCTTCTTGGAGCACTGGATTTTAAAGCGGTGCAGCAGCTGGCGAACCACCAGGTCGATGCGCTCGTCCAGCATTTCGTAAAAGCGCCCCAAATCGCCTTTGGCTTCCAGCCCCAAACGGGGCAGGTTGATGGAAGTAAAGCTTAGGTTGCCGCGGCCGCAGGTGACTTCCTTGGTGGGGTCGTAATGGTTGCCCATGACCCGTGTGCGGCAGCCCATGTAGGCAACCTCGGTGTTGTAATCGCCGGGCTTGTAGTATTGCAGATTAAAGGGAGCGTCGATGAAGCTGAAGTTGGGGAACAGCCGCTTGGCGGAGGTGCGGATGGCCAGCTGGAACAGGTCGTAGTTGGGGTCGCCGGGGTTGTAGTTGACCCCTTCCTTGACTTTAAAAATCTGGACGGGGAAGATGGGGGTTTCCCCGTCGCCCAGGCCGGCTTCCGTAGCCAGCAGCAGGTTGCGGATCACCATGCGGGCCTCCGGGGAAGTGTCGGTGCCGTAGTTTACGGAACTGAAAGGCACCTGGGCGCCGGCCCGGGAGTTCATGGTGTTCAGGTTGTGGACAAAAGCCTCCATAGCCTGGTAGGTGCATTTGTCTGTTTCCCGATAGGCCTCATCCGCCGCGTATTTGTGGGCCGCAGCCACAGTCTCGGAGGAAATTTCCTGGAACCCGTTTTCCCGCTGGTGGGCAGGCAGCATTTCCGCCATCTTTTTGCCGAATTCCTCTGTGGAAGCCAAATTCAGCTCCAAGGGGATTTCCTTCATCATCCGGGAACAGAGGGCGTCTGCGTCCTCCCAGCTCATGCCGGTCCGGATCTGGATAAACTGGCTTAACGCCTTGACGTATTCCTTCCGGTAGGTTTTGGCAACGCCGGGGGCCATGGAATAGTCAAAATTCGGGATGCTCTGGCCACCGTGCATCTCATTCTGGTTGGCCTGGATGGCGATGCAGGCCAGGGCCGAGTAGCTGATAATGGAATTAGGCTCCCGCAGGCAGCCGTGGCCGGTAAAAAAGCCGTTGTGGAACAGCTTTAACAGGTCGATCTGGCAGCAGGTTTCCGTGAGCATGTAAAAGTCCTTGTCGTGGATGTGGATGTCGCCGTTGATATGGGCGGCGGCAATGTCCTTGGGCAGAATATAATTGTCCATAAAGTACTTGGACCCTTCGGAACCGTACTTTAACATGGTGCCCATGGCGGTGTCCGCGTCAATGTTGGCGTTTTCCCGCTTAATATCCGCGTCCTTGGCGTAAGCGAAGGTCAATTCTTTATAAATATCCATCAGGTCGCCTTCGCTCTGACGGATTTTGGCGTGCTCCGCCCGGTACAAGATATAGGCCTTGGCGGTTTTGGCGAAGTCCGCCGCAATCAAGGCCTCCTCCACCCGGTCCTGCACCTGCTCCACCGTGGGGATTTCCCCGGCGGGAAGGGCGGCTACAACTGTTTTGGTCAGTTCCTTGAGCTGTGCGGGGGAAATTTCTTCATCCGCCACCGCAGCGCTGGCTTTGGAAATCGCGTCCTGTATCTTCTGGGGGTTAAAATCTACGATGTCGCCGTTTCGTTTCCGTATCTTGGTAATCATATCACTCGATTCTCCCTCTGCTTTGAATTTCCAGAAAGGACAAACCCTCAAAAAGAAAGAGACAAGAGCGAATCCTTCCATGTCTCCTATGCAAACAAACTATATGTTGTGTATTCTTCTTGAAATCCTTCTGTATGTTGTATTATTATCATAGACCAAAATGCTCTTGTTGTCAAGGGGTGCGGCGTGATTTTTAAAATTCCACAAGATATTTGAAGTGGCTTTAGGAATTCTACGAAATGCGGAAAAAAGAAAAAACATTTGTCAAGACAGCTTTCTTGTGGTATAATAAAGATTAATTATGAAAAGGCAAGGACAGGAAACAGGCGGCAGGAAAGGATTATCGGCTTGAGAACGAGGATTTTGGGCATCGACCCCGGCTATGCCATTGTGGGCTGCGGGGTGGTGGAATATGACGGCAGCCGGTTTGTCACCCTGGATTACGGGGCGATTACTACCGAAGCCGGTACGGAATTTACCGGGCGGCTGGCGGCAATTTATGACGGGGTATGCGAACTTTTGGAGATGTACCATCCCCAGGCCATGGCAATAGAGAAGCTTTACTTCAACACCAACCAGAAAACTGCCATCGACGTGGCCCAGGCCCGGGGAGTTATCCTGCTGGCGGCCCGGAAATTTGACGTCCCGGCCTATGAGTACACCCCCTTGCAGGTAAAGCAGTCGGTGGTGGGGTACGGAAGGGCAGTCAAGCAGCAGGTGATCGAAATGACCACCCGGATTTTGAACCTGAAAAAAGCCCCCAAGCCTGACGATGTGGCGGACGCCCTGGCAATCGCCATCTGCCACGCCCATTCCGCCTGCTCCCAGATGGGCGGGGCCTTAAGAGAAATTGCCCAGGGGCGCTTGTAAATTGAAAGGATGAGAGAAATGATATACAGTGTGCGCGGCAGGCTTGCCGCCGTGGAACCGAACCTTGCGGTTGTGGAATGCGCCGGGGTTGGGTATGCGGTGCGGACCTCCTCCGTCACCGTTTCCAGGCTTCCCGCCATTGGGGAGGAGGCCATGCTTTATACTTACCTGCACATTTCCGAAAATGCGGCGGAATTGTTCGGCTTCCGCGACCAGAATGAGCTAAGCTGCTTTAAGATGCTCATTTCCGTCACCCGCGTGGGGCCAAAAGCCGCCCTTTCGGTGCTGTCCAGCGTGACGCCGGAGCGTTTCGCCCTGTGCGTGGCCTCCGGGGACGCCAAAACCATTTCCAAGGCCCCGGGAATCGGTTTAAAAACCGCCCAGCGCATTATTTTGGAGCTGAAAGACAAAATGTCCAAGGAAGCGGCGGCCTCCGGCTTTTCGGACGCAGCCCTTCCGGTAGTGGAGGATTCCTCCAACGCCGGGGAGGCCATTGCGGCATTGGTGGTGCTGGGCTATGCCCAAAGCGAGGCGGCGTCGGTCATTACAAGGCTGGACCCCGCCATGTCCGTGGAAGATATGATTAAAGCCGGGCTGCGCGCTCTGGCCATGCAGTAAGGGGGCAGGAATCGGGCGTTATGTTTGAATCGCAGATTGACCGGGAAGAAATGGACTGGGAAAACCGCATCACCTCCCCGGATTTTTCCGAAAACGACGCGGACGTGGAATTCTCCCTCCGCCCCCAGTCCCTGGCGGAATATATCGGCCAGGACAAGGCCAAGGAAAACCTGGCCGTTTACATTGAGGCGGCCAAACGGAGAGGGGAGGCCCTGGACCACGTCCTGCTTTACGGCCCTCCCGGATTGGGCAAAACCACCCTTTCCCAGATTATCGCCAATGAAATGAATGTAAACATCAAAGTCACCTCCGGCCCGGCCATTGAAAAGCCCGGGGATTTGGCGGCGCTGCTGACCAACCTGGGGGAAGGGGACGTCCTCTTTATTGACGAGATCCACCGCATGTCCCGGGCAGTGGAGGAGGTCCTTTATCCGGCTATGGAGGACTTTGCCCTGGATATCATCATCGGCAAAGGCCCCTCTGCCCGTTCCATCCGGCTGGATTTGAAAAAATTCACCCTGGTGGGGGCTACCACCCGGGCCGGCCAGCTGACGGCCCCCCTGCGGGACCGGTTCGGCGTGCTGTTAAGGCTGGAGCTTTACAGTCCGGAACAGCTTTGTGAGATCATTTTGCGCAGTGCGGGAATATTGGAAATCCCCTGCAACAAGGACGGGGCCATGGAACTGGCCCGGCGTTCCCGGGGAACTCCCCGTATCGCCAACCGGCTGCTTAAGCGGGTGCGGGATTTTGCCCAGGTCATTGGGGACGGCACCATTACCAAAGAAATTGTGTCCACCGCTTTGGAACGGCTGGAAGTGGACGAGCTGGGGCTGGACAGCATTGACCGGCGTCTGCTCACCATGATGATCCGCAACTATAACGGCGGGCCTGTTGGCTTGGAAACCATGGCGGCTGTTTTAGGGGAGGAGGCCGTCACCATCGAGGATGTTTACGAGCCTTACCTGATGCAGCTGGGCTTCCTGGCTCGGACCCCCAGGGGACGCTGCGTCACGCCGCTGGCTTACCGGCATCTGGGCATCGACCGGCCCGACGGCCAGCAGATGTTCTGAATTTTACGACAATTGGTTTTAATCATAAAGGAGCGTTGCCATCAATGAGAATTGCCGCAGACTGGGAAGGATATGAAATGCTGGACACCTCCGGCGGCGAAAAGCTGGAACGGTGGGGGAACGTGTTTCTCATCCGCCCCGACCCGCAGATTATCTGGAACACCCCAAAAGAGCACCCCATGTGGAAAAAAGCCCACGCCCACTATTTCCGTTCGGAAAAGGGCGGCGGCCATTGGGAAACTTATCAGAAAACCCCGGACAACTGGGCCTTGCCTTACCGGGACTTAAAATTCAAGATTTCCCCCACAGGCTTTAAGCACACGGGGCTTTTCCCGGAACAGGCCGTCAACTGGGACCTGTTCCGGAGAATCATTGGGGAAGCGGGGCGGCCGGTTTCCGTTTTAAACCTGTTCGCCTACACCGGCGGCGCAACCTTGGCCTGCGCGGCGGCCGGGGCCTCCGTCTGCCATGTGGACGCGTCCAAGGGGATGGTGGCCTGGGCTAAGGAAAACGCGGCCCTGTCCGGCCTTTCGGACCGGCCCATCCGCTGGATTGTGGATGACTGCGAGAAATTTGTGGCCCGGGAAATCCGCCGGGGGCGCCGCTACGACGCCATCATTATGGATCCGCCCTCTTATGGCCGGGGGCCCGGCGGGGAAGTCTGGAAATTGGAGGACTCTATTTACGGCCTGGTGGAGCTTTGCTCCCAAGTCCTGTCGGAAAAGCCCTTGTTTGTGGCCCTCAATTCCTATACCACCGGACTTTCCCCCTCGGTTATGGCGTATCTGCTGGGGGCCACCGTTGGGAAACAATACCGGGGCTTCGTCACCGCCGATGAAATCGGCCTGCCGGTGACAGCCTCCGGCCAGGCGCTGCCCTGCGGCTCCACCGCCCTTTGGAGCGAAAAGCCCCTGGAACTCCTTTAAAGAAAGGAAACTGTTTATGGATCAACCCATTATCTCCGCACAGGACATTTATTTTGAATACCGCAACGAGGAGGACGGCACGGCGGTCCCGGTTTTGAAGGGAATCGACCTTGCTATCCACGACGGGGAATTTGTGGCGGTGCTGGGCCACAACGGCTCCGGGAAATCCACCTTCGCCAAGCACTGCAACGCCATTTTGCTGCCCACCGGCGGCGAGATGGTAGTGGCCGGCATCAACACCAAAGACGAGGACCGGCTCTTTGACATCCGCCAGAACGTGGGCATGGTGTTTCAAAACCCGGATAACCAGATCGTCGCCACCATCGTGGAGGAGGACGTGGCTTTCGCCCTGGAAAACATGGGGGTGGAGCCTTCCGAGATCCGCCGCCGGGTAGACGAAGCCTTAAAACAGGTGGGGATGTACGAGTACCGGGAACACGCCCCTCACCAGCTTTCCGGCGGCCAGAAGCAGCGGGTTGCCATCGCCGGTATCCTGGCTATGCGGCCCCGGTGCATCGTGCTGGACGAGCCTACCGCCATGCTGGACCCCCAGGGGCGGCGGGAAGTCATGAAAACCATCCGCCAGCTGAACCGGGATTTCGGCACAACGGTGGTGCTCATCACCCACTATATGGACGAAGCCGCCGTGTCCGACCGGGTGGTCATCATTGACAGCGGCAATGTCCTAAAGGACGGCACTCCCAAGGAAGTGTTCCAGGAAGTGGAGCTGTTAAAATCCGTGGGGCTGGACGTCCCCCAGGTCACCGAGCTGATTTACGAGCTTCGGAAGGAAGGCGTGAACCTGCCCCAGGATATTTTGACGGAGGATGAATGCTACGAGGCCATTAAATCGCTGTTTACCAAGGAAGGGGGGCTGCGCCATGATGATTAAAATTGAAGATCTCACCTATAAGTACTCCGTGGGCACCCCTTTTGAGAAAACGGCGGTGGACCACGTCAATCTGGAAATCGAGGGCGGGGAGATTATCGGCGTCATCGGCCACACCGGTTCCGGCAAATCCACCCTGATCCAGCATTTAAACGGCCTTCTGCGCCCGACGGAAGGGAAGGTCTACATTAACGGCGTGGACATCTGGGAGGATAAAAGCAAGATGCGCCAGGTGCGGTTTGACGTGGGGCTGGTGTTCCAATACCCGGAATACCAGCTTTTTGAGGAAACCGTTTATAAGGATATCGCCTTCGGCCCCCGGAACATGGGCTTAAGCGAGGAAGAAATCGACAAACGGGTCCATGAGGCGGCGGAATTTGCCGGCCTTAAGCCGGAGCTGCTGGAAAAAAGCCCCTTCGACCTTTCCGGCGGGCAGAAACGCCGGGTGGCCATTGCCGGCGTTATCGCCATGGAGCCGAAAGTGCTGATTTTGGACGAGCCTACCGCCGGTTTGGACCCAAAAGGCCGGAACAAGATTTTAAACCAGATCCGGGCCTACCACGAGCAGGTGAAAAATACCATCCTGCTGGTTTCCCACAGCATGGAGGATGTGGCTTCCTTTGCCGACAAGGTGCTGGTCATGAACAAAGCCAAGGTGTTCGCCTACGACACGGTGGAAAACGTCTTTGCCCGCAGCGAGGAGTTAAAGAGCATCCGGCTTTCGGTGCCCCAGATCACCAACGTGTTCCTCCGGCTCAACGAGGAAGGCTATCCGGTCCCCCGGAATGTCTACACCGTGGCCTACGCCAAGCGGAAGCTCTTAGCGGAGCTTGAAAAGAGAGGGGGCGCGTCCCATGCTTAAAGACATTACCATCGGCCAGTATTTCCCGGGAAAATCGGCGCTTCACCGGCTGGACCCCCGCATCAAAATCATCCTGACCCTGGCCTATATTATCCTGATTTTCTTTGTGGGCAATTCTGTGGGATTTGCGCTGTCCATCCTGTTTTTGGGGGCCTGCTACCTGATT
Source organism: Candidatus Merdivicinus excrementipullorum (assembly GCA_018716725.1). Lineage (GTDB taxonomy): Bacteria > Bacillota > Clostridia > Oscillospirales > Ruminococcaceae > Merdivicinus > Merdivicinus excrementipullorum. The sequence continues at coordinate 6,440 of DVJP01000013.1, read as the reverse complement.
GCAAAAATTCCCTTAAAAATGATCCTCAAAAGCTTGAAGCCCATTGTGCCCATTTTGATTTTTACCGGCATCCTCAACATGCTGTTTATCACAGGGGACGACCCCTTCTTTGAATGGGGCATTATCTCCATCTCCTCCGAGGGCATTTATATGGCAGTCGTGACGGCTATCCGGGTCATCTGCCTCATTGCGGCGTCGTCCCTGCTGACCTATACCACTTCGCCCATCGCCCTGACAGACGCCATTGAACGGCTGTTAAAGCCGCTGAAATATGTCAAATTCCCGGTTCATGAGCTGGCCATGATGATGTCCATCGCCCTGCGGTTTATCCCCACCTTGGTGGAGGAAACCGACAAGATTATGGCCGCCCAGAAGGCCCGGGGCGCGGATTTGGAATCCGGCGGCCTCATGCAGCGGGCCAAGGCGCTGGTGCCCATCCTCATCCCCCTGTTTATTTCGGCCTTCCGCCGGGCGGAGGAACTGGCCCTGGCCATGGAGTGCCGCTGCTATCACGGCGGTGAAGGGCGCACCCGGATGAAACAGCTGCATTTAGGCTCCGCGGATTTTCTGGCCTGCGGCGTCATGGCGGTTATTTTGTGCGCCTTGATTGGGGCAAACTTCCTGCCCATCCCCTGGTGAGCCTATGCGGAAGCTTTTGTTTGAAATCGCTTACCGGGGCACGGCCTACCACGGCTACCAGGTGCAGCAGAACGCCCTGACTGTGGCGGAGGTGCTGCAGAACGCTATTGAAACCGTTTTTAAAAAACGGGAGGGCATTGTGGGCTGTTCCCGCACGGATACCGGCGTCCACGCAAACCAGTATTTTTTCCACATGCTGACGGAATCCGGCATCCCGGAAGAAGCCGCGGTAATTGCGTTAAACAACTGCCTGCCCAACGACATCGCCATTTTAAGCTGCCGGGAAGTGCCCATGGATTTCCATGCCCGGTACAGCGTCCAGTATAAGGAATACCTCTACAAAATCTGGGACGCGCCGGTGCGGAACCCCTTTTTGGAGGGGATGGCCCTCCATAACCGCCGCCGTCTGGACGAAAAGCTCATGGACCGGTGCGCCCGGGAATTTTTAGGGGAGCACGATTTTATCGGCTTTTGCAGCTCCGGCGGCAAAACCCACGACACCGTCCGGCGGATGGCGGAAGCCTCCGTAACCCGGCAGGGGGATTTGGTGGAATTCCGCGTCATGGGGAACGGTTTCCTTTACAATATGGTGCGGATTATGGTTGGCACTTTGCTTCTTGCGGACCTGGGGCGGCTTAAAGAGGGAGATATCACCCGGATTTTGGCCTCCAAGGACCGGAATCAGGCGGGCGTTACGGCGCCGGCCGCCGGGCTGTACCTGAACCGGGTGATTTATGGCCCGGATGCCCTGACAGGAGGATGTTTTGAAAAAGAACAAGGATAAAGTCACTTACGACATTGAAGAATACCGGAAAAAGAAAAAGCGGGAAAAGGCCGTACGCCGGCTCATCCGGGTTATGGCGGCGGTGGTCCTTCTGCTGGGGGCAGTGGGGGGCGTGTATTTTTACCAGAAATACGATCTGGGAGAGTTTCTTTACCAGTCTCCAAATTCCCAGGCAGCGTCTCAGGAAACCTCTGTCCAGACCGGGAGCTTTCCTATCTCCTTGGACTCGGTGACCCCTTTGGAGCTGGAGCCTTTCCAGGATGGGACGCTCCTTTTAACCGATGAGGAGCTGCTGGTGATCCACTCGGACGGCTCGGTTCCCAATCAGTTTGTCCACAGCTTCACCAACCCTGTGCTGCGCATTGGCCACGACCAGTTCCTCCTGTATGACCGGGGCGGCTATGGCTACCGGATGGAAAACGAAAAGGGTTCCATTGCAAGCGGCCGGACTACCGCCTCCATTCAGGCAGGGGCCTGCGGGTACAACTCCCACTTTGCCCTGGTTGCCGCCGATCCCCATTATGCCGCCAGCGTCACTGTGTATGACAAATCCGGCCAGGAGCTTCTCACCTGGTATTCCCTGGAACAGGTGGTGGACGCGGCTTTCTCCCAGGACGACCGGTATCTGGCGGTCGCCAGCGTTCTCTTCCAAAACGACGGCGCGCTGGTTTCCAGAATCCATCTGCTGGATATTGAGAAAGAAAAAGAAGTGGGCAGTGTGGATTACAAAGACGCCCTGCCGGTAGCAGTCCATGTTAAGTCGGACGGGCAGATCCATCTGGTCACCGACAGCTTCCTTGGGGTGGTATCCGCCGATCTTTCCGAGCAGCGGCAGATCCCGTATCTTCAGCAGTTAAGACGGTATCAGTTCAGCGACACCGCCACTTTACTAATCAATTCCGGCGCCAGTGAAGTGTCGTCGGCGGTTTCCCTCGTTTCCGCTAATGGGGACAGAACCGAGCAGATGGTTCAAAGTTCCGTACTGGATTGCTCCCTGCAAGAGGACGGCGTCTGCCTCCTTACCGGGAACGGAGTGCTTTGGTATTCCAGCAAGCTGGAACAGCAGGGCTCCCATACGGTGGCCAGCGAGGTATTCCAGGTGAGCCGCAGCGGGGATTCCCTGTATATGATGAGCCCCAGCCAGCTGAATCAGGTGGACTTGCGGGAGCACACAGGTTCATCTGCGGAAGAGGAGGAAAATTCATGAATATAACCGCCTTGATTTTAGACGTCTGTTTTGCGGTAACTGTCTGCTGGATGGTGTATAAAAGCTACCGGCGGGGGTTTTTGCAGGCAGCCGTCCACGCGGTGGGATTTTTAGCGGCGGGGATTGTGGCCTTTGCCGGCAGCCGGATCTTGTCGGAAGCCTGTTACCAGCTGTTTTTCCGGGACAGCTTGTCATCCGCCCTGGAAGCAGCCATTTTAAACAGCGCGGAAGGCGGGGATCTGGCCGAAAAAATGCAGCAGATCATTGACAGCCTGCCTTCCATTGTCCAGCGGCTCCTGACGGCTTCCGGCGCCAGCGCCGACAGCCTGGCTCTCCAGCTTGGGGGCGCCGCCCAGGATTCCGCCGAACAGCTGACGTCCGTTCTGATGGAAACTGTGCTGCACCCGTTAATTGCCGCCATGCTCAACGGCATTTGCTTTCTCATTCTGTTTGGGGCGGTGATGATCCTGGTGCGGAGCCTGGGAAAAGTGCTCCGGGGTGTGCGCCGGATCCCGCTGGTAGGGCCGTTGAACGCCCTGCTGGGCGGGGCTATGGGGCTTTTGGAGGCCGCTGTGGTCTGGTATGTGATTGTCATTGCCCTCCATTTTATTCTGGATATATCAGGCGGATTCACCTGGCTGAACCGGGACGCCATGGAGGAAGCTGTGATTTTCGGCCGGTTCTACGGCTTTGTGCTGGGAACCCTCCCCACCATTTCGTTATAGAAGGGAAGAAACGCGAAAGCGGACCATATGAAAAACATTCCAAACCTGCTGACTACTTTGCGCATCCTGCTGGTGCCGTGCTTTGTCTATGTTTACTGGACTGTCCCGGCCGACGGCTTTTACTGGCCCATTGTGCTGCTGGCCCTGTCGGGGCTTACCGACGTGGCGGACGGGATGATTGCCCGGAAATTTAACATGATTACGCCATTGGGCCGCTTTTTAGACCCGGTGGCGGACAAGCTGACCATCGCCGCCGTGGTGGTTTGTTTGGCCCTGCGGCACCCGATTTTGTGGATTCTGTTCGGAATTTATGCGGTAAAAGAAATCGTGCTGGTTTCCATTGGCTTTGTTTCCCTTAAGTCCTGGCGGAATTCCATTGCGGCCAAATGGTATGGAAAAGCCGCTACGGTGTTCCTCTATGTGCTGATGTTTGCCGTACTGCTGTTCCCGGGGATTTCCAACTTTGCAATTGCCATTTTGATGCTTCCGCCGTTGATTTTCATTATTTTGTCATTTATTTTTTACTTAAAAGAGATTAATCATCATAAAAAACAATTATAATAAATAGTATGGAGTATTCTATACAACAATTGTAGATTTCCAGGAAAGGACCATACGATAGAATGGATATGATGTGCTGTAAATGCAAAAAGCGTCCGGCGATGCTTTTTGTTGCGAAATTTGACGGGAAGGAAATGGTCAACGAGGGCTACTGCCTGAAATGCGCCTCTGAACTGGGGCTGCCCCAGGTGAAGTCCATGATGGACAGTATGGGGATTACCCAGGAGGATTTGGATAAACTGGATGAGCAGCTGGATTCCTTTGGGGATTTGGGCTCGGAAATGTTTGAACCCGGCGGGGCGGAAACTATGCCCACCCTGTTCCAGAAGCTCTTCGGCGGTTCCGGCGGAAATGAGGAGGAGTCCGAAAGCGGCCTGACCCCATACACGGCGGAACCGGCGGACCATGAGGAACCCCGCCGCTCCCGTCAGGAAAAAAATGATAAACGGAAAAAGAGCTTTTTGGAGAATTTCTGCACTAACTTGACCGAAAAGGCCCGGGATGGACAGATGGACCGGATTATCGGCCGGGACCAGGAAATTTACCGGGTGGTGCAGATCCTCAGCCGCCGCCAGAAGAATAACCCCTGCTTAATCGGCGAACCGGGCGTGGGCAAAACTGCCATCGCCGAGGGTATCGCCCAGCGTATCGTCAGCGGGGACGTCCCCTTCCGGCTGCTGGACAAGGAAGTATATCTTCTGGATTTAACTGCCTTAGTGGCCGGGACCCAGTTCCGGGGCCAGTTTGAAAGCCGGGTGAAAGGCCTTATTGAAGAAGTAAAAAAGCGCGGCAACGTGATCCTCTTTATTGACGAGGTGCACACTTTGGTGGGAACCGGCGACGCCGAAGGCTCCATGAGCGCCGCTAATATCCTGAAGCCCGCCCTGTCCCGGGGGGAAATCCAGGTCATCGGCGCCACTACCTACGGCGAATACCGCAAATATATTGAAAAGGATTCCGCTCTGGAACGCCGTTTCCAGCCGGTGAAGGTGGAAGAACCCACCATTGCCCAGACCATCGAGGTGCTGAAGGGAATTCGGGAGTATTACCAGAACCACCACAAGGTGCTGATCCCCGACGAGATTCTGGAAGCCTGCGCCCAGCTTTCCGAACGGTATATCACAGACCGGTTCCTGCCGGATAAGGCCATCGACCTTTTGGATGAATCGGCGGCCTGCGCCTCTATTAAGAGCACCATCCTTACCGATTATGAAAAGCTCAATAAACAGCTGAAAGAGCTTTACGACCGGCAGCAGGAACTGGAACAGGAAACAGAAAACCCCAATTACGAAGCCCTCGCCAAAGCGAAAGCCGACATTATTGTGGTAAAAGAGAAGCTCAAGGAGCTGGAACCCCAAATCAAGGATGTGCGGGTCACCCTGGACGATGTGGCCAAGGTGGTGGAGCTTTGGACCGGCATCCCGGCGGAAAAGGTCAGCGAAAGCGAGTTTGCCCGGCTGGCCAAGCTGGAGGAACACCTGAAAGCCCGGATTATCGGCCAGGATGAGGCCATCCATGCCGTAACCGCCGCCATCCGCCGTTCCAAGGTGCATTTGAACAGCAAGCGCCGCCCGGCCTCCTTCATCTTCGTGGGACCCACCGGCGTCGGAAAGACAGAACTGGTAAAAGTTTTGGCAGATGAGCTGTTTGACGACAAAACCGACCCCTTAATCCGGGTGGATATGTCCGAATATATGGAAAAGCACACCGTTTCCCGGCTGATTGGCTCTCCTCCCGGTTATGTTGGCTTCGACGAGGCGGGCCAGCTGACGGAAAAAGTCCGCCGCCGCCCCTATTCGGTGGTGCTGTTCGACGAAATCGAAAAAGCCCATCCCGACGTTATGAACATCCTTCTCCAAATCCTGGACGAGGGCCGTATCACCGACGCCCAGGGCCGGACGGTAAACTTTGAGAACACCGTGGTAGTCATGACTTCCAACGCCGGCTCCAACGACAAATCCGGCATTGTGGGCTTTAACCAGACGGAGCAGACCATTGCCAAAGAAAAGGCCATGAAGGGCCTGTCCTCCTTCCTGCGGCCGGAATTTATGGCCCGGGTGGATGAAATCGTGGTCTTTAACCCCCTGACTCAGGCGGATATGGAGAAGATTGCCGTGCTGATGCTGGACGAGATGAAAGCGCCTCTGGCGGAAATCGCCCTGAAGCTGGAGTATACGGAAGAGGTTCCCAAACTTCTGGCCAAGAAGGCCATGGGCGGGAAGTTCGCCGCAAGAGACTTACGCAGCACCATTCGCCGGGAGGTGGAGGACAAAGTGGCAACCTTACTGACCAGCGTTCCTTCCGCCGGGAAAACCGTGTTCCTGGCTGTGGAAAATGGAGAAGTCATGGTTTCTCTGGGCTAAAAAATATTGCAAAGGCGGGGATTCCCCGCCTCAGAGTGTCGAAAAACCTCTTTTAAAAGTAAAACTGTGCAAAAAAGAGAACGGAAAGTTTTCGCCCGCCTTGTTTCATGTCGTGAACAAGTTCACGACCGGCGGCAGATTCCAAAGGCAGAGCCTTTGGC
>DVJP01000012.1 GCA_018716725.1 Candidatus Merdivicinus excrementipullorum | reverse complement strand
CAGACCCGCCGCGGATGACCCCGCGCCGTCATTTTGCTTGCAAAATGACGGGTTAGAATTTTCCAAGCTTTTATCCACAGCTCATTTGCGTCAGCAAACAACACCTCTTTGTGCAATTTGCCAGACCATACCCTCTTTTTCGACAGACTGAGGCGGGGATTCCCCGCCTTTTTCTTTTTGTATTTCCAGATGATTTTTGCTAAAATCGTTGAAAAGCGGGAAAATATGAATAAAATCTAAAAATATCGCTTCATTTCTTTAATTTTTTCGAAAACGCTTTACTTATTTCCGTTTTATGTTATAATAAAGGGGCCGGATATCCGGCAGAAAGGCAGAGTGAATATGGATATGAGTCCGTATCCCCCTAGTAGCAGACAATTGAATACGGGCGGCCGCTGATTCTCATTTTCTGTGCTCTAAACCTGGAGTTGGACTATGGAAAATGAGAACCGGCTTATGGAACTGTGTCCAGCCGCCCAAAAGGAGGCTGAACGCAATGATGAACAAAGCATTGGAGCTGATCCGCGCCCAGAAATTCCATGACGCCCGGGCTGTGATGGAAGAAATGAACCCTGTGGACATCGCCGGGATGTTTGAGGAAATGTCCCCGGAGGAAACGGTGATGCTGTTCCGGCTGCTTCCCAAGGAACCGGCGGCCGAGGCATTCGCCTATATGTCCCCGGAGGTGCAGGAACAGGTGATCTCCGCCCTGACAGACGTGGAACTGCGGGGCGTGCTGGATTCCCAGTTTATGGACGACACGGTGGATATGCTGGAAGAAATGCCTGCCAGCGTGGTCAAGCGCGTCCTGAAGGTAACAGACCCGGATACGCGCCATCTTCTGAACCGGCTTTTGCAGTATGAGGATGGGGCAGCCGGCAGCATTATGACCACGGAATATGTGGGACTTAAAAAAGGCATGACCGTCCGGCAGGCTTTTGCCCGCATTAAAAAGGAAGCGGTGGACAAGGAAACTGTTTACACCTGTTACGTTATGGACGACAGCCGCCTTCTGGAAGGAGTCGTGGCAGTCCGGGAACTGCTTTTGGCGGAAGAAGGGGACAAAATCGGGGATTTAATGACGGAAAACCCCATCTGTGTGGAAACCACCGCTTCTGATGAGGAAGTTGGGCGGCTGTTCCAGAAATATGATATACTGGCCCTGCCGGTGGTGGATAAAGAGCGCCGCTTGGTGGGCATTATCACCGTGGACGACGCGGTGGACGCCATCCAGGAAGCCAACACCGAGGACTTTGAAAAAATGGCGGCAATGGAGCCCAGCGAAACGCCCTATTTGAAAACTTCTGTGTTTGTCCATGCCCGGAAACGGGTGGTGTGGCTCTTGTTTTTGATGATTTCCGGCATCCTGACGGGCCAGATTATCAACCACTATGAGGACGCTTTTGCGGCGATCCCGCTTTTGGTTTCCTTTATCCCCATGCTCATGGACACTGGCGGAAACTGCGGCTCTCAAAGCTCTACCCTGGTGATCCGGGGCATGGCTCTGGGGGAAGTAAGCACCCGGGATATCTTGAAAGTCATTTGGAAAGAGGCGCGGGTATCTTTGCTGGTGGGGGCCGTCTTGGCGCCGGTGAACTTCTTCTGGATTTTCCTGCGCTACCATTCGGCGCCGGTGGGCCTGACTGTGGCCCTCAGCATGTACGTCACGGTTTTCCTGTCCAAGCTTATGGGCTGCCTGTTGCCCATGGCCGCCAAGCGATGCCGCTTAGACCCGGCCATTATGGCTTCGCCCCTGATTACCACTATCGTGGACGCCTGCTCCATTTTTATCTATTTTAACATTGCCCTTTGGATTTTGCATCTTTCTTAAAAGAATCCCCTGCCGGTTCTGGTGGGGGATTTCTGTTAGATTCAGTAAAAAATGAAAAAACTTCAAAAAATTTGATAGACCTTTTTCCCAAAAACCGATATGATAATGAGGGATAAAACAATAAAGAGGTGCTGTCAGCATGAAAGATTTTTCTTTTTTATGTGATATTGCAAAAGAATGCGGCTTTGCCAACGCCGGCATCATTGCTGTGGAGAAAATCCCTTTTGACCCGGCTTTCCGCAAGGCCTGCGAAGCCAACCAATGCGGTCGGTACGGCAAATGCTGGACCTGCCCGCCCCATGTGGGAGAAATCAACGAGCTTATTGAGAAAGCCAAGGGCTACCAGTGGGCGGTCGTTTACCAGAGCATCGGGCAGCTGGAAGATTCCTACGACTTTGAAGGGATGATGGCTGCGGGGGAAACCCACGAGAAAAACAGCCGGGAGTTCATCCAGCGGACAAAGGGGATCTGGAATGGGGATTTCCTGCACCTTTCCGCCGGCGGATGCCGCCACTGCGCCCGCTGCGCCATTTTGGACGAGGAACCCTGCCGGTTCCCGGAGGAAGCCCTGTCCTCTTTGGAAGCCTACGGCGTCGCCGTTTCCCAGCTGGCTCCCAAAGTGGGGATGAAGTACATCAACGGCGCTAACACTGTAACTTATTTCGGTATGTGCCTGTTTCAGGACGCCAATGAATAGGGGGGACGGACATGACTGTTAAAATTTTTGCGGGTCAGGAAACCGTTTCCGTAAACCTAACGGAACCTATGAAAATTTCCCAGGCATTGGATCTGGCGGGCCAGCATATGGACCTGCCCTGCGCCGGAAACGGCCGCTGCGGCAAATGCAAGGTGAAAGCCCTGGGCAGCTTGTCGCCCCTTTCCCCGGAAGAAAAGAAACTGCTGACAGAGGAAGAAATCCAGTCCGGCGCCCGGCTTTCCTGCCAGGCGGTGGTTACGGGAGATGCGGAAATCACTCTCCCCAGCCGCAGCGAGATTGCCGACATCCAGACCGACGCCGTTTCCCGGGAGTTTGAACGGGACGAGGCCGAAGGCGTCAGCGTGGCGGTGGATATCGGCACAACGACGGTGGCCGCGTCCTTGATTGACCTGTCAAACGGGCGGGAACTGGCCACAGCCTGCGCCCAGAACCCCCAGGAAAAATTCGGCGCGGACGTTATCTCCCGCATTGAACGCTCTTTGGCAGGGGACCGGCAGGAACTGTCCGACTGCATTCTCAGCTGCCTGGACAGTCTGATTGCGGAACTGTGCAAAAAATCCGGCGTTTCCGGGGGGGATATTCCCAAGATCGTCATTACCGGCAACACTACCATGCTCTTTTTGCTGACCAATCAGGATGTGGACTCCCTTTCTCATGCGCCCTTTGAGGCTGCGGACTTGTTTGGCCGGGACGAACCGCTTCATTTTGCGGCTGCGCCTAATGCCGCCTGCTATTTGACCCGCTGCAATTCCGCTTTTGTAGGCGGGGATATTACCACCGCCGTTTTGGCCAGCGGCATCGCGGAGGAAGAGAAAACCGCGCTGTTGATCGACGTAGGCACCAATGGGGAAATCGCCCTGGCCCACCAAGGGAAAATGTGGTGCAGCTCCACCGCCGCAGGCCCTGCCTTGGAAGGCGCCGGCATTTACATGGGCATGCCCGCTTTGGGCGGCGCAGTCCGGCGGGTCTGGCTGGACGGAAAAGACGTGAAGGTGGAAACTGTGGGGAACCTGCCGGATGCGGGCATCTGCGGCTCCGGCGTGATTGACGCCATGGCTTTGCTTTTGAAAACCGGCGCGGTGGAGGAAACCGGCCTGCTTTTGGAGGAAGATCACGACTATACGGATTACGTCTGCGAAGCGGGGGACGACCTGGCCTTCCGTTTTGGCGAAAAAACCCTCTTTACCCAGAAGGATGTCCGGGCGGTTCAGCTGGCCAAGGCCGCGATCTACGCCGGTATCCGCACCCTTCTCCATGAAGCAGGTTTGGAACCCTCCGATGTAGAACGCTTCGTAATCGCCGGCGGCTTCGGCAGCCATATCAATGTGGGGAATGCGGCGGCTATCGGACTGTTCCCCAAGGAGCTTGCGCCAAAGGCGGAGGTTTTGGGGAATGCCGCTTTGGAAGGCGCGGAAATGCTCTTACAGAACCGGAGCTTTTATGAATCCTCCTGCCGCCTGGCTGATACAATGGAAACCGTGGACCTTTCCTCAAACCCATATTTCAGCGACCAGTACATGGATTCCATGATGTTTGGTGAAAATGCCTTGTAATTTTTCCCGATTTGTGCTATAATAACAATGAATCAGTCGAAGGATTGGGGATTTCCCCGATCTTTCGACGGGATTTAAGTTATTATGAAGGAGGGTCCCTGTTGGAGGAATCTCTGCGGGAACGCTGCCTCAAATATAGTCGGCATTTTTCTGGCCTGTGCGGCATTTCATGCTCTGTAATTGATATGTCCCTGCACTGTTTTTTAGAGTCCCCGGAAGATCCACCTGTATTTTGCGCGCACTGTTCCAGTTATAATCAAATGCGGTTGAGCACCCATTGCTACGGCTGTTCTGAAGCCTACCGCTGGAATGGCCGGTATGTTTATTACTGCCCTTTGGGGCTGGCTTTTGTGGCGTCGTCTGTATCGGACGACCGGGGGGAACTGGCTGGGGGCTTAATTGCCGGCCCGGTAATTATGGGAAATTACCAGGATACTTTGCAGGAGCTTCCCTGTAAGGAAATGGCTTCTGAAATCTCGAATCTTCCGGTGGTGACTCCCCGCCAAATGACGGATTTGTCGGAAATCCTGGCTGCGGTGACATTCAGCATCAGCGGGATTCCCCACAGCAAAGCCGGGAGCTTTGTTTATGAGCAGGAGCGGCTGTTAAACTCCATTTATGACGTAAAAGAAAAATATGTGACCAGCGGCGGGGAAACCACCTACCCCATAGAATCGGAAAAGAAGCTCCAGGCCCTGATCCGGGGCCGGGATAAGGCCGGTTCCCGGGAACTCTTAAACCAGCTGCTGGGCGAGATTTTCTTTTTCAGCAATTTTAATTTGGAGGAAATCAAAGCCAGAGTCCTGGAACTGCTGGTTCTGATTTCCCGCGCCAGCATCGACGCCGGGGCGGACGTTCAGGAGATTTTTGGATTTAACAACGAATATCTGCAAAAAATCGAGAGTTTCCAGTCTATTGACGAACTGAGCGTGTGGCTGACGGGGATCATGCACCGCTTTATTGATTATACCTTTGATTTTTCCCGGATCAAACACATTGACGCGGTATATAAGACAATGGAGTACGTCCGGGCCAATTATGACAAGAAGCTTTCCCTGGATGAAATTGCCAAAAACGCATTTTTAAGCAAGGCGTATCTGAGCAGCATCTTTAAGGAAGAAATTGGGGAAAGCCTGACTAATTACATCAACCGAGTCCGCATTGAAAAGAGCAGGGTGCTGCTTTTGGATAAAGAAATCAGTTTGATTGACATTGCCAATCTCTGCGGCTTTGAGGACCAGAGCTATTTTACCAGGGTGTTCAAAAAGATAGTGGGGATTTCCCCCAAAAAATACCGGGACAGCCGGGGCGCTGCGGTAACGCCGGTAAAATTAGGTGAGAAGTGACAAAATGGTGCTTGTTTCAGGGGAACAGGCGCCGTTTTTTGTTTAAAAGCATAAGAAACGCCTTGCGTTTCTGTGAAACCTGAGAATTGACGGAAGAATGGGAAACCAGTATAATAAAAATCGAAAACGATTACATTTAAAAGGGGGCATTGCTGTGAGTTTTCAAGTAGCGCTTCAGGTTTACTCTGTCCGGGAGGACGCAGAAAAAGACCTGGAAGGAACTTTGCGGAAAATCAAGGAAATGGGTTACGACGGCGTAGAGTTTGCCGGCTTGTACGGTTATTCTTATGAGCAGGTAAGGGATTTGGCGGAAAAAATCGGCCTGGTTCCTATTTCTGCCCATATTCCGCTGAACGAAATGCTGGAGAACCCGGAGGGCGTCTTAAAGGGCTACGCCCAGATTGGCTGTAAATATGCGGCGGTTCCTTATCTCCCGGAGGAACTTCGCCCTGGGACGGACAATTTTGAAAAAACCTTGCAGGATATCGCCATGCTGGGGAAGGTCGCGGCGGAAAACGGCATGGTTATGCTGTACCACAACCACGATTTTGAATTTAAAAAGATCGGGGAAGAGTACGGGCTGGATTACATGTACCGGGTGATTCCTGCGGATTTGCTGCAAACGGAAATTGATACCTGCTGGGTCAATGTTGCAGGCGAGGACCCTTCCGCTTACGTCCGCAAATATGCGGGACGCGCCCCTGTGGTCCATTTGAAGGACTTCTATTTGAAAAACCGGGAGGAAAAAGGGGACGCGCCCTTTTACGAGTTAATTGGGAACGACCAGAAGGCCGGCGGGGAGGATGTTTTTGAATTCCGGCCGGTGGGCTATGGAATGCAGGATTTCCCGGCCATTTTGAAGGCATCGGAGGATGCCGGCGCCGCTTGGGTCGTGGTAGAACAGGACCGCCCCTCCATGGGCAAAACCCCCATGGAATGCGCCCAGATGAGCCGTGAATACTTGAAAAAATTGGGCGTATAACGCCTGTTTGGAGGGATTGACAATGGCAGAAAAAGAGCAGGATATCCTCAACAAGTTCAAAACAAATCAGGAAGAGGAAGCGGCGGTGGATACCACCAGAAAAATGCGGGTGGGCATTATCGGCACCGGATGGATTGCAGAAGCTCATATTGAAAGCTACAAACGGATGCCCGATGTGGAGATTGTAGCCGGCGCGGACCTGATCCCCGGAAAAGCGGAAGCGTTTTTTAAACGCTACGGCGTGGAAGGCGTCCGCTGCTACCCAAACCACAAGGAAATGCTGGACAACGAACAGCTGGACGCCGTCAGCGTCTGCACCTATAACCGCCAGCACGTCCCCTGCGCCAAATACGCCCTGGAAAAAGGCGTCCACGTCCTGCTGGAAAAACCCATGTGCGTCACCTTAGAGGAAGCCATCGACCTCTGCCGCACGGAAAAAGCCAGCGGAAAGGTTCTGTCCATTGGGTTCCAGCCCCGCTTTGACGCCAACATGAAGATGATTAAAAAGATTGTGGAATCCGGCGAATTAGGCCAGATTTACTACATCCAAACCGGCGGCGGCCGCCGCCGCGGGATTCCGACTCCCTTCGGCACCACCTTTATCGAGGAGAGCACAGCCGGATTAGGCGCTTTGGCGGATATTGGCTGCTACTCCCTGGATATGGTGCTCAATGCCATCGGATACCCCAAACCTTTGACGGTAACGGGTTATAAATCCGACTTTTTCGGAAAAATGCCCAGCTACTATCCCAACCATCCGGAATACGCCGACCTGTTTGGCGTAGATGACTTTGCGGCGGCGTTTGTGCGCCTGGAAGGCGGGATTATCCTGGACTTCCGTATTGCCTGGGCTATGAATATTGACACTCCCGGCGATACCATTATCCTGGGAACCAAAGGCGGCTTGCGGATTCCTTCTACGGACTGCTGGAACGGCTCTGTCGGCGGCCCTATGAAGATTTATCATGAAGTGGCCGGAGCGCAGGTGGAAACGGAAATCCCCATTATCCCCGATGACTCCAATCTGTTTGATAAAAAGATCCGAACCTTCCTGGATGCGGCGAAAAACGGCACGCCAGCGCCGATTCCCACCAGCCAGATCTTGTACAACCAGGCAATTTTGTCCGGTATTGCGGAGTCCGCCCGGGTTGGCCATGAAATCCAAATTGAAATCCCTGAAATCTAAAAAACTGATGGGAAAACCCGCCTGCATTAAGCAGGCGGGTTTTCAGCCTGTCGAAAAAGAGAGAATGGTCTGGCAAATTGCATAAAGAGGTGTTGTTTGCTGACGCAAATGAGCCGCCGATAAAAGCTTGGAAAATTCTAACCTGTCATTTTGCTTGCAAAATGACAGCGCGGGGTCATCCGCGGCGGGTCTGCGGACCCGCTTTTTTCTTTTCGTTCGCGCCCGAGGCGCGAAAAGATTAGATTCCGCTTTCTGCGGAAAGCGGCCAAAGGCTTCGCCTTTGGAAACCACCAGCTTTTAAAAAAGCTGGACCAAAACTTTTCTTTTTCTCTTT
>DVJP01000011.1 GCA_018716725.1 Candidatus Merdivicinus excrementipullorum | reverse complement strand
CCCCGCGGTTTTCCGGGAAGAAGCCGGGCTGGATTCCATCCTCCAGGCAGCCGGGCGGTGCAACCGGGAAGGCAAACGGCCAGCCGCAGAATCTGTTGTTGCGATTTTCCGGGGAGAGGATGCGCCCCCTTCCCTTTTTTCGATCCCCATCGCCGCCGGCCGGCAGACAATCTCCAAATTTGAAGAGCTGGACAGCAAAGGAGCAATTTTCCACTACTTCCAGGAACTGCTGGATTTAAAAGGGAAAGATGCCCAAGATCAGAAAAAGATCCTTTCCCTGATTCAAAGCGGCGCCATGCCGTTTTGCACCATTGCGGAACAATTCCATCTGATTGAAAGCGGTACCCGGACGGTTTACATCCCCAAAGGAGAAGGCGCTGAATATGCCGACCGGCTGCGCCAGGGAGAACGGAGCCGATCGCTGTTCCGCAAACTGGGGCTGTATGGCGTATCGGTTTATGAACAGCATTTTCAGGCGTTATATGATGCGGGAGATTTGGAACTGCTGGACGGAGAAACGGCGGTTTTGACCAATTTGGATCTGTACAAGGAATCCACCGGCCTTTCTCTGGAGGCCGATAACGGGAAAGCAGAATTTATTTAGCGGGGGTGAATCATGTGTCGATTCGAGTTGAGGTCTGGGGAGAGTACGCCCTCTTTACCAGGCCGGAAATGAAGGTGGAAAGGGTGAGCTACGACGTCATGACCCCTTCCGCGGCAAGAGGGATTCTGGACGCCATTTTCTGGCATCCGGGGCTGAAATGGCAGGTGGACCGGATTTTTGTCCGGGCGCCTATCCGTTTTTTGAATCTGCGCCGCAACGAGGTCAAGGCAACGGTCAATGCCGGTTCCGTACGGACGGTCATGAACCGGGGCGAAGGGGACCTGTGGCTTTCTGCCCCGGATGAAATCCAGCAGCGGGCCGCTTTGCTGCTGCGGGATGTCCGGTATGTAATTGAGGCTCATTTTGATATGACGGACCGCGCCGCCCCCGGGGATAACCCCGGAAAATTTCAGGACATCATGAAACGGCGCATTCAAAAGGGTCAGTTCTATCATCAGCCGTATTTCGGATGCCGGGAATTCCCGGTAAGTTTTGCGCCATGTGAAGAAATTCCTCCTTGTCCGGAGGAACTGAAGGGGGAACGGGACCTGGGGTGGATGCTGTGGGATCTGGATTTTTCCGACCCGCAGGATATCCGGCCGCTGTTTTTCCGCGCGGTTTTGCGGGACGGCGTGCTGGAAGTCCCGCCGCGGAACAGTAAGGAGGTGCGGGGATGATTTTGCAGGCTTTGGTGGATTGCTATGAAGCCCTGTCGGCCAGCGGAAAAATTGCCCGCCCAGGCTGGGGGCCAGTAAAGGCAAGCGTCGCGTTGGAATTGACGGAAACCGGGGAGATTTTCCAGGCCATTTTCCTGAAGGAAGAAGTGGAAAAAGGGAAAAAGAAGGTTTTGGTTCCCAAGATTTTTGACCTGCCTGCCCCAGTCAAACGAACGGTGGGCATTGCCGCAAATTTCCTCTGCGACAATTCCAGCTATATCCTTGGCTTTGACGAGAAAGGGAAGCCCAAGCGCAGTCTGGAATGCTTTGCCGCCTGCAAAGCCCTGCATGAGAAAGTTTTGGACGGTGTGGAAAGCCCGGCGGCAAAAGCGGTTTCGGCGTTTTTTGAAAACTGGGAACCGGAAAAAGCCCGGGAACACCCGGCTTTGCAGGACTATCTGGACGAACTTCTGGCGGGCGGCAATCTGATTTTCCGGTACGATGGCCAATTCGTGCATGAAGACCCCGCCATCCGGCAGGCGTGGCAGGAATCTTATGACCAAAGCGGCGGCGGCCCGGAAATGGTCTGCCTGGTGACCGGAAAAACGGGGCCGGTAGAAAATATCCACCCTGCGGTAAAAGGGGTGCAGGGGGCCCAGTCCAGCGGGGCCGCTCTGGTATCATTTAATGCGCCTGCTTTCTGCTCCTATGGCAAAGAGCAAAATCTCAATGCGCCTACCAGCAAGTACGCCGCCTTTGCCTATACCTCGGCGCTCAACTATCTGATTGCCAGTCCGGAATACGGCAGCCGCGTCGGCGATACCACCGTGCTTTTCTGGGCCAAAAATGGAAATCCGGAATACTCAGAACTAGCCATGTGGGGAATATTTGGCGGCCCCGCGCCTTACACAGAACGGGAGCTGCAATCCATGGTACAGAATCTCTGCAAAGGGCGGGCGGTTACTTATGAAGAAACGCTCCTGGACCCGGATATGGATTTTTACATCCTGGGGCTGGCGCCCAACGCGGCCAGGCTGTCGGTGCGGTTTTTCCTGCACAACCAGTTTGGCAGCATTTTGCAGAATGTACAGGCCCATTATGACCGGCTGGAAATTGTGAAACCGCCGTTTGAAAAAATTGAAAACCTTCCCCTGTGGCGGCTGTTCTACGCAACGGTCCGCAGCCAGTCCGAATACGATCCTTTTCTGTATAAGGACGCAAAACCGTATCTAGAAAAAAATTTGGCCCCCAATCTGGCCGGGGAAACCCTGCGGGCCATTCTCAACAATACCCGGTATCCGGCTACCCTTTTGAACGGCGTGACCATGCGTATTCGGGCGGAAAGGAAAATCACCTGGGGACGCGCCGCCATTCTCAAAGCATATTATTTGCAGAATCCCCATCCAGATGTACCAAAGGAGGTTTTAACGGTGTCCCTGAATCCAGAAAGCAAAAACCCATATTACACCCTGGGGCGGCTTTTTTCCGTGCTGGAAGCGGTGCAGTCCGCCGCCAACCCCGGGATTAACGCCACCATCAAAGACCGGTATTTCAATTCGGCTTCCGCAACGCCGTCGATTGTATTCCCTACCCTGCTGAATCTATCGGAGAAACACCGGAAAAAACTCGCCGCCGGCCAGCGGATTCATTATGAAAGACAAATCATGGAATTGCTTGCCGTTTTGGGAGAATCGTTCCCAACCCGCCTGAGCCTGCCCCAGCAGGGCACATTCCAGTTAGGTTATTATCATCAACGGTACCAGAAAAAGGAGGAAAACTGACATGAGTGAAGCCATTCAGAACCGGTATGAATTTGTCATTGTATTTGATGTGGAAAACGGGAACCCCAACGGCGACCCGGACGCCGGCAATATGCCCCGGGTGGACCCGGAAACCGGCCTGGGCCTTGTCACGGACGTCTGTCTGAAGCGAAAAATCCGCAATTATGTGGAGACGGTCAAGGAAGACGCCGCCGGGTACCGCATCTATGTAAAAGACGGCGTGCCCTTAAACCGCAGCGACAACGAAGGCTTTTTAGCGGTGGATATTCCCAATGCGGCAAGCCAGAAACCGGAAGATCTCAAAAAAGCGGTGAAAGCGAAAAAATCCCAAGGAATTGATGTGGATTTAATGGTGCGCGACTGGATGTGCAGAAACTTCTTTGACATCCGCACCTTCGGCGCCGTTATGACCACCATGGTAAAGGGCGCTCTCAACTGCGGACAGGTCCGGGGGCCGGTGCAGCTGGGATTTGCCCGAAGCGTGGAACCGGTGGTGCCTCAGGAAGTGACCATTACGCGGGTCGCCATTACCACCGAAGCAGACGCGGAAAAGAAAGGGACGGAAATGGGCCGGAAATATATCGTGCCTTATGCGCTCTATCGCTGTGAAGGCTATATTTCCGCCAATCTGGCCAGAAAAGTCACCGGCTTTTCCGAAAAAGACCTGGACCTTTTGTGGGAAGCGATCCTCAATATGTTTGAGCACGACCATTCCGCCGCCCGGGGCAAAATGGCGGTGCGGGAACTGATCGTTTTCAAGCATGATTCGGAGCTGGGCTGCGCGCCGTCCTGGAAGCTTTTTGACGCGGTAAAAATCGCGCGGAAAAATCCCGATGATCCTTCTCCCGCCCGGAGCTATGGGGATTACACCGTCACTGTGGCGGAAGATTCCCTGCCGGAAGGCATTACCTGCCGGAGAATGTGATGGAACAGAAAGAGGAATATCTCCAGCTTTCGGGGTTGCAGCATTTCTCCTTCTGCCGGCGTCAATGGGCCTTGATCCATCTGGAAAACCAGTGGAATGAAAATTTGCGGACGGTGGAAGGAAGTCTATTCCACAGCCGCGCCCACGACGAGCAGCAGCGGGAACGGCGGGGCGATACCCTGATTCTGCGGGGACTGCCCATTGTTTCCCATACATTGAGGCTGTCCGGCCAGTGCGACGTGGTGGAATTCCACGCCTCTCCAGATGGAGTCCCTCTCCGGGGAGAGGATGGGCTTTGGATCCCATTTCCGGTGGAATACAAGCGGGGCGCGCCCAAGGAAAATCCCGCCGATCAATTGCAGCTCTGTGCCCAGGCCATCTGCCTGGAAGAGATGCTTTGCTGTTCCGTTCCGGAGGGGGCGCTGTTCTACGGCGAAAACCGGCGGAGGACAGCGGTTGTCTTTACGGAAGAACTGCGGGAAAAGGTGCGGCTCACTGCCGCGGAAATGCACCAGATGTTCCGGCGGGGCCATACGCCGAAGGTGAAGCCTACAAAATCCTGCAACGCCTGTTCCTTAAAAGAACTGTGCCTGCCCGTGCTCATGCGGAAAAAGGATGTTTCGGAATATCTGAAAACCGCCATGGAGGAAGAACCATGAGAAAACTTCTGAACACGCTGTTTGTCACATCGGAGGACGTCTATCTGACATTGGACGGGGAAAATGTGGTAGCGAAGCGGGAAAAGGAAGTGCTGGCCCGGTATCCGCTGCATACCTTGTCCGGCATCCTCTGTTTTTCCTATCCGGGCGCTTCCCCCGCCCTCATGGGGGCCTGCGCGGAACGCGGCGTTTCCCTTTCCTTCTGCACTCCCCGGGGAAAATTCCTGGCAAGGGTCAGCGGCGAAAATAACGGCAACGTCCTTCTGCGCCGTACCCAGTACCGGATTGCGGACGATCCCCAGCAAAACTGCCGCATAGCCCGCAATATGATTTTCGGCAAACTGTATAATGCCCGCTGGAGCATTGAGCGCACCCGGCGGGATCACGGCCTGCGGCTGGATGAGGAGAAATTGCTGGATGCTTCCCGCAAAATACAGAACCTGCTGCCGGATGTTTTGAAGGAAACTAACCTGGACAGCCTGCGGGGATTGGAAGGAACGGGGGCCACCGCCTATTTCAGCGTATTTGACGAGATGATCCTCAATCAGGACGACGCGTTTACTTTCCAAAGCCGCAGCCGCCGGCCGCCTCTAAACCCGGTTAACGCCATGCTCTCTTTTGCTTACGCTCTGCTTTCAAACGACTGCGCTTCCGCGCTGGAAAGCGTGGGGTTGGATTCCTATGTGGGGTTCCTGCACCAGGACCGGCCAGGGCGGAGCTCCTTGGCGCTGGATTTGATGGAGGAACTGCGCCCCTGTATGGCGGACCGCTTTGTCCTGACCATGCTCAATAACCGAAAGCTGAAGCCGGCGGATTTTGACTGGCGGGAAAATGGCAGTGTCACTATGAGGGACGACGCGCGCCGGATTTTTCTGAAAAACTGGCAGGAGAAAAAGCAGGATACGATTACGCATCCCTATTTGGGAGAAAAAATCCCATGGGGATTGGCGCCGTATGTGCAGGCGCTGCTGCTTGCCCGCACGCTCCGGGAAGATTTGGAAGAATATCCGCCGTTTTTATGGAAGTGAGAAAAAATGCTTGTGTTAATTACTTATGACGTCCATACGGAAACAGCCGCCGGCCGGAAACGGCTGCGGCAGATCGCCAAACAGTGCGTCAATTATGGACAGCGGGTGCAGAACTCGGTGTTTGAATGCCTGCTGGACGCCGCGCAGTGCCGGATGCTCCAGGCTAAGCTGTGTTCCATTATGGACCCGGAAAAGGACAGCCTGCGGTTTTATTACCTGGGAAATCAGTACGAGAAAAAAATTGAACATTTCGGCTGTAAAAACACTTATCTTCCGGAGGAGCCCATGATTTTATAAGGGTGCGAAGGGAAAGCGCGCATGGTTTTTCAGGGAGGTTCGCACCGGTTTTTTGGAAAAATACCGTAAAATATTTGACGAGAGGGGCGATAAGCAGAAGCAAACATTTTAGGTTTTGTGCAACACACAAAATTATGTGCTTTTCGCAGGAATATCTTTAGGTATTTCTGCTGTCGCTCCCCACACGGGGAGCGTGGATTGAAATATGTGCCCCAGGGGGCGTGCGTGATTACGGATGGCGTCGCTCCCCACACGGGGAGCGTGGATTGAAATCATAATCGTTTCCTTCCTTTGTCGTAATCTCTTGGTCGCTCCCCACACGGGGAGCGTGGATTGAAATCCCACAGGATACTCCACGATATAAGTCCCGCTGTCGTCGCTCCCCACACGGGGAGCGTGGATTGAAATTTACTCAGGCTAGGAGTTAGTAGCGAGAGCGAAAGTCGCTCCCCACACGGGGAGCGTGGATTGAAATCTGACCCAGGACAAGATTTCCAGCCTGACCGCC
>DVJP01000010.1 GCA_018716725.1 Candidatus Merdivicinus excrementipullorum | reverse complement strand
TTGAACAGGAGATGCTTATATTATAACTGGAAATTTTGGCCGCTTAATGTGTCCTTGGCTGACCGCCATTTAAGTCACAGGCTGGCCGCCAAATATGGCACAGGTGGCCGTATAGGCTGGCAATCTGCATTCGACACTCTGCAACAGCCTTCCCAATAAGAAGGCTGTTTTCTTTATGCAAAAAAGGCGCAAGTCCAAAAGCTGGATTTCCGTTTTTCAAAGGAATTTTCGCACAAAAAACGCAAAGCGCAGCAAAAAAATATGTTTTACAGAACTTTTACTAAAGTGTGAAGGTAATTTTTACACGATTTTGCTGTATTTAATTTTGCAAATATCGTAAAATAAAAATATAAATTCGTTATAATTTAAAAAACGAAATTTTATAATATTTGGTAACAAAAATATAAATTACGGTCGTTTTTCTTTATTTGATTTTTATGTTCGAACGTATATAATAAAATCGAACTGTGTATGATATGCGATTTAAAACTCTAATCCCCCATATGCAGTTATGCTATATTCATAACTTTTATTATTTTTTTATGAATATAGCGCGTGAAAAATGAGATAAATCGCTCCGCTTTTTTATTCATAGAACCCTGCGGAGTGAAACATGAAGGAGGAAAATCAATGAGAAACGGAAAACGTATCCGAACGCTCCTGGTTACAGCTGTTTTAGCAGTCGCCGTACTGGCGGGCTGCGGCGCCCCGGCGCCGACCGCTTCTTCGGAAAGCGCCAGCAGCGCGGCCAGCCAGGAAACTTCGTCAGCTGAGGTGGATCTTTCCCAAAAAGAAGCCCCTATGCTGGCGGAACAAGTCGAGGCTGGAGAACTTCCGCCTTTAGAGGAACGGCTTCCTGTGGCGGATGACGTGATGGTAGAGCCTGACGTCCTGTCTTTAGGAAACTACGGCGGCAGCATCAGCCTGCGCGTCACGGACAATGCCCGTTGGACATACGGACCTTATACGGAACAGAGCATGTTTCGCTTTAAGTCCGATAATTCCGGTGAAGTCGAAGCCAACGTCTGCAAAGATTTTTATGCCAATGAAGATTACACCGTATGGACCATCGAGCTTCGCGAAGGGATGAAATGGTCGGACGGAGAGCCTTTTACCGCAGACGACGTCATTTTTTATTATGACCATATGTCTACCCCGGCTCTGCATGAGGACCGCACGGCTTACGAAGTCGATGAAGAAGGCTACTACCCGGCCTTTACCTCCAAGCCTTACAACTGCTACCAGGTTACAAAGGATGGTAAAAAATATTGGGCGGAATTTGAAAAGGTGGATGATTACACATTCACAGTTACCTTTGCGGCTCCTAAGCCTGATTTCCCCCAACAGGTGGCCATTGACAACAAATGGATGTTTGCTCCCAAGCATTTCTACGTCAATATCGTGGCCCGCAAGGACGGCGTAACCGACGACCCCACTTTCCCGCTGATTACAGAGGAAGAGGCCCTGGCCAAGGCCAACGAGCTGTTTGGAAAAAACTGGGAATCCTATAACACCATGGGCAAGGATACCGGCTATTATTCCTGGGATTACCATATTATCCCCTCCCTGCGGAGTTTTATCGCCACAGAGGACAACTGGAATAAGGTCGGTGAGGTCTATGAGCTGGTTCGCAACCCTTACTTCTTCAAAACGGACAGCGAAGGCCGTCAGCTTCCCTATGTGGACAGCTTAAAGTTTAACATCATCAACGAAGAAGAGCAGAATGTGCTGAAAATGGTGGGCGGCGAGCTGACTGTCGGAAGCTTTATGTCCGCCGATTATTCCACCGTTGTGGAAGCCACCCAGGATACCCACCATGTTGTGGAATGGAACACGCCCAGCTGGAGCGATACCAACACCATTGTCCTGAACCAGACGGTAAAAGACCTGGATAAACGCGCCCTTTTCCAGGACGTCCGTTTCCGTGAGGCGCTGTCTATCGCCGTGGACCGCAACCTGTTAAACAACACCATCTCGGACGGCATGGCGGAAGGCGTACAGGCTTCTCCCCCGGAAGGCGCAATCGGCTACGATGAGGAATGGCGTTACAAATGGACGGAATATGACCCCGAAAGAGCCAACCAGCTGCTGGACGAAATCACAGAGCCTTGGGACGGCGCCGCAGGCACCTGCCGGAAAATGAAGGGAACAGACAAAGACGTTGAGATCATTTACGAATACAAAGACGATACCATGAACAGCGAGTTCCTTTCGGTGCTCAAATCCTCCTTTGCAGCCATCGGCGTAAAATTATCCGAGAAGGTCAATCCGGAAATCAGTACGGCAATCTTAGCCAACGATGTGGAGGCGACCAACGAAGTCATTGCAACCATCAACCCTGCGCTGCGCCCGGACTCCATTATCCCCATGCGGAACTTTATGTGCCTGTTCAGCGCCTACGGCAAATGGTTTGAGGATGGCAAATCCACTGCAAACGGCGGCATCGAGCCTACCGGCGATATGCTGGAGCTGATTACATGCTACGAAAATATCCAGAACGCAACCGGCGCGGACCGGGAGCAGGTAATTGCCGAAAACACCCAGCGCATTTATGACCTCCATAAGGAAAATGTTTGGGCTATCGGCTATCTGAGCGCCCTGCCCACCTATTACCTGGTGGACAACAATTTGATGAACTTCCCGGAAGACCGGATCAATGCGGACGAATTCCGTTTTGCCAGCATGATGCGCCCGGAACAGCTTTACTTTGCGGATGTAGAAGCAGCGGCCAAATAAAAACAGCTGCCGCCAACAAGAATATTTGGAAAAAGGCGGTGGATTGCGCGGCGCTTGGCCGTGTAATTCGCCGCCTTCTGTATTTGGATAGAAAGAAGGGTTTCGGATTTTATGGATAAGGCAAAATTCATTGGGAAACGGCTGCTGCTAGCCGTCATCACCCTATTCATGATTTCCTTTGTGGTATTTTTTGTAATCCAGCTGCCGCCCGGGGATTTCGTGGACACCCTGGTGACCAACATGATTGCAGAAGGCGAAAAGGTATCGCAAAGCGAAATTGACAGCCTGCGCCAGCTTTATGGGGTGGACCAGCCGTTCCTGATTCAGTATTTCGGCTGGCTTGGCGGAATCTTGACCGGAGACTGGGGCACTTCCTTTAACTTCGACCAAAATGTATTGACAATTATTTTGGAATACCTGGGCCCCACCATGCTCCTGTCTGTTTTGACTCTGATCGTTCAGTACGTGGTGTCCATCCCCATTGGGATCTATGCCGCAAAGCATCAGTATTCTGTGGGGGACTACGCCCTGTCCTTTATCGGATTTATCGGGATGGCGATTCCCCACTTCCTATTCGCCATTCTGCTGATGTACATTTCCTACCAACTGACCGGGACAGCTGTCATGGGATTGTTCCCGGAGGGCGGCATTGTGGACTTTGCCTCCTTCTTAGATTTCTTAAAGCGCCTGATTATCCCCATTATCGTCATTGGCTTGGGCGGCACCTGCAGCAGTATCCGCAGCACCCGGGCGCTGATGCTGGATGAACAGACGCGGCCTTATGTCCTCTGCACCCGCGCCAAAGGCGTAAAAGAAGCGGCGCTCACTTGGAAATATGAGCTGCGGGCCATCTTAAATCCTACTGTCAGCGGCTTGGGCGGGATCATCGCAGGTATTTTCAACGGCAGTACCATTACGGCGATCGTACTGCTGCTGCCCACCCTTGGCCCGATCCTGCTCCAGGCGCTGAAAACCCAGGACGTTTATTTGTCCGGCGGGATCCTGCTGATTTCCGCCGTGCTGGTAGTTTTGGGCACCCTGCTGTCCGACCTGCTGCTGGCCGTACTTGACCCGAGAATCCAGTATATAGAGGAGACAAAGTGATGAAACCGAGTGCTGAATCCAAAAGGAACCTGACGGAAGGGGGCGGGGTCCCCCAGGCTGTTTCCTCCCGCAAACAGAAAAAGGAGGAAAAAGCCCGCCGAAAACAGGAAAAATACTATACCGCATCCCAATGGCAGCTTATGTGGCGGAAGCTGCTGAAACACAAGCTGGCCATGGCCAGCGCGGTGGTTTTGATTGTCCTTTACCTGGGCGCCGCCTTCGCGCCTTTTATTGCGCCGCAGGGGTTGGAGGATTACTCATCGTCCGCTTCCAATATGCCGCCGACACAGCTCCATTTTGTACACGACGGGGAATTTATCGGCCCATTTATTTACCGTTATGATGTGGAACGGGACGAGATGCGCAACAAGGTCTTTGTGGAAGACACCTCCCAGCCTTATCCGCTGAAGTTTTTTGTCCATGGAATCCCTTACAAGCTGTTCGGCGTTTTTGAAAGCGACCTGCATCTTTACGGGGTCGACAACACGAACCTCCCTGAGGGGCAGGAACCGCTTCAGTTTATGCCTTTCGGGGCGGATCAGCTGGGCCGGGACCTTTTTTCCCGCATCATCATCGGCAGCCAGGTTTCCCTGACGGTGCCGCTGCTGGGAACCTTGATCTCCTTTGTCCTTGCCCTGATTATCGGCGGAATCTCGGGATATTACGGCGGGTGGATCGACACTGTGATCCAGCGGATCGTGGAGGTACTGTCCTCCTTCCCCACCCTCCCGTTGTGGATGGCGCTGTCCGCCGCTATCCCGGCCGGCATCCCGGTAGTCCAGGTGTATATTTGGATTACCCTGATTATGTCGCTGATGGGCTGGACCGGTTTGTCCCGTACCGTCCGCAGCCAGTTCCTGGCCCTGAAAAAAGAAGATTACGTAACGGCGGCGAGGCTGGCCGGCGTCAGCGATATGAAAATCATTATCAAGCACCTGGTGCCGGGCTTTATGAGCTACTTAATCGTCAACCTGACCTTGGGAATCCCCAATATGATCCTGGGCGAAACTTCCATGAGCTTTCTGGGCCTCGGTATGCGGGCGCCTGCCACCAGCTGGGGGGTTCTCCTCCAGGAATGCCAAAATGTCAGCAATATCGCAAACTGTCCCTGGAAATTGATCCCGCTCATCTTTGTCGCCATATCCATATTGGCGTTCAACTTCTTGGGAGACGGGCTCCGGGATGCCGCTGACCCTTATAAATAAACGAGGTGTACACAATGGAAGAACAAAAACAGGCAATCCTTTCGGTTGAAAACCTAAAAATCAGCATCCGGATGGAGGAAGGGGTCTTAACGCCGGTGCGCGGCGTCAGCTTTCAAATCCGGGAAGGCGAAACTATGGGTCTTGTGGGGGAATCCGGCTGCGGGAAAAGCCTGACCAGCAAAGCAATTTTAGGCATCAACACCGCCAACTGCAAAACGGAAGGAACCATCACTTTCTCAATAGACGGCCATTCCCAGGACCTGCTGAAGCTGAAGCATAACGGCGCAGAAATCCGCAAAATCCGCGGCAAGGATATTTCCATGATCTTTCAGGAGCCTATGACCTCCTTTTCGCCGCTTTTTACCGTTGGCAGTCAGATTGCGGAAGCAGTGCGCATTCACACAGGGAAAAACAAACAGGAAGCCCGGGAACTGGTAATCGACACCATGAAAAAGGTTGGCATTTCCAATCCGGAAAAACGTTTTGACCAATATCCCCACGAGTTTTCCGGGGGGATGCTCCAGCGCTCCCTGATTGCCATGGCGCTGGTGTGCAATCCCCGGCTGCTGATTGCCGACGAGCCTACGACAGCCCTGGATGTGACGATCCAGGCCCAGATTTTGGAACTCATGAACCAGCTGAAAAAGGACTACGGCATGTCCATTCTTTATATTACCCACGATTTGGGAACGGTAGCCCAGATGTGCGATTGGGTTGCGGTGATGTATTTGGGAAAAATCGTAGAATACGCCAGCGTCCAGGAGATCTTTAAAAACCCGCTGCACCCCTATACGCGCGGGCTGATGGGTTCCGTCCACAAGATTGGCAGCGGAGGGGGCCGGCTCTTCTCCATTGAGGGGACGGTCCCGGTGGCCATGAACCTGCCGGACCGGTGCGGATTTTACGACCGGTGCAGCCGGCGGGAAGGCGTATGCGGCGGGACCGACCCGGTTATGCGGGAAGTGCTGCCGAACCATTGGGCCGCATGCTGGTGCGCGGAAGAAAAGGAGGGATGCCCGAATGTCTGAGAATATTTTAAAGGTCGAAGGGTTAAGCAAGGTTTTCCGTTCCAAAAAAACAGAAATCAAAGCTGTCAACAATGTGAGCTTTTCCGTAAAGCAGGGCGAAACCGTCGGGATTGTCGGGGAATCCGGCTGCGGGAAGACAACCTTAGGGCGGTGCATCGTCTGCGCCCACCCGGCTTCCGCCGGAAAAATGCTTTACCGCGCCGAAGACGGAAACGAGTACGACCTGGCTTCCCTGGATAAAAAAACCATGAGGAAGCTCCGCAAGGAAATCCAGATGGTTTTCCAGGACCCGTTTTCTTCCCTGGACCCCCGCATGGCGGTTTACGATATTATTTCAGAGCCGCTGAAGGCGAACTTCCCCAAAATGCCCCGGGAGGAAATGGAAAACCGGGTCAAAGAAATGGCGCAAAAGGTCGGGCTGAACCCCAGTTACTTAAAACGGTATCCCCACGCTTTTTCCGGGGGCCAGCGGCAGCGCATTGGGATTGCCCGGGCGCTGGTGCTGTATCCCCGGGTGATTATCTGCGACGAGGCGGTTTCCGCGCTGGATGTCTCGGTACAGGCCCAGGTGGTCAACCTGCTGAAGGATTTGCAGAGGGACATGAACCTGACCTACCTTTTTATCAGCCATGACTTATCGGTAGTCGAACATATTTCAGACAAGGTGGGCGTCATGTATTTGGGGCAGATGGTGGAATACGCCGAGACGGACAGCTTATTCCGCAATCCCCTGCACCCTTACACAGAGGCCCTGCTCTCCGCTGTGCCGGTGGCTGACCCTGACGTCAAAAACATCCGGATCCCGCTGGAAGGAGAAATCCCCAACCCTGCAAATCCCCCCTCCGGCTGTTTTTTCCACACCCGGTGCAAATACTGCACGGAACGGTGCGGGAAGGAACCGGCGCCTTTACGGGAATTGGAGCCGGGACACTTTGCCGCCTGCCATCGGGCAGAAGAACTGCGTCTCTCCGGCGTAGCCAGATTAGATGAAAATGAGGAACGTGCATGAAAGAGCTGATTATTTTTATTGACAGCGGAGATACCCTGGTGGATGAATCCACCGAAATACGTCCCGACGGGCAAATTGTGGAAAAAGCCGGTTTATTTGCAGGAGCGGCGGAAGCGCTGCGGCGCATGAAGGCTTCCGGTTACCGGATTGCTTTGGTGGCGGACGGCTTGAATCAATCCTTTGAAAACGTTTATAAGCAGCACGGCCTGCGGGACTGTTTTGACGCCTGGATCATTTCGGAAACTGTCGGCGAGGAAAAGCCCTCTCGGAGAATGTTCCAGGCGGCTATGGAGCAGATGGGCTTGACCGACCGGGACAAGGCCCGCATTGTCATGATCGGCAATAACCTGGAGCGGGATATTCTGGGGGCAAACCGGATGGGGATTCATTCTATTTTGGCAGGGTACAGCCCGCGATACCGCATGACGCCTTTCCGCGCGGAAGAAACCCCGGAGTATACCGCCCACTCCCCCGACGAAATACCAAAGCTGGTTGACGCTTTGGAACTGCAAATAAAAGCCGAAAGGCTGGCCCGTCAGAAAGAAGAGGCATAATATGGCTGACGAACTGATTAAGAATGTATCGGTCCATATTTCGTCCCGGTCCTTCTTAAATATCACGTTTAATATTTTCCAGTGCGGGAACTGCGACGTAGAAAACGGCTTCCAGTTTACCACAACGGAGGACGGCGTATACCAGCTTTTTTACCTAAACAGCGGGGACGGTTATTTGAAAACGGATTCGTACACAAGCAAGATCCGCGCCAACAGCGGGTTCTTCATTTTTCCCGACGTCCGCTATACTTTCACGGCGGTTGGCGGGGAAACGGCGAATCTGACCTGGGTGACGTTTTCCGGCTTCCGGGTGGATCATTATTTGGGGCGCGCGGCGATTTGGCCGTCGCAGCCTGTTTTTGACGATGCTGAAGGCGCCGTCGGGGAAAAACTCAATGCGCTCTACATGAAATCCCATAAGATGCCGAACCGGTACTGCAAAATGATGTCGCTGCTATACGACATTTTTGCTTACCTCTTGGACAATAATCCGCCTCAAAAGTTTTATGGGTATCGGGATACCGCAAATTATTTTGCCATTGCAGCCACGGAATATATTGAACAGAACTACATGAATCCGATTACTATTGACGAGGTTGCAAAAAAATTAGGGATTTCCCGAAAGCATTTGTGTACGGTATTCCACCAAATCCTGAAGATCACGCCCAAGCAGTTTCTGATTTATTACCGCCTGGAAAAAGCCTGCAAGCTCCTGCGCACATCCAGTCAATCCGTGCAGCAAATTTCGGAGGCGGTGGGCTATACCAATCAATTTTATTTTTCCAAGGAATTTAAACGGGTTGTGGGAAAAAAGCCGTCGGAGTACCGCAGCAGCAGCGAGAACCTGGAGATTTTCAGTTATCATTCTTTCCTTGCTACGCTGATGCGTCAAAATGAACAAAATGAGCTGAACACGCCGGGGGACTGGAAAGTTATTATTAAGCCGTCCGGAAAGGATACAGGCAGAAGGGAACAAAAAAATGGAAAATAATGAGTATCAGCTGGCGGTTCGCTACGCGCCATATTTTTATTTTGATAAAAAGGAACCCTTCCCCATTCAAATTATCGGATATGAGGTTCATCGAAAAACCGGCAGGAGCCGGTCCTTTGACCGGCTCCTCTCCATAAATCCGGAAACAGCCCTCTTTGTCATAGAATATGCCGTTTATTTTGATTACGACATCCAGCACCTTTACGATTTGGAGCATGTATGGGTTTGGGTAGGCCATGACGGCAATATTGCTGACGTTGAATGCAGTTCCCACGGGCGGGTTGTAAACTGCTGGCGGTATCTCCGGCAGACGAAAGACACGACGCACCCGGTTGTGTACGGGCAGCCCGGCAAACACGCCTTTTTTCCGGACGGGAAGCTGTTTTTACTTTTCAGCGATTATCGGGACGCGTGCGGAAAACTGGCTGGCATTGACGGGGTGCTGGTTCCTCCCTATTTACAGGGCCGAATCATGAAAGACCGGTACGTCGATTATTTAGTCTGCGAACACATCCGGGAAAATTATTCCTTTGAGCCGTCCATGGATTTCACCCCCTGTGAAACGCCGGCGGAGGTCTTTTGCCCTATTGGGGAACTATTTCCCAAGATTGAGGAGCGCCTCCGTTTGATTATAACGGAAATCCAGAAAGATTCGGAAAGTTAGCCATGGATGACGAGCACTCTTCCATGATTTTTGCACATCTGCTGTGAAGCAGGTGTGCTTTTTCATTGTCTGTCCAAGTCAATGTAATATTTAGATAAACCATATATCTAAATACAACTCGATACCGCATGACAGCTGTATAATAGACATGTAAGATACTTAAGTAAGAAGGAGAAGTTTTAAAGTGAATTGAAATTTGCCCGGAACAGTCAGATTATTTCTGATAATTCATCATGTAAAAGCTCCAGGGCCTTTTTCTCTATACGCGACACATAGGAACGTGAAATCTGAAGTTTTTTTGCGATTTCCCGCTGGGTCAGGGGACGGCCTCCCGTCATGCCGTACCGCAGGCAGATAATGGTCTGTTCTCGGGGAGAAAGGCACTGGCGGATTGCTTTTTTCAGCTGTTCCGAATCGTTCCGCCGGTCGATGAGCTCCGCCACATTCATATCGTCCGCCATCAGGTCCATCAGCGTCAGGGGGTTGCCGTCCTTGTCGGATTCCACCGGGTCGCTGATGGAAACATCCCCGGAGCTTTTTTTAATGCCCCGGAAATACATGAGGATTTCATTTGCTATCCTCTCCCAACGGCCCGTCGGTATGCGGCGAAATTTTGTTGGAACCACTGTCGTTTGCAGGCGAATTTGGGAATTCATAATCGCTGTCATTGTGAAACAGGTAGATGTGTGCGTTTTCCCCATCCCACACGATTTTCCGGATAAATGCTCGGATAGCGGCGCGCTTCTGCTCGACGGTATATTCTTCCATGCTTTCCCCCATGGCGGAAAGCATCTGGCGGATCATATCAAATTCAATACCGGTAAGGTCTTGCCGCCGCAAAATTGTATCCAGTTCTTTTAATCGATTCTGCAAAGACTGCCCTTTTTCATGAAGCCCGTCAATCTGTTCCATAATGTATTTTTCAGCGTGGGTACCAGCCGCTTTCCCTAAAGAAAGTACCAGCGCTTTAATCTGGCTTTCATTATCTGCAATCTGTTCCCTTACTCTTGCCGCTTCCGCGTCATATCCCTCGCGGCGGCCGCTGATGTTTTTCTTAGCCTGGGTAATCTGGCGCGCCGTATCTTCGCTGTTTTTGCCGAAACTTTTAAGTATGTCAATTACTTTAGCGTCCAGCGTATTGCCGCTTGCATTTTTCATATTGCAGACCTGGCTGCGGCTGCGTTCTTTCGAAGTGCAGAGATAGGTATAAACCGGCTCTCCTGCCGCGGTTAGGCGGTTTGACAGTTTGGGGCGCATATAATCGCCGCACTTCCCGCAGTAAAGCAGGCCGGACAGCAGCGCCGCATTGCTTCGGGGCTTCCGGTAGCTTTTGGACTTGTTCCGCTCCAGGATTTTCTGAGCCTGCACCCATTGCGCGCCGGGAATGACCCCCTGATGCTTCCCCACCGATACGATCCATTCATTCAGGGGCCTTTCCTGATGAGCC
The DNA here is from genome assembly GCA_018716725.1 of Candidatus Merdivicinus excrementipullorum. Taxonomy (GTDB): domain Bacteria; phylum Bacillota; class Clostridia; order Oscillospirales; family Ruminococcaceae; genus Merdivicinus; species Merdivicinus excrementipullorum. Next base: position 75,690 of record DVJP01000010.1, on the reverse strand, counting down.
TTTCCCGGCTTCTGCAAAGTCCGGTTATACGCCATAACCCCATGCTTGCCGTCAAACATGTCTTTTCCAGCAAACAGGTCCACGCTGTTTTCAACAAGGTACCCGTACGCTTCCTCGTCCGCAATCATATAAACCGGATTTGACAAAATCCCTTTGATAGCAAAGCGCGTAAAAGGCTTGCCGCGTTTGGTGCGGTACTGCCCTGCCAGCAAGAATTGGTCCGTTTTTGTGAGAGAACCCGTTTCCAGGAACTTGTCAAAAATCAGCTTGACCAGGCTGATTTCCTCGGGGATCATTTTCAGCATACACGCCCTGCGCTTTTTTCCGTCCACCGTCACACTGGAAATGCTTTCTGATTCATAGCCGGTGGGAGTCGTCCCGCCCAGCCAGCGGCCGGTTTTGGAGAGTTCGTGCATATTGTCCCGGATACGTTCCGCAATGGTCTCCCTTTCAAGCTGGGAAAATACGGAGGCAATGTACATCATAGCCCGCCCCATCGGGGAGGATGTGTCAAACTGCTCCCGGATGGAAATAAAATCGATTTTCCGGTTGCCCAAATCTTCAATCAGTTTGGCGAAATCGCCGATATTGCGGCTGATACGGTCAAGGCGGTACACTACAATAGCGGCAAATTCCATTTTCTGCGAATCGCTCATCATTTTTTTGAATTGGGGGCGCTGCAGCGTGCCGCCGGAAAAGCCCTCGTCTTCATACACAAAGGCGCTCTTCGCTTCGTCCGCGCCAAAATGGGCGGCTATGTACTGGCGGCAAAGTTCAATCTGGTTTTCGATACTTTCGCCCTTTCCGGTAAATTTGGATTTGCGGGAATAAATTACAAACTGCTTTATGGTTCTGTTTGCCACGGTATCTTCCCCCCTTGAAAATCATGCTATGATCCTTTTTCTATTATCATGTCTGCACAGCGGGCATCATGTTTCTTATCTTTTTATCAAAACTCAAAGCTTTGGGGCTGCAGTCCTGCCGTTTTTAGCATTTCCTACTTTGACTTAAATATAAAAGATTCGACAAAAAATAATAGGATTCCTACATTTTTTTCATTTCCTATGTAATTTTTCCTAAAAGCTACTTTTCATTCGAAAGAATCTATGATATAGTAAAGATGTTTAGAGTACTATGTACCTGTTTCAAATTGACTTTTGAACCGCTTTGGGGCCTGGAAGGCTTTAGAAGGATAGGGCCTTTTCTGCTTATCAATCGATACTTATTTATCGATTGATAAAATCCAGCACTGAAACGGCACGGCAAGACAGGCACGGACGGAAAGGAGTGTGTCCATGGCTTCCAACTCTATTTCCCGACTGACTCTACAAAGGCTTCCCACCTATCTGTCCTACCTGAAGAATCTGCCCGAAGGCAGTCCGCCGAATATATCCGCGGCGGTAATTGCGGCTGGGCTGGGGCTGGGAGAGGTGCAGGTACGGAAGGACCTCGCAGCAGTCAGCAATGCCGGGAGGCCCAAGTTTGGGTACTCTGTCCTTGAGCTGGTGAAAGACCTGGAGCATTTCCTGGGGTATGGCATTTATCACCGCGCCGTTTTGGTCGGCGTGGGGAATCTTGGCCTCGCCCTCCTCTCTTATCCCGGCTTTATGGACTATGGGCTTCACATTGTCGCCGCCTTTGACGTCAACCGGGCGTTAATTGGCAGCGCAGTGGACCAAAGGCCGATTTTGCCGGCAGAAACATTGTCCGGCTACTGCCGGGAAAGCGGGATTCAGATTGGCGTGCTCACTGTGCCGGCGGCGGCAGCGCAAAGCTGCTGCGACGCGCTGGTAAGCGGCGGAGTACGGGCAATTTGGAATTTCGCTCCCGTCCATCTCCAGGTTCCGCCGGGAGTGCTGGTTCAGCGGGAAAACATGGCGTCTTCTCTGGCACTACTCTCCTATCACCTGAAAACCCAAAGCGGCTCCCCGGAAAAGTCAGATTAATTTGGCTGTCAAACTGAAACGAAAATTGGAGGAAAGAGAAATGAGTAAAAAAGTAACTATCATCGGCGCTGGCAGTGTTGGCTCGACGATCGCCTATACTATGGCGGTAAACGGCATTGCCACAGAAGTGGTCATGATCGACATCAATGAATCCAAATCCCTGGGCGAGGCTCTCGACATCCGGCAGGGCGTTTCCTTCTGTCCCCCGATTTCCATCTACGCCGGCAGCTATGCCGATGCAAAGGATTCCGACATCGTAATCCTGACCTCCGGCGTTGCCCGGAAGCCCGGACAGTCCCGTCTGGAGCTGGCGCAGGTAAACGTCAACATCACCAAGTCCATTGTGCCGGAAATCACGAAATACGCCCCCAATGCGGTGTACATTATCGTCAGCAATCCGGTTGACATCCTTACCTATGTGTTTACCAAGGTTTCCGGCCTGCCGGAAAAACAGGTCATCGGTTCCGGCACCATTCTGGACACCGCCCGTCTGCGCGCCCGCTTGGCCGAGTATTTTTCCATCAACCAGCAGAACGTTCACGCATATGTATTCGGCGAGCATGGCGACACCTCCTTTGTTCCGTGGTCCATCGGAAATATCTCCAACATCCCCATCGACCAGTACAGCGACTGCCTGACCGATAAAGGCACCGTAATTCCCAAACTGGTCCACAGCGATGTGGAAAACTACATCCGCAAATCCGGCGGCAAGATCATTGAGCGCAAAGGCGCAACTTTCTATGCGGTTGCGGTTTCCGTCTGCCATATCTGCAAATGCATCTTCAGCGACGCCGACACCACCATGACCGTCTCCAGCATGATGCACGGCGAATACGGCATCGAGGACGTCTGCCTGAGCACTCTGAGCATCGTGGGCGCAGGCGGCCTGGCCGGCAAGCTGATGATCCCGCTGACCGACGAGGAAACCGCTTTGCTCCACAAGAGCGCCGACAGCTTGAAAGCCGTCCTGAATGGCATCCAGATCTAACAACATGTGCGGCCGGAAAACGGGCGGCTGACCGCCGCCTCTTTCGCCGGTTATAGAGTTTGCATGCAAGCCAATATTTATATGCTACTTTTTCGAAGAAAGTGAGAGATAGAATTGGAGAATAAAAAACAGGAATACAGAATTGAACACGATTCTATGGGCGAAGTAAAAGTCCCCGCCGATAAGTACTGGGCCGCACAGACTGAACGCAGCCATGAAAATTTCCTTATCGGCGTTGGAATCGAAACCATGCCGAGGGAAATCACCCACGCCTTCGGTATCCTGAAAAAAGCCGCCGCCCGGGCGAACCATGCGCTGAAGCCGGAAAAAATGACCGCTGAAAAGCTGGACGCCATCTCCAGAGCCTGCGATGAGGTCATCAGCGGCTCTTTGAACGACCATTTTCCTCTGGTGGTCTGGCAGACCGGCAGCGGCACCCAGTCCAACATGAACGCCAACGAAGTCATCGCCAACCGCGGCAACGAAATCGCCGGCAAAAAGCTGCTGCACCCCAACGACGACATCAACATGAGCCAGTCCTCCAACGATACGTTCCCCACGGCGATGCACATTTCGGCGGTGCTGGCAATTGAAGATAAGCTGTTCCCCGCCATCGACCTGCTGATTAACACCTTCCGCCGCCTGGAAGAAGAAAACCGCGGCGTGGTTAAAAGCGGGCGCACCCACCTCCAGGACGCTACCCCCATCCAGTTCTCCCAGGAGATCAGCGGCTGGCGTTCTTCCCTGGAAAAGGACAAAAAGATGCTGGAGCTGGCCCTGCCGGAACTGAAGGAGCTGGCCCTGGGCGGCACCGCTGTCGGCACCGGATTAAACGCCCCCGCCGGCTTTGACGTGAAGGTGGCGGAGGAGGTTTCCGCCCTCACCGGCAAGCAGTTCATTACCGCCCCCAACAAATTCCACGCTCTCACCAGCAAGGACGAGCTGGTCTTTGCTCACGGCGCGCTGAAGGCCCTGGCCGCCGACATGATGAAGATCGCTAACGACGTCCGCTGGCTGGCAAGCGGCCCCCGGGACGGCCTGGGCGAAATCTTCATCCCCGAAAACGAGCCTGGTTCCTCCATTATGCCCGGCAAGGTGAACCCCACCCAGTGCGAGGCTGTCACCATGGTGGCCGTTCAGGTCATGGGCAACGACGTGGCTGTGGGCATGGCCGCTTCCCAGGGCAACTTCGAGCTGAACGTATTCATGCCGGTGTGCATCTACAATTTCCTCCAGTCTGCCCGGCTGCTGGCGGAGTGCATCGTCTCCTTCAACAACAACTGCGCGGTGGGCATCAAAGCTAATCGGGAGAAAATGCACCATAACCTGCACAACTCCCTGATGCTGGTCACCGCCCTGAACCCCTACATCGGCTACGAAAACGCCGCTAAAACGGCTAAGAAAGCATATAAGGACAATATCTCCCTGAAGGAGGCCTGCGTCCAGCTGGGATTCCTGACTGCGGAGAAATTCGACGAGGTGTTCCATCCGGAAGAGATGGCCTGACGTCCGTCCGGCAAAGTTTACTATAAGGGAAGGGAATCGTATGGTTTTTAGTTATTATCCCGGCTGCACGCTGAAAAATAAGGCCCAGGACCTGGACCGTTACGCGCGCCGCTCCGCGGAAGCTTTGGGCTTCATCCTGGAAGAGCTTCCGGAATGGCAGTGCTGCGGCGGCGCCTACTCCATGGCCCAGGATGAAATCGCCAGCAAGCTGGCGGCAGTCCGCGCGCTGAACGCCGCTAAGGAGCAGGGACGCACCCTGGTTACCCTCTGTTCCGCCTGCCACAACGTGCTTAAACAAGCCAACCATGACATGAAGGAAAACGAAGAGTTTTCCCAGAAGGCCAACAATTATATGCAGCTCCCGGAACCCTATCTGGGGGAAACCAAGCTGCTTCATTATCTGGAAGTTCTGCGGGATGTTGTCGGCTTTGACGAACTGGCCAAAAAGGTCAAGAACCCTCTCACCGGCAAACGCATCGGCGCTTACTACGGCTGCCTGCTGCTCCGCCCCGGCAAAATTCTCCAAATGGACAACCCGGAAAACCCGAAGATCATGGAGGACCTCATCCGCGCTTTGGGCGCTGAACCGGTGATTTACGCCAACCGCAACGAGTGCTGCGGCGGATATGTCACCATGGAGGACCCCGCCCTGGCCCGCAAAAAGAGCTCTGCGGTGATGGAAAACGCCGCCGAGATGCAGGCGGACCTGCTGGTCACCGCCTGCCCGCTGTGCCAGTATAACCTCACCAAAAACACCCCCGAGGCGGGCCGCCTGCCGGTGCTTTACTTTACCGAGCTTCTGGCGGAAGCCCTTGGCGTAAAAGACTGAGAAAGGAGAGCGAACCATGAGCAAAAACGATAAAGAACAAGTTCTCCGCTCCAGCGGCGTCAATGTCCTGAAGTGCATGCGCTGCGGCAAATGCTCCGCCACCTGCCCTTCTTATGACGAGATGGAATATCACCCCCATGAATTTGTGTATATGGTGGAGAAAGGCGAAATCGACAAGCTGGCGGCTTCCCCGTCCATCTACAAATGCCTTTCCTGCTATGCCTGCGTGGAACGCTGCCCCCGCGGCGTGGAACCCGCAAAGCTTGTGGAAGCGGTGCGGCTGCTGGTCATCCGCCAGCAGGGCCAGAACCATCTGAAGGCTGACGACATCCCCGACCTTCTGGACGAGGATCTGCCGCAGCAAGCCATTGTCACCGCCCTTCGCAAGTACAGCAAGTAAGGAGGAAGCAAAATGCAAAGAATTGGCGTGTTTGTCTGCTGGTGCGGCAGCAATATTGCCGCCACCGTAGATGTGAACGCGGTTTCCGAGGCGCTGGGCCACGAGCCGGGCGTCGTCTACTCCATAAACTATCAATACATGTGCTCGGAAGCGGGCCAGAACCTGATTAAGGACGCCATCAAGGAACAGCACCTGACCGGCGTTGTAATCTGCTCCTGCTCCCCCCGTATGCACGAAAATACCTTCCGGAAAGCGGCGGCTTCCGCGGGCCTCAACCCCTACATGGTAGAAATCGCCAACATCCGCGAGCAGTGCTCCTGGATTCACAAGGACATGGCCACCGCTACGGAAAAGGCGATCATCCTGGGCCGCGCCGCCATTGCGAAGGTGCAGCTCAACACCCCCCTGATCGCCGGACAAAGCCCGGTAACCAAGCGCGCGCTGGTCATCGGCGGCGGCATCGCGGGCATCCAGACCGCTCTGGACATTGCGGACGCAGGCTTTGAGGTGGACATTGTGGAAAAACAGCCCACCATCGGCGGCAAAATGACCCAGCTGGATAAAACCTTCCCCACCCTGGACTGCGCGGCCTGTATCCTCACCCCCAAAATGGTGGACTGCGCCCAGAACGAGAACATCAACATCTTCTCCTACAGCGAGGTGGAGGAAGTCAAGGGCTTCGTGGGCAACTTTTCCGTGAAAATCAAGCGGAAAGCCCGCTATGTGGATGAAAACAAATGCACCGGCTGCGGCTTGTGCACCGAAAAATGCCCTCAGAAGAAGGTCCCCAACGAGTTCAACCTGGGGATGGATAACCGCCGGGCCATCTACATCCCCTTTGCGCAGGCAGTCCCGAAGGTCGCCACCATCGACCCCGACTACTGCAACATGCTCAAAAACGGCAAATGCGGCGTCTGCGCCAAGGTCTGCACCGCCGGCGCCATCGACTACAAGCAGAAAGACGAAATTGTAGAGCGGGAATACGGCGCCATTGTCGTCGCCACCGGCTACAATCCCATCAAGCTGGACAACTTTGACGAATACGCCTACTCCCAGAGCAAGGACGTCGTCACCTCCCTGGAGTTTGAGCGCCTGACCAACGCGGCCGGCCCCACCAACGGCACCCTGCTGCGCCCCTCCGACGGCAAGCATCCCCACACCATCGTCTTTGTGCAGTGCGTCGGCTCCCGCGACACTTCCGGCTGCGGCAAGCCCTACTGCTCCAAGATCTGCTGCATGTACACCGCCAAGCACGCCATGCTCACCCGGGAGAAATACCCGGATACCGACGTGTATGTCTTTTACATCGACGTGCGCACCCCCGGCAAGAACTTTGACGAGTTCTACCGCCGCGCCGTGGAGGAATACGGCGTCCACTACATCAAGGGCATGGTCGGCAAGGTGACCCCCCGCGCCGATGGCAAGCTGTCGGTCCAAGCGTCCGACCTCATCTCCAACGAACAGCTTCACATTGACGCGGACATGGTGGTCTTAGCCGCCGCCATTGAGCCTGATAAGAGCGCCCGTCCGCTGGCAACCATGCTGACTGCCAGCATGGACACCAACGATTTCTTCACCGAAGCCCACCCGAAGCTCCGTCCGGTGGAAAGCCCCACCGCCGGCATCTTCCTGTCCGGCGCATGCCAGGGCCCGAAGGATATTCCGGAGACGGTTTCCCAGGCCGGCGCGGCTGCCGCGAAGGTTATCGGCCTGCTGGCCAAGGACAAGCTCACCGGCAACCCCTGTGTGGCTCATTCCGACGAGATGATGTGCAACGGCTGCTCGTCCTGTGAAAAGGTCTGCCCCTACGGCGCCATCAGCTATGTGAACAAGGAATTCCGGATGCCCGACCGGACCACGGCGATCCGGCGCGTTGCTTCGGTAAACGAAGCGGTCTGCCAGGGCTGCGGCGCCTGCACGGTGGCCTGCCCCTCCGGCGCCATGGACCTGAAGGGCTTCTCTAACAGCCAGATTATGGCGGAGGTAGATGCAATATGCAACATGAAGTAAAAGAATTTAAGCCGAAAATCGTGGCTTTCTGCTGCAACTGGTGCTCCTACGCGGGCGCTGACCTGGCGGGGACCAACCGCTTGAACTACCCCGCCGACGTGAAGATCATCCGGGTGCCCTGCTCCTGCCGCGTGAACCCCATGTTCATCCTCCGTGCCTTCCAGCGCGGCGCGGACGGCGTGATCCTCTGCGGCTGCCACCCCGGCGACTGCCACTACACCACCGGCAACTACTACACCCGCCGGCGGATGACCCTGCTCTTCTCCATGCTGGATTACCTGGGCATTGAGAAGGAGCGCACCCGCGTCGAGTGGGTTTCCGCAGCGGAAGGCGCAAAGTTCGCCGCCACCATGAACGAATTCGTGGCCGCTGTGACCAAGCTGGGCGAAAACAAGAGATTGGAGGATCTGAGATGCAAGAAGTAATCCTCGCGAAGGCCAAAGAGCTGCTGCAGAACTCCACCGTCAATCGCGTGCTGGGTTGGAAAACCGGCGAATTCGCCTATGATGTGACCCCCGCCGTGTTTGAAAGCGCGGAAGAGCTGGACCAGGGCTTTGTGGCCAACGATTTCTGCGGAAACAACCTGTCCAAGTATTTAATTAAAGAATCCCGCAAGCCGGGAAAAGTGCTGGTCTTCTTAAAGCCCTGCGATACTTACAGCTTTAACCAGCTCATCAAGGAACACCGCATCGTTCGGGAAAACGTCTACGCCGTGGGCATCCCCTGCGACGGCAAGACCGACGGCGAAGCCCTGAAGTCCAAAGGCATCAAGGGCATTACCGGCATCACCTCCGACGGCGATAATTTTGTAGTGGAAACCCTTTATGGCAAGGAAACTGTGGCGAAAAAGGACGTCCTGCCGGAGCGGTGCTTAAACTGCAAGAGCAAAAAGCACGTCGCTTATGACGAGCTTATCGGCGAAGAAGGCGAGGTTCTGGACAGCCACCGCTTTGACATGGTGGCCAAACTGGAGGCCATGACCCCCGACGAACGCTTTGAATTCTGGCGCGGCGAGCTTTCCCGCTGCATCCGCTGCAACGCCTGCCGCAACGTCTGCCCCGCCTGCTCCTGTGAAAAGTGCGTCTTCGACAACAACGCTTCCGGCATCGCCCAGAAGGCTGCGGCCGACAGCTTTGAGGAGAATATGTTCCACATTATCCGGGCGTTCCATGTGGCCGGCCGCTGCACCGACTGCGGCGAGTGCTCCAGAGTCTGCCCGCAGCACATCCCGCTGCACCTGCTGAACCGGAAATTCATCAAGGATATCGACACCTTCTACGGCGATTACCAGGCCGGGGCCGATACCGACAGCCGCGCGCCTCTCACCAATTTCACCGAGGGCGACGTGGAACCCAGCATCGTATATGAAAGGGAGGGAAACTGAGCCATGCTGAAACTTTCCCTTGCAAAACTCAATGACCTGTTCGCCGCGGTTTCCGCCGGATGCACCCTCTACCTGCCGGTAGACGATCCTTCCAGCGGCCGCGCCAACTACCGGAAATGGACCGAAGGCGCAGAGCTGAGCCGCGCCCTCAACACCGTCCGCAGCGCCAAGGACTTCTTCTTCCCCCAGACTGAAAACCTGGTGGATTTCAAAATGAAGGGCAAGGAAATCGAGATCATCGACCCCCGTTCCGAGCAGGAGGATTTCGTCGTATTCGGCGTGCGTGCCTGCGACGCCCGCAGCTTCTCCATCCTGGACCGCGTGTTCCTGACGGAGCCGGCGGACACCTATTACCAGTCCCGCCGGGAGCACGGCATTGTGGTTACCATGGCCTGCACCCGCCCCGAAGAAACCTGCTTCTGCCAGAGCTTCGGCATTGATCCCACCCATCCGGAGGGCGACGTAAGCTGCTGGATGGACGAGGAGAACCTCTACCTCTCCGTCAACACCGAAAAGGGCAAAAAATTCGCGGAGCTGGCCGGAGGGCTGCTGGAAGAAGGCGGCGAGGATGCCGTCAAGGCCCAGCAGGAAGATGTTTCCGCCCTGATGAAGAAGCTGCCCCTTGCGAATTTCTCCACCGGCAAATTCGGCGGCGACGTTCTGATGAAAGCCTTCGATTCCCCCAAGTGGAAGGAGCTTTCGGAAAGCTGCCTGGGCTGCGGCACCTGCACCTTCGTCTGCCCCACCTGCCAGTGCTACGACATCCGGGACTTTGACACCGGAAACGGCGTCACCCGCTTCCGCTGCTGGGACTCCTGCATGTACTCCGATTTTACCCTGATGGCGAGCGGCAACCCCAGAACCAGCCAGCTCGAACGGTTCCGCCAGCGGTTCATGCACAAGCTGGTGTATTTCCCGGCCAACAACGACGGCATTTACGGCTGTGTCGGCTGCGGGCGCTGTCTCTCCAAGTGCCCCATCTCCATGAACATCGTCAAGGTGGCAAAAAGCTTGGAAGGAGAACTGTGATATGAATAATGAAACATTGATCCCCAAAATTGGCGTTGTGACCGACATCCGCGTCGACACCCCGGACATCAAAACCTTTCGGGTAGTCGGCTTGGACGGCAAAAAGGTATTTGAACACGTCCCCGGTCAGTGCGCAATGCTTTCAATCCCCGGCGTCGGCGAGGCGATGTTCTCCATTACCTCCTCCCCTACCCTGGAAGAGTACATGGAGTTCTCCATTAAAAAATGCGGCTGCCTCACCAGCTGGCTCCACGCCATGGATGTGGGCCAGCAGATCACCATTCGCGGGCCATACGGCAACGGTTTCCCGGTGGACACCGATTTCAAGGGGAAGGACCTTCTTTTCGTCGCCGGCGGCGTCGGCCTGGCTCCCCTTCACTCGGTCATCAACTACTGCCGCGCCAAACGGGAAAGCTACGGCCGCATCCGCATCGTCTACGGCTCCCGTTCCAAGGACGACCTGCTCGATTACCAGGAGATCCTGAACGAGTGGATGGCTGACCCCAACATTGAGGTCAACCTGACCATCGACCGGGAGCAGGAGGGCTGGGACGGCCACGTGGGCTTTGTTCCCAACTTCGTCAAGGAACTGAATCCTGACGTGGGAATGACCGTCGTTCTCTGCGGACCGCCCGTTATGATTAAGTTTACCTTACAGGGCCTCAAGGAGCTTGGCTTCCAGGAAACCCAGGTTTACACCACTATGGAGCTGCGCATGAAGTGCGGCGTCGGCAAATGCGGCCGCTGCAACATCGGCAGCAAGTACGTCTGCAAAGACGGCCCGGTGTTCCGCTTCGACCAGCTTGACGAGCTTCCCAACGAGTATTAAAAGGAGAGTAGCGCAATGGAAAAAATGGTTCATATTTTTTTGATGGGGAAACAATATGAAGTCCCCTCTAACTTGACCATTATGAAAGCGATGGAATACGCGGGCTACCAGCTCATCCGCGGCTGCGGCTGCCGAAACGGCTTCTGCGGCGCCTGCGCCACCATCTACCGTATAAAAGGCGACCGGGAGCTGAAGGTCTGCCTGGCTTGCCAGACCAAGGTGGAGGACAACATGTATGTTGCGACCCTCCCCTTCTTCCCGCTGATTAAACAGGTTTACGACATCGAGAAGATTTCCCCCACCCAGCAGATCATGATGCAGCTTTACCCGGAAATCTACGCCTGCATCGGCTGCAACGCCTGCACCAAGAGCTGCACCCAGGGCCTGAACGTTATGCAGTACATCGCCTATGCCCAGCGGGGTGACTTTGAGAAGTGCGCCGAGGAGTCCTTTGACTGCGTTATGTGCGGCGTCTGCTCTTCCCGCTGCCCGGCTGGAATTTCTCATCCCCAGGTGGCCATGCTGGCCCGCCGTCTGAACGGCAAATACCTGGCTCCCAAATCGGAGCACCTGGAAAACCGGGTCCGCGAAATCCAAAACGGCGACTTCAAGGAACTGCTGGAGGGCCTGATGCAGAAGCCTCTGGAAGAGATGCAGGAACTTTACAACCACAGAGAGATTGAGAAATAAGGAGGGCCAGTTCATGTATACAAAAGAAATGCTGGAATCCATGAAGAAGGTAGAGGCCAACCGCGCGGCCAATGCCGTGATGGAACCCAGAAGAATGACCGCGGAAGAGAAGGATACCCTCCTGAAAACCTATCACCCCGACTACCGTCAGGAAGAATTCGACGTGCTGGCGGTAGGTCCCAACAAGGGCGAGAAGGTTCCCAAAGAGCTGGCGGCCCTGCTTCAGGCCAACAGCCGCATTGACCCCGCCAAGATCGATTTAAGCCATGTGGACTACGATGTGGACGTGCTCATCATCGGCGGCGGCGGCGCGGGCGCTTCCGCTGCTATTGAGGCGGACAATGCCGGCGCTAAGGCCATGATCGTCACCAAGCTGCGCATCGGCGACGCCAACACCATGATGGCGGAAGGCGGCATCCAGGCGGCGGACAAGCCCAACGACAGCCCCGCCATTCATTACCTGGACGCTTTCGGCGGCGGCCATTTCGCTGCCAAGCCGGAACTGCTCTATAAGCTGGTCAGCGAAGCCCCCGAGGCGATCCAGTGGCTCAACAACCTGGGCGTAGAGTTCGACAAGGCCCCCGACGGCACCATGATTACCACCCACGGCGGCGGCACCTCCCGCAAGCGTATGCATGCGGCCAAGGACTATTCCGGCGCGGAGATCATGCGCACCCTCCGGGACGAGGTTCTCAACCGGGGTATCCCGGTGGTGGATTTCACCGCCGCCATTGAGCTGATTCTGGACAAGAACGGCAACGCGGCCGGCGCGGTCCTTTTAAACATGGAAACCCAGGAAATCCTCATTGCACGGGCTAAAACCGTGATTATCGCCACCGGCGGCGCAGGACGCCTCCACTACCAGGGCTTCCCCACCTCCAACCATTACGGCGCTACCGCCGACGGCCTGATCCTCGCTTACCGGGCCGGCGCGAAGCTGCTCTACCCCGACACCCTCCAGTACCATCCCACCGGCGCGGCTTACCCCGAGCAGATTTTCGGCGCGCTGGTCACCGAGAAGGTCCGTTCTTTGGGCGCGAAGCTCATTAACGTTGACGGCGAAGTGTTCATGCATCCCCTGGAAACCCGCGACGTTTCCGCCGCGTCCATCATCCGGGAGTGCTCCGACCGGGGCAAGGGCGTTACGACCCCCGAGGGCGTCGGCGTTTGGCTGGACACCCCGATGATCGAGCTGAAGGGCGGCGAAGGCACTATCGAAAAACGCATCCCCGCCATGCTGCGGATGTTCGGCAAATATGATATTGACATCCGTAAAGAACCCATTCTGGTTTACCCCACCCTGCATTATCAAAACGGCGGCATCGACATCGCCAGCAACGGCCAGAGCAACGTGGAAAACCTCTTTGTTGCCGGCGAAGCTGTCGGAGGCATCCACGGCCGCAACCGTCTGATGGGCAACTCTCTGCTGGACATCATTGTTTTCGGCCGCAACGCCGGCCGCAACGCCGCGGAGAAATCCAAGGATGTTCAGGTCAGCGAATTGACTCTGGCGCATGTGGACGCTTTCAAAAAAGAGATGGAAGAAGCCGGTATCCATTCGGATATTGTCTCTCCCAAACTGCTGCCTGATTACAGACGGCATAAATAATTCCCGAAAAAATAAAAGCAGGAGGAATCCTCATGTCCATTCCAGAAGTACTTGAATTTTTAATGATCCTGTCCTTCGGCATTTCCTGGCCGCTGAAATGCTACCGTTCCTTCAAATCCAGAACGGCAAAAGGCAGTTCGGTTACCTTCACCATCTGCATCGCACTGGGCTATGTCTGCGGCATTATCTCCAAAATCATCCTGATCTCTCAGGGGCAGATTGAGCCTTACAACCTGGCCTTTATCATGTACTGGCCGAATATCATCTTCGTTACCGTCGATATCATCCTGTATTTCCGCAATAAACGGCTGGATGCGATCGCTGACCGCAAGAACTAAGGAGGTAATTTCAATATGAAACTTACCGTTTGTCTTGGCAGCTCCTGCCATGTTCGGGGTTCTCATCAGGTCCTGGAAACCATCCAGCGTCTGATTCAGGAGAATAATCTGGAGGACAAGATCACGCTGGCCGCCTCCTTCTGCACGGGGAACTGTGAAAAAGGCGTCTGTGTGACAATTGACGGCACGCTGTTCACCTTCACTCCGGAAACCACAGAGGAGCTGTTCCGCAAGGAAGTTCTTGCCAAGTTAAATTGAGGCCCTTTGCGGTACCTCTCACAGCTTTGATTGATGGCATGGCCTTTTTAGGCCATGCCATCAGTCTATTTCTCGCGCCCCAAGCGCATGCGGCCCGCAAGCTATTTGTAGGTATCCTCGCATTCCGATTCGGAATGCGTTTTATTATAAAAACGCACACCCACAAATGTGAGTGTGCGTTTTGCCTTGGGATAAGCCTGGCGGCGGAGAGAAGGGGATTTAAACCCTTGCGCCGGCCTATCGGATATTAAATCCAGGTCTACAACCGTTCCGCCCTTAAAAAATCAGCACAATTTACAGTAATACAAACCTGCTAGAAAATCAACTCAAATTCTGCAAATCCGTCAAAATCTTCCAGCGTTACAGTTTCTGTTGCAGCACAGTAGGCGCCTGCTGTTGTAAAACGGGCCTTTTTATTTTCTTCCGGATGCGGCAGTCGAATTGTAAGAGTTTTTACCTTTGGAAATCCATCGCTGTTTATATTAATCCAAACTTTGATGCGTCCAACTCCCACCTTGGATTCCACACGGTAACTTACTTTTCCAAAATAGCTGTTTAACCCCAGTACCTCAATCGTCTCTCCATCCGTCAGCCATTTCCTTGGGACAACGTTCATCAGTTTTAGGGTTTTCTTTTGATATTCTTCTATGCACAACATCCAGCGGCATCGCATGAGAAACCAAGTTTCTTCGTGTAGTTTGTGCTGGCTTGCATGAAAGTAATGTTCCCAGAAGCTGTAAGTTTCCCGATCCGCCAGAGAGGCAAACCCAGAGTAAAATTCTTTTAAGAACGGTTTTGCTTCTCCGCGCAAAGCGTGGGCATAAGGATGCGGACTATAATAAGATTGTGAAAATCCGGTATTATTAATCATCAAATACTCTGTATAGAATTTTACAATGTCATCACAAAGCGGATCAGCGGCGTCGATCACCTCATGAAGAACCAGATACATAGAGCTTTCCTGGTCGCGGCAGGTAAACGCGCCATGGGTAAACCATCTTCCTCCTTCTGAATACAAAGTCAGCGGACCGGCGTATTCCGTCCAGGGGGCTGAAGCTTGATACCATGTTCCATCACCTGCCGGAAGAACAGGAGATTTTGCCAGATTCGCACGGAAGGATTCCAGGATATTTTCTTTCAATTCTGCGGCTGCTAAATGGATACGCTCGGCATTCATCGGGTCGCAATCCGCCAACATCTCCGATGCGCGAGCTAATCCCTCATAAGTTCCAGCGTTTAACATAAAAGAACGGAAAAAATCCATAGGGTCCGAAACCCGGCCGCTGATCATACCGTATCCGTTTCCATGCTTTAGCTCATCCCCAAGATTCTCTTCCCGCCAACGAAGCAGATAATCACAAGCCCGGACCACGTTATCCTTCACAGACAGCAGCCATTCTCTATCACGAGTCATCCGGTAGTGCTCTCCCATGGTCCACAGCACACATCCGGTTTCCAGCATATATCCGCCGTGGTTTTGGATAAACCCATCTTCCCGCTGTAATTCTAAAAAGAACTGCAAGGCCCGTTTGGCCAGATCGTGCAAACCTACTGTGTCCAAAAACTGAATGCCTGGGGAACTTTCGGAACCAATACCGGTATAGACGCCCACAATGGGTACCACTGGTTTATCCGGATTTTTACCAAAGTAGCCGATATCCATGTGCAGCAGTCCGGCTTTAATCATTTCCTCAATCCGCTTTTCAGGAAGTGAAATTTTGGCGCTGCCCTTCAACTCGTTTTCCCAGAATACCTTAGCCTCTGCAAATTTTTCATCATAAGACAGCCGTTTTAACTGGAATGCCCGCTCCTGAGAAATAGGACGATGGGGGATCTTGTATTCAAATACCATCTTCTGCCCTGGAGATAAAAGCGCGGACATTTCTATCTGCGGCATTGGCTGCCCATCCACCGTGTAGATACATAAAACCTTTCCAGTTATAGGAGAATAAAGATATCCATTTTCTGCATCATAGCGAAGATCCGGAACCGGATACGACCAGTCCCACCCAGGAATAGGATCCGGAGCTGCGATAAAGCTATAAACGGGCGCATCTGTATGATTTTCCGCGATAACACGGACGTACATAACGGTTTCTTCTTCCCGCACTAATTCCTCGTCGAGAATTGATTTGGTGTGCTGCCGCTGCTCGTCAGTCAGCATATGCCCCTGCCCCATCGCGTGCGCCGCATACATATCGGTGCCTCGAATAGCGGAATTCGTAAAAGGGCTGGATTCCAGCGTGGCAAAAAACTGCATGGTGTAACGAATGCCTTCATCTTCATTCCACGCGTTCAAAATGGGAAGGTATCCATCTTCCAAACGCCGCGTAACCTCATGGCGGCAGCCAATTCCACGTCCCGCCATCATACTGAATTTTAAATTTGAACTGCCATTCATCTCCGGACATTCAAGCTTTTTGGACCAAATGTCAGGATCTTGAGTTTTGATTGCCTGTGAATCGAAAAACCGAGGAGTGACATAGTCATAACTCTCCTGATCGTTCCCGCAGGATTTCGATCGTAATCCCACTTCAAAAAACCGCATATCCTTAGAGATACCCAGCCATGCCGGTCCGGGGAGATCTCTGGTTTCCTTTGCGGCTTTTTCATAACTATATTCTTCTTCCGCTTCCATCTGCTGGAGTTTCGTCTTGCGTCCCTTAGAAGTAATGCCCGCTACAATTTGCTCATAGCTTCTGCGGTCGTCAGCATCTGTAACGACTACACTGTATTTGGGAAGATATATGGGGTTTTCCCTATGAACATCACGCAGCAAAAAACTGAACGGATCACGATCCGTGCATACGTTCACCAAAGTAGTGTTTGCCCCCAGGCCGGTTGTTTCCCTGTCAAAGCACAATTCCAGTTCTTGTGATTCAAATACGCCTGTGGGCTGTACAATCTCTGCATGGCTGGCCCTAATTGTCCCCTTATGCTTTCCATTGTTCCAAAGAATTCGGATATTTTTCATGATAATTCCTTTCCCAAGTCCCAAAGAAGGCAGGCAGATTGGACAACCTACCTGCCATCTGTGCACCTAAAATGTATGCTGCTGTTACGCAAACTTCATCAGCTGATGCCCAAGGCCTCGCATTGGGCTTTGTGTTCCGCCGTATAAGCGTCTTCAATTTGCGAAATACCCATGCCTTCAATTTCAGCCAGACAATCCTGATAAAGTTTCTCAAAGGTGGCGTCGTCCTCGGCAGTAATCATTTCCATGCCGGCTTGATTGCAAACTTCATCAATTTTAGTCCGAAGAACGTCCAGATCGCTGCCGGTTTCAATGCATTCATAGATATTGGAGAAACCTTGATCCCAAATATTAACAAGCCAATCGTTTAAACGTTTGTCTGTTTTTTCTGCCAAAGCCTCCGTATCCTCGGAAGATCCAGCCATACCTCCCAGCACACCTTCCCAAGTGCCTCCAAGGGTAAGCCAAGGAGACCACAGACCTACGACTTTATAAGTGTTGGTTAATTCTTCAAAACTTGTATTCCGAGCATCCATAATCTCTTGTGAATACGAAATGGTGCCGTCTTCCTCTCTATTCCAAGTTTTTCCTTCAACACCTGCCATCATGGTAAGCTGACCCTGCTCTGTGAACAGAAATTCAAAATATTTAATAATGCGGTCTGGCTTTTCCGCATTGGTGGTAATAGCAGTTGTCTGGCCGCCTTTGTCCACCGTCATCTGAACTTTCCATTCTATTCCTTCCTTCTGGATCGGCCCGCAGTCTACATATATTTTATCCGTATCCTCGCCATAGGCGCTCTTAATGCTTTGTCCAAGCGTACCTTCCACATTCCAAATAGCATTGATCATAGAGCCATAGGATGCAGAATAAGTTTTGGTATCAATGGAACTTTGATTCTCAGTGAGCATGTTCTTGGTAATGATGCCGTCCCGATAGAGGCCGTTCATCCATTTCAGGTAATCTACATAATGGGGATCATACATATAGTACTTAACAGAACCATCTTCCTGAGGATATGTATCGGACAGATGGCAGCCAAAAGTGGATTTGAAATGTGAGAAAAGGCTGCCTCCTCGAGGATTACCGCTAACCGACTGAACAGGGTCTAAATCTGGATAATTATCCTTAACCCAATGGAGGAACTCGGTATATTCATCCAAATCCGTAATATCATCCTTGCCATACGCAGTTAAAAGGTCCTGCCGAATATACATGACATTGGTCCCGGGAGCCAATTCTACGTAACTAGCGCCCAGCTCTTTTGCGCGGTCTCCCCAACTACTATCATAAGTAAACCCAGTAAACGCCCACATCTTCCCGTCGTCACTGGTATGATATGCTTTGACGGAATCCGGTATTAATTCCCACATTTTGGGGCAATACTGATCCATAAGGTCGCTGAATGCCAAAACCTGACCAGCGTCAATCATTTGCTGGAGATAAACGCTGTTATACGTACTAAACACAACGGCTTCCGGGAAAGTGCCGGCCGCAATCATAACGCTGGCCAATTCGTTTTCATCTCCCGCAGGACATTCAACATACATGGTAACGCCGGTTTGCTCCTTAATATATTGGCAAACGTCAGAATCCTCGTAACCGGCTTCGATTGAATCTTTCCCCATCCATACGCTGGGCCACCAAACAGTGAATTCATAAGGGGAAGTATCTTCTTGATATTCCCATTCGGCGCTGCTGGCGGACGAGCTGTTATCCGAGGACGTGTTATTTACGGTAGATTCAGATGAACTGCTCTCTGCGGAGTTACTGCAGCCTCCCAAACTAGAAACAAGCATTGCCGCAACAAGAATCCCCGTCAGTATTTTTCTTGACTTTTTCATTGATTTGCCTCCTTATACATTTACTTATTATTAACGTATGGCCTGCATACGTTACCTATAGATTTTTAGGATCAGCCTTTTAGGGAGCCGATCATAATGCCTTTGACAAAATATTTTTGCAGGAACGGGTAAACCAGTACAATTGGAATGGCTGTAATAGCCATTGCCGTTGCTTTTAATGACTCAACGTTTGGTTTATAGTTTTTTAAAAGAACCTGACCAGCGGCGGCGTTTCCGCTTTGCATCAGTTTTCTTACCTGATCCGCATCTTTCAAAAGCTCAACCAGTTTCATTTGCAGCGTCATGATCTTCCTGTCGCCATAAAGCATGGTATCCATCCAAGAGTTCCATTGACCAACTGCGTTGAATAGTATGATTGTCGCCATCATGGGCATAGATACAGGGATAATAATGCGGAAAAAAATGACTAAATCGTTGCCTCCGTCAATCCTGACCGATTCTTCTAATTCCGGTGGAATAGCGCGGAATGACGTCATCATAATGATCACGTTATAGGTGCTGAGTAAACAGGGGATGATATAAACCAGAAAATTTTGATAAAGCCCTAAATCCCGGATCAATAAAAAGGTAGGAATCATGCCGCCGCTGATATACATGGGGATTATCATTAATATCAAAAAGAATTTTTGCCCCAACAGCCATTTTTTTGACATTCCATAGGCAAAAGCCGCTGTAAATATGACGCTGGTCAGAGAGCCTATTACAGTTCGGCTTACCGATACCCAAAAAGCGTTAATAAAAGAATCGTTCCGGAAAAAATATTGGTAGTTATCAAGGGTAAATTTGCGGACATATAAGGTGATTCCCCCTAATAGCGTATCCGTAGGATCATTGAAAGAGATCATCAGGATGTTCCAAAAGGGATAAAAGGTAATAAAGCCTAAAATTAGCAAAATGATAATGTCTACATAATCAAACAGAGTTTTTCTTCTTAATTTTGAGGTTTTTACAGCCATAGACTCCTTCTCCTTTCTATAAAAATGCTAATAGATCCCCTCTCCGGATACCTTCTTAGAAATTTGGTTGGAAACAACAATGAGAATAAACGAAACCAGGGATGTAAATAAACCCACGGCTGTACCATAAGAGAAACGGCCTTTTTGAAATCCGATTTCATAGGTGTAAACGCTGAGCACCTTTGCCCAATCCGATACAAAGGAGTTTTGCAGCAGATAGAATTGCTCAAAGTTGGACCCGATAATACTGCTTACAGAAAGAATCAACAGTACGGAAATCGTCGGCTTGATACTTGGTAAGGTGATATACCAGATTCGCTGAAGCTTTTTCGCCCCATCAATAGTAGCTGCTTCGTACATTTCCTGGTCAATAGAGGTCATGGCGGCAAGATAAATAATGGAACTGTATCCAAAGCTTTTCCAAAGGCTGGAAAGTACAATGATCGCTGCAAAGGATCGAATATCCGTCATGAATGCTATCGGTTCTCCAGTATATCCTAAAGCGTAAATCATTGAATTAAGAGCCCCGTTGTCGCTTGTAAATGTAAACAAGAAGCTTGCCACAAAGGCCCATGATAAAAAATGCGGCAAATAACTTACCGTCTGTATAACGCGCTTATATAATTTCATGCCTGTAAGCTCATTAATCAGTAATGCAAAGATAATGGGAAACGGAAAATTTACAATAAGATCCAGAAGGCTGAATATGATGGTATTTCGAAGAGATTTAAAGAACCATGGGTCTGAAAACATTTCGCGAAAATAGGTTAACCCCACCCAAGGGCTTTGCATAATGCCCAAACCAACATTGTAATCTTTAAATGCAATCAGGACGCCGTACATTGGGACATAGCAGAAAATAATGAGCCAAACAATCCCAGGCAATACTAACAGCATCAGGTATCGCTGGTTCCAGAATGTCCGTATAACGTTCCTTTTTTTGACTTTCGTTTTGCTTTTGGCTTGATTCATATTATCATACCTCCTTTCAGATGTTCTTGCGGTCTTTCGATGCAGCAGCACAATAATTTCCCAGCATTGCGCCTGCTTCTGTTCCGATAATCGTCATAGCCGCATTATTGTAATGTCCAGCCGCCGTCGGATTCAAATAGGCCGGATTGCGGGAAAGCCGCCCGGTAACTCTTGTCAGCATTAAGAAATCACTGTCATCCTGAACAAGCTTTTCCTGCGCAGCAATAATCGGCTCATCTTTTCCGTCACAAGTAAAGTAGCCCACACGAATGATCCCGAATCGTTCAACTCCGCATTCCGATTTTAACGCATTTTTAAATGCCATCAGCTTCTGATAATACTCCTCTTCCGAAAGGCCCCGGACAGCGTCAGATTCTCCCTGAAGCCAAATAAAATAAAGATGTTCCGGCTTTTCACTGGCGTCTTCCAGCGCTGCTTTCAATTTGGAAACGGCCGCCTGATAAAGCTGTCCTGCCGGCTCCCAATCGTCAATTGTCGTGGCCCCTTTTGCGGTATGAACGGCGATTACCGGCACCTGTCGGACTTTCCGGTAAGAGCGGCAAAAATCCGGCAGCAGTGAACCATATCCATCATTTGCACCGAATAAGTTGGGCGGAACATCTTCTCCAGCAGGATGATGTAACGAAACAAAAGACCGCGTTTGATATTTATACTCCTGAACGCCCTCTACCGGAGAACAATCAGCAGGCGTCCCTTCTGTTTGTCCCTCCATATTACTTTGGCCGGCAAACCATAACATATCCATAGTTTTTTGTCCTCTTTCCGTACAAAATGACCAGGCAGCCCTTTCACAGCTTAAGGAAGCAGCCGGTAATCCGCTACAAATCCCTGTATGCGATAGGCGATAAAGCCTTCCGCATATTTGCACCCAATCTGATAACCGCGAAAACGGGACTGTAAGCGCATTGATTCCAGGTAATCATCGGACAAAAAATTTTCCATCCAGGAAAGCTGGCTTTGGTGGCAGCGAATTGCCTGTATTTTTTCCTCAATATAGCCGCTGATATCTACATAAATTTCAGGTTCAAAGCAAAAGCCTCCCGGAATATCCCAGAAAAATACAGACGGTGTTTTGGCTATTGGTTTTTCTTCCGTTTCCACCAGCTTCGCCCCTACAATCAGAAGCACTTCCGTGATAAGTTTGGAAGTCATCGCATGGTCTGTGCTGGTATCTTTGGGGCTATGGGTCAGGATTACATCCGGATTTGCCCACCGGATTGCATTTAAAAACGCATTTCTTGTTTCAGGAGTATCATGCAGTTCTTCATCATCGAAGCGAAGAAATTTTACTTTCGCATCGTAAAACTTTGCTGCTTCTAACTGCTCTTTCTCCCGAATAGCAGAAATTTCCGCTTTCGAAGCATGGTGGTTGGAGCCGATATTCCCACTAGTAGACAGTGCAATAAATATATTGGCGCCTTTGTCCCGATATTTCATTAGAGTTCCAAAACACATTTCTTCTACATCGTCCGGATGTGCGGCAAAAGCAAGTACATTCATGCGCTAACAGCCTCCTTGTACAAATTAGTTTCAATATTTTTGGTAAAAAATCTAATAAAAGCTTTTTGTTTTTACTCCCATGGGTGTAACACTACTTTAATGAAACCTACCGGCCTATTTTTTAATAACGACAGCGCCTCATCAAATTTACTGAGCGGAAATGTTTGAGAAACCATTTCCTTTAATTTGAAGCTCCCCTTGGAAACAGCTGTAATTAAAGGCTCCCATGCAAATTCATTCCCCGTATAGCCACACAGCGTTATCTGGCGCAAAATTACTTCAGATATGGGAATCGAAACGGTCAAACGCTCATCTGGGATACCGTACAAAATTACCTTTCCGCCATTGGCCGCAGTGTGAATTGCGTTTTCGATTGTTTCGGGTGCTCCTGCGGCGTCAACGGATACGTCAACTCCCAAAGAATCGGTTTCCCTCATAACTCTTTTTTGAAGATCTTCTGTCCGAAGATCTATGACAATATCCGCGCCGAAAAAATACGCCTGTTTCGCTTTTTCTTCATTTCGGACGGCGCAGATAATTTTCTTTGCCCCCGCAACTCGAGCTGCTTGAATAAAAGATAATCCTCCAACACCAGTGCCTTGAACCAGAATTGTCTGCCCCATTGTAAATCCTGCGCTCATCAGAGCGCCAAAGGGGCAAACAGCAGCTTCCATAATACCGCCTTCGTCATAAGAAATTTGATCCGGTATAAAATGAACGCTGGTTTCTGGAACAATCACAAATTGTGCGTCTCCGCCGGCATGAGGGGGATATCCTATTTCTCCGGCACTGCACAGATGTTTTCTGCCGGTTCGGCAATAGATACATTTCCCGCATCCCACATAAGTTTCCACTACCACACGTTTCCCCAGTAATTCTGGTCTGCATCCTATCCCAAGTTCTACAACATCCCCGCAAATTTCATGCCCAAGAATATGCGGAGGATTTCCTGCATGAAACGTTCCCGCAATAACATGGGTTTCTGTTACGCAGAGTCCCACAGCCATTACACGAATTTTTACCCATCCCGGAATACACTCAGGTTCTGGGATATCGGTATATTCCACCTGATCCGGTCCTTTCCAAACCACAGCTTTCATCATAACGTCATTCCTTTTTGCAATTCAAGAATCATCCCTTGTAGAAAGTTTCATCCTTCATGATTTGTAAGAGTTTTTTCATTCTTTCCAGCGTATCTTGGGCGCCGGAATATTTTTCCCATTCAATATTTCCGACCTCCCAGCCCACAGCTTCAGCCAGCAGTTTATATCCCATAGGAAATGGAAAGCGGTCTGCTTCCCGCAGAATTGGCAGAATTAGTTGTTGCAGAGACATGGCGCAGTCCAGGTCTTTCCGATAAAACGCCTGATAAATTGCCCGTATTATATCCGGCATACTTGCGCCCAAGGCTGTCATACTCCCTGTGCATCCTGCGCAGAGCGCCGGCAGCAGACAATCATCCGTCCCTGTATAAACTGCAAACGCAGGCCGTTCCTGTCTAACAATATTGCAGGTATGCGCAATCCGTTTCATATTTGCGGAAGAATCTTTAATCCCAACCAGGTTGTGGATTTCAAGTAACCTGCATAGGGTGTCCAGCTCGATACCCGTCGTAAAAAATGGGACATGATAGGCGATAATCGGCATTCCTTCCGCCGCCTCACAAACAAGTTGATAAAATCGCAGCACGTCGTCTTGTGAAAGCCCATAATAATATGGAGGGCAAACCACACAAGCTTTGTACGCATATCGTTTTGCCGCCTTAAGGAATTGGATTACTCCATCTTCAGAAGCATCGCAGGCGCCGGCAATCAATCGCTTTTGGCCGATATTGCACTGTGAAACCGTCCGCAAAATCTCAATTTTTTCCTCTGCGCTTATGCGAACAAATTCCCCAGTTGAAGCGCAGGGAAAGATTGCGTCAATATCCTTCCGGCTTAATTTTTCCGTCTGGCCGGCAATCAATTCGAAGTCCGGGTGGCATGCCTGCTTAAAAGGCGTTACCGTAACTGCCACAAGATTGCAAGGCTGCTTCATTTATCCCACCACCTGGTATTTCCTCACGGTATCCATATTGATTTCAACGCCCAGCCCGCATTTCTGCGGAATGTCCACAAATCCTTCCTTATCAATGGAAAATAAAGGGGTAGTTAACGTTTGCCGTAAAATAGTATCCTGCTCGCAGAATTCGAGATACCATGCATTTGGCAATGCAGAAATATATTGAAGCGTTGCCGCCATCAGGATATTCGTCTTAAATGCATGCGGGATTATAACAGCATTGTATTCTTCCGCCAGATCGATCAATTTCCGCGCCACTGTAAGCCCTCCGCAGCGACTTAAGTCCGGCTGCACGATGTCAACACATCCCCTGCTCAATAATTCGCGGTATTCATGGAGGGTGCCGACTTCTTCTCCTCCCGAAATATGTACGTTAGTAGAAGCTCTTAAACGTGCGTATCCGTCCAAATTATCGGGATGGAAGGGTTCCTCTACCCAATACACATCCTGCTCTTCAAATGCTTGCAGGACCCGCATCGCTCCTTTGACGTCTGTCCAGCGCATACCAATGTCAATCATTAACTTTTTATTAGGCCCCAATGCTTTTCGAGCGGCTTTTACCAGCCGTATATCCTTTTCAAAACTTTCGCCGAGAGCGCCCCAACCAAGTTTTATTCCTTGGTAGCCTTTGCTCATATGCTTTGATACCAATTCTTCAATTTCAGCTTCCGTACCTGGCATCAATACGCTGCAGTAAGCTTGAATACGATTGCGATAAGTCCCGCCAAGGGCCTTGCCCACCGGTATTCCCAGCTTTTTCCCGATGATATCCCAAAGAGCCAGATCAATGCCGCTCATTGCATGAATCGCTGCGCTCCGTCGTCCATAGTAAATGCTTTTACTATACATTTTTCGCCAAAGCCGCTCTACATCCAAAGGGTCTTCACCAATCAAAAGCTCTTTTAGCCCCATACACGCCATATGCGAAGCAGGCATATTAATTATGCTTTTTACCACATCCGGAGCGGAATCAACCTCTCCAATTCCCGTGATGCCTTCGTCTGTGTCGATTAATATAACGATGGTATCTTGACTGCCATCACCAATCATCTCAACTGTTGGCTGCCTTAAAATAACCGACCTTACATCTACAATTTTCATGATCATCATCCTTTTTATGAAATTGGTCCTATAAATTAACTTTCGTTGCGGACTGTAAAAATTGATAAGGTAAAATGCAATGATCATATTGTTAGAATGCCTTTTAAAAGAAATTATTAAAAGCTTTTAATTTTAAGACGCACCATTATAATTATAAAATATTTCAGCGGCGAGAATAAAAATTATACAAACTACTTAAATTGTTATTTCAAATATACTACACATATTTTGAAATATCAATAGTGATTTTAAAAAAATATATTTTTTTGAATAACTATTGATTTTTCAATCGATATAGTTATAATAAAAATATATGCTTTTAGTACGTTCTTAAGAATAAGGAGGAAATTTATGCCTAAAGTGACTATTAAAACCATTGCGCAAATGGCAGGTGTTTCTCCTTCAACGGTATCCATCGTTTTAAACGATCGTCCGGGTGTCAGCGAGAGCACGCGCGAAAAGGTTCGGCAGATTATCCAAGCGAATCATTATGTTCCAAACCCCAATTCCCGCAGACTGCTATTCAACAAATCAGATAATATTACAGTTCTGCTAAACAAAAACCAAGGAGAATTGCACAGTCAGTTTTATGTCGAACTTAACAACGAAATTGTTTCAGAATGCAGCAAAATCGGTTATAACCTGGTATATGCCTTTTATGATTTAACAGCCAATAACGAAAGTGTGATGCCTCCGATTATTGAACATCGCGATACCGGCGGGGTAATTTTCTTAGGTGATCCGCCTATGCCGGTACAACAAACGATGACCTCCTATGATATTCCTTTTGTAATCTCGGATGCACATGTGTTACAAACAGATATCCCATCAGTCTATACAGATTATAATCAGGCAGCATATGTTGCCACAAAATATCTGATTGATAATGGGCATCGTGATATTGGCTATTTAGGATATGACAGTCCAAAATACCTAGAAACGACTTTATGGGGGTTTCAATCAGCACTGCGGGATGGCGGATGCCTGTATCATCCGGAATGGATGCTGTCTTCCCCTAACAGTGATAAAATCTCCTATGAGCGCAGCCGGCGTTGGGAGCAAACCGGAAAGCTTCCCTCTGCCATTTTTTGCACAGGCGACCTTATCGCCATCGGCTGTATGCGATACTTTCAGCATAAAGGGTTCGATATTCCAAGAGATATTTCTTTAATCAGCATTGACGACATGCTGATTTCGGAATATGTGACGCCGGGACTGACAACAGTTCATATCAACAACCAAAACTTGGCTCAAGCAAGCATGGCGCTTTTGCTGGACAGGATTTCTGGAAAAAATAAACTGCCAGAACACCTTTTGGTTCCTCATGGAGACATTGTAGAACGAAGCAGCGTCTGTCCATATACGCTAAGGGAATGACCGCCGGTGATACCGAAACGCTCATCTGAAACATCCAAGATCAAATTTATATTTCCAACAGACGGCAGCCCGCTGAAAATGCCGTATTGGGCCAGGATAGAGAAGCGTAAGGGGCGGTCTTTTTGCAGTTCTGAGCTTCTGGCATCTTGCGTTCAGCTCTACATAATAAGGCAAAACCAAACAAAGCCTCTTACGGCAGAACGGCGCGTTCTGTCATAAGAGGCCTTTCTTTATTTCCTTACCTGTAAGAGCGCCGGATCTTTATTCTTTTGTTTCACAAACGGATAAACCCACAAACTGATCCGCGCATCCGTAATAAGCGTACCAGGTCCCATCTTTTTGAAAAACGGAATCCAAAAAAATAGTTCCCTTGTAGGATTCTTCCACACAGGCTAACCGGTCCACTGTTTTTTCAAAGGGCAGTGTAGCCTCGATTACCGGGAATGGAAGGACATCCAGCAGCTTTTCCGGATCTTCCCGAGAAAAGAGCGCTTCCCCAATGGCATAAAAATAATCCTGGTTCTGAATTTTGGACAGGTTTCCGGCAAAAAACAGAAGAATCTGATCCTGTCCCGGAGTTTTGTAGTCCGTCAGCGCGACGCACACCTCATTCAAAGAACCGGTAAACCCTACCGCGTCCAGTTCTTTGGTTTCCCAGTTTACAAAGTCAGCGGACCAGGCCAAATGGGAATTGGTGTAAAGCCAGTATTTTCCCTTGATTTTTGCTGCCGTTCCATCGGGCCGGCAGACAATGGCGGCAGATTTGGTGGCAAGAGGGCTTCCGTCCGGATTTTTTAAGAGACTCCCCTTTTTCTCCCAATGGATCAAGTCGCCGGATACCGCATGGAAAATGTAGACGTTTTCCGGATAATGATAGGCGCTGTACAGCATGTGCCATTTCCCCTCGGCAAAGCAAATCCGAGGGTCTTCGCAGCCGCCGGGAAGTTCCAGCGGAAGGGTGGCGTCCAGAACCGGATGGTCGGAATATTTTTCAAAATGAACGCCGTCGATGCTGGTTGCCAGCCCGATGCGGGAAGTTCCCATATAGGGAGTGTCCGCTTCCTGACGGCTTTCCGCACGGTAGAACATCCAGTATTTTCCCCGCCAAAAAACAACGGCAGGATTATAAACCGCCCAAGAATCAAACCCTTCGGGGGATGCGGTCAGAACTGGCTCCGCGACGGGTTTTGTAAAAGGGCCGATGGCCCAGTCAGGATATTTCATCATGCTGCTTCCTTTCACAGACAGGGTGTTTTTCCACTTCTTCCAGCAGCTCCGCAAAATTGCACGCAGCGCCGCAGGAAACTTTGTCCCCCGCGCCATACGCAAGATATAAATTCTCGCCGTAACGATAAGCGCCCATGGGGAAAAAGTTGTCTAATCTCAATTTTTCATTGCATTCATTTGGGAATTGAGGCGAAGGAACCGCCAGAGGTTCCAGCCGGTGGGTCACCGCAGTCGCCGGATTGGCCGGATCCAGCCGGTTCAAATCCAATATCGCCGCGGCGCAGTTGTAAACCCGGTATCCGTCCTGCAAATAACAGGCCGCATGATAGAGTTCCAAAAACCGGCCGTCCCCCAAAGAGATAGGCGGCGCGCCGGCCCCCAGCCAATCGTGGGCATGTTCCGGGTTTTCCCTGGGAGACAGCAAAACCCCTAAATCCTCCCAAGGCCCTAAAAGGGATTTGGCCCTTGCCAGCCGGATGGGCATATTATAGTGTTCCTGAAACTCCGGCGTCCCCCAAGGCCGGTGAAGCAGGTAATAATACTCGCCGACTTTTTCCGGGAAAGCCGTATGGTCCTTGTTATCGCAGCAATTGATGCTGCCCGGCAATGGGGCGTGCTTTTCCCAATGAATCAAATCCTCCGATACCGCAAGGCAAGCCCGGCCGTTTTTCCCGTTATACCCGCAGTACCAGGCATAAAAGATCCCATTTTCCCAGGTCAGCCGCGCGTCTTCCACGCCTTTTTCATCAATCGTGCCGTCTGTTGGGAGCAGCACAGGGGAGTCCTTTTTCCAAACAAATTCCATCCGGGGCGTCAGAATACAAAGGCCGCGGAAGGTGGCATGTTCATAAGGCGGCCAAGCTCCGGCGGCGCTGGTAAGCATGACAACCACGCCGCCGGCCAAATCAGGCTGGTTCAGCCGCTCCTCCCCAATCAGCGCCGCAATTGCCGGCTCGCTGGGGGATCCCCGAGGGATCAGGCAGCAGCCGGAATTGGCTGTGCTGCGGGTTTCCCATGCTGCGCCGGAAGGAAAAAGCGGCGCGCCGTTAAATAACCGTTTCATTTCCATCAGGGATTCTCCTTTTCCAATACAGCCAGCACCGCCCCATCCTCCGGAATGGAGACGGAAAGCTGTCCATCCTGCGTGCAGCCTAACTTCTTACCGGAAACCGCATCTGTCCAGCATCCCTGCGGCAGCCCGTTTAAATGAACCGTTTTGGCTTCCGGGTAAGGGTTGTAGAGCAAACGGGTTTCCCCGCAATCCGAATCAATAAAATCAACGGCGCCGCAGTTTAAACACAAAATACCTTCCACATCGGTGGACCCATAGACTGCGCCGAACATTCCCACGTGGGAAGAACCGTATAACCCCAAATCGATGCTGCCCCAGCTGTACCGAATCGGATCGCCTGTGGCGTAAGGGCTCATGCCGTCCCAGTATTTCCGCAGCCCCTCATACGCGATGCAGTAATCCGGGTCGTCCGTAAAAAAGGCGCAGGATTGGGATTTGGGGCCGTGCGCGTTCTGATAAAACAGCCGGGAAGCATTGGCCGCATTTAAAAACCACTTCCCTGCATCGTGGGCAAGGCGCGGGTCATAGCGGACGGCGGAGAGGATTCCCGCAGCCATGGAAAAAGTATTTCCGGCAAAGGCATACCCGCTCTTTACGGGATCCACTTCCCGGCTGCTGTTGGCGTCGTTTATCAGATCCCAGCGCTGGCCCCAGTCGGTCAAACTGCCGCATAAGCCATGGCAGTCATAGTCTCCCCAGCGCTCTGCAATAACGCCCCATCCAAACCGGCAGTCACTGTCGCCGTCAAAGCACCAGTTTGCAATTTTTTCAATGGGATAATGGCATCCGTGCTCCCGGTTTAATCTGGCGGCAACATAGACGCCGTAGGGAAGGAGCAATTCATAATAGGGATTTTTCTCACACCGGGCTAAAAAATCCATGGATTTTTTGCAGGCGTCCAAGTAAGATTCCTTTCCGAATTTGCGATAGGCGCTGTACAGTACAAAGGCGTACCCGGCGGCAGCTTCCGGCTCGCACCAGACCCCGTTATCCGTTGTTTCCATTTTGGAAAACGAGAAGGCCGTATGCCAAAAATCCGCCTTTTCTCCGCCCATGGCTTCCACAGCGGCCACATAGCGGTCCGCAGCCAGGCGCAGCTTTTCTTCCAGCCAGTCCACATGATAAAAGTGGGAAATGGCGGCCATCAGCAGATTGGGGTATGTTTCGTACCAAAAGGTATGCCCGCTCTGGTTGGTAAAGGTATTGAGAAATACCTGCTCCCCTTCTCTGGGCGAGAAGAAATTCTCCAGCATATCCACAAAATCCAAACCATTCTGATGGGATTTGTCAACGCCGCAGGCGGAAGCGCCCAAAACAGCCGCCATAATATTAATCCCTTCCTGCCGGCCGTTTTGCCTGCACTTTTTGGAATTGATGTAAGAAGGGAGGCCGATGACGTCCTTTTCCGTATTAATATGGGAATCATCCATCCAGGGAAGAGGAAGAAAATCGCCCTGTGCATGGAAATCGAACACCAGCCGGTCATAATCTAACGCGACTTTTCTCCAATCGCGCATCGAATACGGCTGCGGCAGATTGGGCATTTGCTGGACTTTGCGGATCATGTTTTTCATATGAACACCTCACACAATGAATTTGAAACGTAACGGTTCAGTCAGCACTTACTTTAAAACTTTAAACATTAATTGCTCTTCAGCGGGAAGGTTCCTTTGTTTTTGTAACTTAAAATAATCTTTTTCGTTATTTAAATTGTAATCAATTCTATTTCAAAAATCAAGGTAATTCGGCTTAAATTGTTTGATTGTCAAAATAAAAATTGTATTCTTTGTATGATTTACACATAGAATCAAAGAAAAAATGAAAACAAAAAATGTCTCCATTTCTATTATTCAAGAAACTTTTAGATAAAAAATAAATTGATAACTTAAAAATCGTTGACGAATTTTCTTGTTTGTGCTACAATGTCTCCATAAAGGAGGTCGAAAATTATGCAAAAAAAGAGCCGCACAATCATGAAAGAAGTGTATGATTACGCCAAAAATATTACCCCCGGGGATTATGGCGGAATTTCCGAAACAAAATTCTGCCGCGATTACGGAGAGAATCCGGCCCCATGGCGGGTTGGACCGTTTCAAATTCTCCCGGATATGACTTTTGCAAAAGAACGTCCTTTTGAAGATCCCACAGGGATTGGCTGGGAATCCCATTTTATTTTTAATCCCAGCCTAATTGTAAAGGACGATCAGCTATATTTGTTTTACCGCGCCGCCCCGCAAAAAGAATCGCTGAGTTCCCGCATCGGGTTAGCGGTATACCAGGAGGGCAAAGGATGGGAAGATTTATCGGGGCCGCCTATTCTTTATCCAACGGAGGACGGGGAAACCCACGGCGTGGAAGACCCTAAGGTTTACTTCTGGAACGGCCGGTATTATATGTTTTACCAAAGCGTGTGGCAGCCGGAAGGCGAGGAACGCCAGCGGATACTGGGCGATACCCCCGAAAACTGGGAGGTTAGCTGCGTTACGCGGCTGGCAGTCTCCAACGACTTGCTGCATTGGGAAAAAAAGGGGCTGGTTTTGCCCTACGAAATCAGCCGTGGCTGGTGCAAAGGGGCCGTGATCCCAAGGGACGGAAACGGATGCCCTGTGAAAATTCACGGGAAATTCCTGATGTTTGTCAGCGAGGGCTGCGCCGGCCGCCAGCAGGTGGGATATTCCGAGGATATGGAGCATTGGGAGTTCCGGGAGCAAAATTATTTGTCCCTTCCCCAAGAAATGGGGGAAATATGTGAGGTTGCCTGCTGCATCACGGAACAGGATTCCCCGGATATGGTGCTGGATTTCTTTTACCGGGACAACGACGGCGTTTTCCATGCGGGCCAAGCGCATTACCAGAAAGACGCCCCCTTTCAGCAGCTGGAATTAGGCCAGGGCGGCTGTTTGGCATGGGGCGGGCTAACCCGCTGGAAAGGCAAATACCTGGTGGCACAGGGCTGGGACGCTCCCAAGGGCGAACAGCGCATTTATTTTTATCAAGAGGAAAAATAAGCGGTCCGCCATGCTCTAAAGCGGCAAAAACCCGGTACATTTAAGCCGTACCGGGTTTTTCTGCGTCTGTTAAAAGCCGTCTACAAAACGGTCCACGACTAGCTGCCGGAATTCGGGGGACAAGGTGGCAAAATATGCCGTAAACCCGGTGACGCGCACAACCAGATCAGGATAAAGCATGGGATCCTTATGGGCGGCCATCAATTTATCCCGGTCCAGGATATTGATATTGATCAGCGTGCCTCCCATTTCAATATGGGTGCACAAAAGGCGTTCCACATTTTCCAGCCCGCCGTCATCTGCGGAAATTTTGGGGTCCATCTCCAGCTGCAGCGGGCAGGTGTTGCCGTAGGCAGTCTGTATCTTTGCGATACCGGTTGCCATAGCCGTTGCCGCCCCATCTTTCCGGAACCCGGGATTGGGGTTTGCCCCATGGGTTACCGGGGCGTGAGCATGGCGCCCATCCGGCGTGGCGCCCACTGCTTTTCCAAAGGCAATGGTGCTTGACCAGGAAAACCAGCCGGGAACCAGCTGGCTGCGGCCGGGCATGGGGTATTCGTGAACTTTTTTCGCAAATAACGCGCTGATCTTCTGCGCCCAAAAATCGCCCCGGGAATTTCCCTGGCAATAGCGGGGTGAAGATTTCAGCATCAGCCGTATCCGTTCCCCGGCGGCCCCGGCATAATCGGAACGCAGGGCATCGAACATCTCGTTCCATCCCAAAATTTTATCCGTTTCGACGCGCTGTTCCAAAGCGGCAAAGGAGTCCGCAACGGTACCTAACCCCACGCCGTCTACGCCCATAGTCAGGTACTTGGCGCAAACGGAAATGTCCTCGCCCCGCTCCAAGGTGTTCTGCATCATCAGGTTCATCACCAATTCCGGCATCACTTCATGCTGATGGTTTAAGTGATGCTGGACTCCCCGGGCCGTAATGTCAATAGCCCGATCCAGATGGGACTCAAAGAGCGAGAACAGCCGGTTTACGGAACAATCCCCCTCCTGCTCCATTTCCTGCATGGCGGCCTCAAAAACCCGGGCCACATTGATTTTGATGCAGTCGTTAAGGGGATATTCCAGACCAGGCACAGCCATCCAGTTGCATCCAACGGCAATCCGGCTCCTTGCATCCGCCTTGGAAACGCCCTCGTTTTTCATATAGTTCATCAGGCCCCGGTCCCCGGAAAAGCGCGGCCAGCCGTTCCGGTCGTGGAAAAGGCACCAGACCGCCTTTTTCATAAACGCCGGGTCAATATGGTCATGGACGCGGACCGTCAGATTGGCGGAAACATTCAAAGCATGGGCCGCATCCAAAATCAAATAGGACAGAGGGTTTGTAAGGTCGTTATCATTTTCATCCGCTCCGGAAAGCTGATAATAATGGGTATCGTTCAGCAAAAGGTTTGCTAAAATAAATAAGGCGTCTTCCTTAGTAATGCGTCCGGCATCCAAATCCGCCTGATAATAGGGATAAAGGATGTCGTCCAGACAGCAGCCGGCCCCGTCGCGGTCGTACATCCGGGAGCAGGTGTTAAACCAGGCAATCCACTGGCAGGCTTCCAGAAAGGTTTCAGGCTTATGGGACAGGATCCTGCGGTTGGTTTGGATCATAAGCGAGAGGGTGCGGCGCAGCTCCGGGTCCTCTTCCTTTTGGAAAAGCGTTTCCGCAAGGTCAATGTGCCGCTTTATAAAATCCTGGATAGCGAGAACCACCATTTCTTCCGCATCATAAAATTCCCGCTTTTCCGGGCCGTGTTCTTCCCGGTATTTCCGGATTTTTTCCAACATTCCGCCAAACCCCAGCTGAAGCCCGATATGGTAATCGCAGGCACAGTGGGCATCCGCCCCAATTCCGGTGTTGATGTTATAAAATTCCTGGCCGTCTTTTAATTCCTCATAAGGGAAATTGGCCTGATAAGCCCGGTCCGCCCGGCGGTAGTGGGGCAGCATATCCGCCCAGCGCCCCGCCAGGATTTCCAGGGGGTCCACATAGAGCGGATGGTTTTTTAAAAACGCCACAAAGGCCCGGGCGTTGTCCATAGCGCCCAACAGGTAATCCCGTCCCGGCGCATAGGGCGGATTAAAATGGTAATCCTCCGGCAGAGGGACCGTGCCGTAGTCATCCCCATCCATATACCCTTCCTTTTTGGTTTTTTCCAGGGTGTGCTGGATCTTTTTTTCGCGCAGTAACTGAATGCGTTCCTGATAAGTGATGGGTTTCATGTTGACGCCTCCTGAAAAACAACGTTATCAATTCTCACCGGGATATGGAAACTTGCGGCTGCGGCTGCCAGCGCCCTCATTTTTTCTTTGGAAGGCTTTTCAAAGGCTTGGGGCTGAAAGTGCTCCGAAACAGGCTTAGATAACCCCAAAGGATGGTATGTAAGCAGTTCATAGTACTGCACATTGGAAAGCGATGACAAAAATTCCGCTATGGCGGAAATTTCTTCCAGGCTGTCATTGATGCCTGAAACTACCGGCGTCCTCACCAGCATGGGGATGCCAAGCTGGCTGACGCTCTTCAGATTAGAAAGGATTTGCCGGTTGCCGGCCCCGGTAAATTTCCGGTGCACGCCCTCGTCCATGGCTTTTAAATCGCACATAATCAGGCCGCACAGCCCGCAAACCTTCCGCACAAGGGGTTCCGGCAGGCTGAGATTGGTTTCAATGGCCGTATGAATATGGTGCCGGCGGCAGCCCTCCAGCAGTTCCACCGCAAAATCGCTTTGCAAAACCGGTTCTCCCCCCGAAATGGTAACGCCCCCATCCGGGCCATAATACGGCCGGTCCTCTAAAATTACCTGCAAAATCTCCTCGGATGTCATCCGGCTCCCGCATTTTGTCCGGGCTCCAGAAAAGCAGCCTTGTTCACACTGGCCGCATCCAATGCATTTATCCGGAGAAACCAAAGTCTCCTCGTCCGGATAAATCGTTTCCGGATTGTGGCACCAGGCGCAGCGAAGGTTGCAGCCTTTCAAAAACACAACGGTTCGGATTCCCGGCCCGTCATGAAGGCTGCCCCGCTGGATCTCGGTTATCATGCCATCCACTGTATCACCTCGAATTTCCAAAAAATCCATATAAATGCCCTTGATGAATGGGATCAGCCCCCAATCGTTTCATCACCATTGAGGGCTGATCCCGAAAAAATTTTATGGCTGATTAAGAGTTAAGCTGTGCTTCCAGGTCTGCAACGGTCGGATATGTTGTCCCGTTTGCTTCGTCCTGGGCTTTTCTCTTTTCCAAATATACTTCCGCCTGTTTGATTACTTCTTCTTTGATCGCCGCAATATCTTCCTGAAGGGTCTTGTTGTTGGCCACTTCTTCGTCAATGGCGGCGCTCTCCGCTTCTACATCCTCAAAAATACCAAGGCTCAAATTGTCACGGCGGGTTTTAGCAGTGGCAAAGTCCGGATTGGCCAGCTGGTTTTTAACCGGGTCGCCGTTAAAGCGGAAACCGGAAAGCAGCGGGTCATAATAAACATCGGGGTTGTTTGCGTTTTTCATGATCTGAAGCACATCGTCCGGGTATCCCACAGGGTAGCGGATGAAGTTGGGGTTCCAGGTCAGCTCGTATCCGGGGAAATTATAGTTGGTAGTCAGGTCCAGCCCTTCCGGATACTCGTACTGATCCTCTCCAACGGCCACAAAGTTTTTGCCTTCAATGCCCCACTCAAACAGGTCGTGGTTTTCAGAGGAAGAGAAGATCCAGTCAAAGAATTCCATAATGCGGTCCGTTTTCTCTTCCGAGGTGGTAACCGGGATGCAGATAAAGTTCCAGGCGGTATACGCGCCCTTCTTCATTCCCGTAATATCCTGAGCGGTAAGGGGATCGTAGTTATAAACTTCCAGCTCTGCGCCCTCTACGGACTGGGTAAGGGCAGACAGGACAGAGTTATACTGGGGGGCGCCCCACATAAAGGACGCGCCTTTTCCGGAAGTAAAGGTGGCCTGCGCATCCTCACGGGTGATTACGTCTTTTTCAATGTAGCCTTTTTCGTACCATTCGCGAATCTTTTTCTGAGTGGTAAGATCCGTCTGGTTATAAGGCGCGGGGAAATTGGCGTAAGCGGAAGAAGGCTCGCCGGAAATTACGCAGTCGATTACTTTGTAATCCTGAATATACAGTGTCGCTACAATGCCGGCAGCCAGTTTCACATCCCACAGGCCGGCCTCAAGCTTGGCAATGCCCTTCGCAGGATCCTGGACGTCGATAATGCTGGCCGCGCCGTAAGAGCCGTTCTTCTTCATGACAAAGGGGATCATAGAAGGCTCGTTGTCCACAATTGCCTGCAAGTATGCTTCATAGCTTTCCAAATCGGTAACAGGGTCCAGGCCGTATTTCTTCCGCAGGTCGCCGCGGATAAAGACCATGCCGCCTTCACCGAAAGACTGGGTCAGCGGGATGCCGTAAACGGTGTCGCCGTTCTCGCCCATCAGGTTGTTGGACATAAACTCTTCGCTGAACGCAGCTTCCAGGCCGGGATATTCCGGATTATGGAAATAGCTGGTTAAATCCTGGTAGTTGCCCTGCATGATGAAGGTGTTCATATTCATCCAGGGGGCGTCAAAGCACATATCCACTTCTTCACCGGCGGACAGCTTCAGTTTGATATTGTTGGTGTAGTCCGACTGAGGCGCCCAGTTAAATTCCAGACTCATATTCAGTTCGTCGGCCGTGCGCTTTTCAAACTCCGCCAGGACGTCGTCAATCTGGTTGGGCTTATCCCCGAATAAGTAGCAGGTAATGTCCAGATGCTCTTTCCCGGACGCCGCGTCTGTTCCTCCCGAAGAAGCAGTGCTGGAAGAATCGTCGCCGCCGCACCCGCTTAAAACGGAAGCCGCCATAATCGCTGCCAGGGCAGCCGCGCCAAAACGATTGAAAATCTTTTTGTTCATAATCAATAAACCTCCTAAAATATTGATTTTTCAATATTTGATTAACCTTTTACGCCGCCGACCTTCAAGCCGCCTACAAAATATTTCTGTAAGAACGGATAAAGGAATACGATAGGCCCAATTGTTACGATAGCGGTTGCCAGCCGGATTGTATACGACGGCGGCACGACTGTTCCGGCTGCCGCTCCTTCGCCCGCTATTTGGGTTGCGGAATTGATATTCCGTATGATCTTCATAATGATATACTGCAAAGTATAAAGTTTTTCATCATCGATATAGAGCATCGCTTCCATCCATGCGTTCCAGTAGTTCAGGGCATAGAATAAGCCGATGGTGGCCAGCGCCGGAAGCGACAGCGGAAGTATGATCCGGAAGAGGATCAGCCATTCGTGGGCTCCTTCCAGACGTGCGGATTCTTTCAGCGCCTCTGGAATATCGTTGAAAAAGTTGCGGAGCATAAACATGTTCCAAGGGTTCAGAAGGGCGGGAATAATATAGACCCAGATGGAATCCCGTAAGTTCAGATATTTGCTGATTAAGATATAGGTAGGCACCATTCCGCCGTTAAACAGCATGGTAAAATAGAAGAAAAACGCGATTTTGTTCCGGTACTTTACCTGTGTGCAGCTAAGGGTATAAGCGCCCATGGCGGTAATGATCAAACTCATCACAGTGCCGACAACCGTGACAAAAATACTGATGGCATACGCTCTGGGAATGGTGTCGGACCGGAAAATCGCTTTGTATGCCTCGATTGACCATTGGGAGGGGATAAACCGGTATCCTTCCCGGACCAGGGTGGCTTCGTCCGTAAACGAAGCAATAACAACCAAGATAAACGGCATCAGGCAGGCAACCGAAAACAGTGTGATGACCGTACCAAACACGATGGTCACCATTTTATCGCCGCGGGACATCAAATGAAAAGGCTGGGTTGTTCGTAAGGTCTGGGATTCCTTTTCTTTTTTGGCCATTTTTATCTGCTCCTTTCCTTAAAAGATTGCGGATTCCGGGCTGAACTTCTTGGCCAAGGCATTCACACCGATCACTAGGAAGAACCCGATCAGCGACTGGTATAATCCGACCGCCGCGCTCATGCCCATTGACCCGGACGTCCGAATGGAGCGGAATACATAGGTGTCAATAACATCGGTGGTTTCAAACAGCATGGAGTTGTCGCCCACCAAGGTGTAAATCATGCCGAAATCGCCGTAAAAGATATTTCCCACGCTGAGCAGCGTCAGCAAAATAACCGTGTCCTTCAGCATCGGCAGCGTAATTCGGAAAATCGTCTGCATACGGGACGCGCCGTCGATCCGGGCGGCCTCATAAACGCCGTTGTCAATTCCGACGATTGCCGCCATATAAACAATTGCACCGTATCCGGCGCCTTTCCATATCCGGATAATTACCAAAATCAGCGGCCAAACACCTGGTTCTGAATAAAAGCTGATGGGCGTTCCGCCGAACATTTCAATCCACTGGTTCACATACCCGTCGTCGCTGCCGATGAAAGCCTGCGCAAACATAGCCACAACCGCATAGGAAATGAAGTTCGGAAAGATCATCACCGATTGATTAAGCCGGACAAACCAGTTTTTTCCCAGTTCCGTAATCATAATCGCAATGGCTATGGACGCGATGGTGCCGGTTACAATGAACAAAACGTTTAAATATAAGGTATTAAATGTAATTTGCAGCCACTGGGAACCGCGGAAAAAGTATTTAAAATTGTCAAGCCCCACAAACTCGCTGCCAAACATCCCTTTAATGGGGTTATAATCCTGAAATGCAATGACGATTCCCACCATCGGCAGATATTTGAAAATAATGGCAAAAAGAATACAGGGCACGATCAGCATGTACAGCCAAAAATTTTGGCGCATTTCTCCAAAAAAGCCTGTTTTTTTCTTTCGCATTACCGGAACGGCCTCATTTTTCATAGCAATCCCCCTCTTTTTCCTATACGCCAAGCAAATCCCAAATTTCCTGTACCGGAACCGACGCCAGGCATACACTGTCGTCGCTTGCCCCGTAATAAATGTCCAACTGCCGGCCGTTGGCAAGGAGTCCGCAGGAAAACACCACATTTCCAAAAAATCCGTTTAGTTCATAGGGCATTTCCGGCTCCAAAACCGGCCGTTCACTGCGGGCCAGCACCTTCCAAGGCTCGTCCGCCTTCAGCAGCATGGCCCCCAGGCAGTAGCGGTTTTCCTTTGTAGCGCCGTGATAAATTTCCAGCCAGCCTTTTTCTGTCAGAAACGGCACGCAGCTTGCGCCAATCCGCCCGTTGTCCCACTGATTCGGGCGCACTGTTGCGGCCACACGGTTATTCCCCCAGTGGACAAGATCCGGGGAATCGGCAATCCAAAGGTTGGGCGCCCCGTATTCTGAGGTGCTGGGGCGGTGGAGCGCGTAATAAAGCCCGTTGATTTTTTCCGGAAAAATTGTCACATCTTTATTATCCGGATGGAAAATATTGCCCAGATCCTGGAACGACGCAAAATCTTTTGTGCGGAGCAGCCGGGTTACGATTCCGTATTCAGAGGCGGCGCTGAAATTGACATAATAATCGTCCCCCATCTGGGTAATCCGCGCGTCCTCCACCCCAAAGGCGGTATATTCATCAAAGGCGGCAATTAAAGGTTCATCCGCCACACGGAAATGAATCCCATCCTCGCTTTCCGCGTACCGGATATGGGAAATGGAGGTCAAATAATTCTGGCCCTGTTTGCAATGAATCACCCGCGGGTCGGAAAAATTGTAACTGGAATCGTTTTGATCCAAGAAAAGGATCTCGGTTTTTTTTCGAATGGGATTGAAAATTGGAACCGGTACTTTCTGCGGATCGGACTGAACAGGCTTTTCCGCAACACGAACCAACAGGATTCTTTTGCCTTTATATGTAGCGGTTCCCGCGTTAAAAACACCCAGGATTTCAAAATCCGGACGGGATGGCTTTATATCGGAGATTGTGATGATAGGATTCTGGCTATGTCGTGCAACCATTACTTTATTACCTCCATTTTTTACTTTACATACCATATTATAACTCTATAAAAAGCTTTTGTCAACATTTTCATCGCTATTTGTATGAAAAAATTTCAATTTTCTCTTCGTTTTTTGCAATATTGAAATTCAAAAACATTATTTTTCCTCTTTCGAAGAGAGCGAAGCCCTTCTTTTTCGGATTATTTGGAAAAACAAATGGAATAAATTCGGTCGAAAAATCTTGCGTCCAATTTCAGCGCCGCAATTTGTAAAGTAATATTATTTTGTCCCCAGGATATTATTTTCTATACTTCAGCCGGCATTACTTGTAATATACCGGCTTTTTTGTTACAATAAAAACAAGGCCTTAGAGAAAGGAGGAGGTTGGCATGCCAGATTATCCGGAACAGGAATATTTAGTCAGTCAAAATTCCCGCGTGATTTTCCCCCGGCAAATGGGCCTTTGGTCCATTCCCCTAATCGGCGTAGGGAATCACCGGCAGTCCACGGAGCAGTTAGCGCCGCATCAGCACGCCGGGATCTTGGAAATTGTTTATCTGCACCGGGGGCGCCAGCTTTACTGTGCGCAGGGAAAGGAATACCGCCTGTATGGGGGAAATCTTTTTATTATGCCGCCCAATATTATCCACAGCACCGGCGGCGAACCGGAAGAGAAATCCAGCTTTGTTTGGATACATATTGACTTAAGCCGCCGGAAAAACTTTCTGGGGCTTTCAGAGCCTATGTCCGAGGAAATCTGGGAAGCCTTCAGCCGGATGCCCCTGACGGTTGCGCCCGGATCTCCGCGAATGGCTTTTTTTCTGGAAGAGGCCGTCCAGGCCGGGCTTCTCCGGCATCCGCTGCGGCGCAGCAAAATTCAGCTGATGGCTCTGAACTTTCTAATGGAGGCGCTGCGCTGTGTAGAGGAAAAAAATGAGCGCCGTTTGACCGCTGATATTCTTTCCGCTTTGGAACTGATGGACGCAGCCTGCCCGGAAACGGTTCCCATCCAAAACCTGGCCCGCTCCGCGGGCCTTTCGGAATCCCGGTTCCGGCAGAAGTTTAAGGAACAAGTGGGGATTCCCGTGTTGGAATATCAGTGCCGGCGCCGGATTGAACTGGCCAAGCGCCTGATCCGGGAAACAGACGCAAGCTTTGCCCAAATTGCGGAGCAGCTGGAATTCCAAAGTCCCGCCTATTTCACCAGGATATTCAAAAAGTACGTTTATGAAACGCCGTCCGACTACCGGTCAAAAATAAGGAAATCCGGTAGCACAAAATGACTGGCGGCATCCGGTGTATTGCCGGAACCACTCTCCTGTGCTACAATGATGCCATCACGGAAAACCAATCAGCTGGAACGGAGGAGAGCGTATGAATGCAAGAGAAAACCAGATCCGCGCATGGACCCGGCAAAAACCGGAATGGATCCCGATCCAGGCCGGCCTGCCTTATTTGGATTGGACAGCCCAGGGCTATGAGGAAAAGGAGCTGGAGAGGATCTGCCAAAGGCACCCGGTTTTGTTCCCTAATTTCCAAGATGGGACGCTAAAGCGCAATCATGAAATGGTGTACGCCCAATTTCCCGATTTAGTGGCGGGCAAGCCCTACACAGACTACTGGGGGTCTGTGTGGGAAACCAAAATTACCGGGATGGTGGGGACCGTAACCCATCACGCCTTGGAAGATTGGGAAAATTTTGAGAATTTCCGCGCCCCTGACCCGGATGATAACGATGGGATGCGGAAAATCGACTGGGAAGGGTATCAAAAGGCCGCCGCTTCCCCCCACCGGGATCAATTTTTCTTCGGGCTGGGGCTTCCCCATGGCCACACCTTTCTGCGGGTGCAGGACCTGCGGGGATACGTGAATTTTCTCTGCGATATGGCCGACGAGGACCCCCGCATTGACAAGCTTCTGGACATAGTCTGCGATTTTAACGTCAAGCTCATCACCCGGTTCCTTTCCTATAAACCGGACTGCATCTCCATACCGGAGGACTTAGGGATGCAAAATTCCCCCATGCTGTCGGTAGAGCAATTCCGCCGGTACATTGCGCCCCGTTATGAACGGATGACCCGGCCGGTTAAGGAAGCCGGCATCATTGTCCACGAGCATTCCGACGGGTATCTTATGGATTTAATCGACGACATCATCCGCACCGGCGGGACGGTTATCAATATGCAGGATCTGGTAAACGGCATTGATTCCATGGAACGTTATGTAAAGGGCAGAATTGCCATTGACCTGGACATTGACCGGCAAAATATTACGGTTTTTGGTTCCCCCAAAGACGTTGACGACCACATCCGGGAATGCGTATCCAAATTGGGTTCGCCGGAAGGAGGGCTTTCCCTGGCCTACCAGCCTTGGCCGCCCACACCTCCGGAAAACATGGACGCGGCCTTTGCCGCCATGGAAAAATACTGTGTAACAGACTACCTGTTCCGATAAAAGGAGGATCTCTATGGAGAAAAAATATTTGGCCCGGCGGATAAACGGTTATGCTCTGGAACCCTTATTTGACAAAGACGGGCTGACCTGGCAGTCCCACCATGTCACCAATCCCGCTTTAATCCGGCTTTCCGGCGACAAACGCGCCTTTTTGGGGTACCGGGCAGGCGGCGACCGCGACCATTACTGCATCGATCAAACGGACGTCTACAGCAGTTCCCTGGGCCTGGCCGTTCTCAATGAAACCGCCACCGCCGTAATGCACCGCTTTCCCCTGCCAATTATGAGAATCCGGCGGAAAACCAGCCTGCCCCAGTCCCCGGAAGAATACCCGGAGTATCTGAAGCTGCATGGTTCCGAGATTTCCGTTATGCACGATTTCCGGTTTTATGAACACCAAGGGTATCTTTACTGCATTTATCATGACGGCACGATTACAACTGCATTTGACCGAATCCGCAAAATGCCCGTGGCGGACTTCTTAAACCGTGTAAACCGCAGCATTGACCTGATGGAAAAAGCGGAAGCGGACATAAAGGAAGCCTGGGACCGCATTTGGCCGGACAGCAGCTGGGAGGACGCCGGCTGCGAAGAGGGCACCCTCCTTTTTCCAAGGGTGAACGGCGAAACCTCCACCAAAACGGATATCGCCTATTTTAAGCTGGACAACGGCCGTATCCAAATGATGCGCCGCCCGATTCCCGACATTGCAGTTCTGGATACCGACGACACCCTTTGCGGCAAAAAGACCATTGACGGGCATCAGGATTACGGGGTTTTAGAACAAAACGTCCGGCCCGGGCGCTATGACAACTCTCACATTGGCCCCAACGCCGCCGCGCCCACCCTTGCCAATATTTTGGGGAAAGAAGTGTATATCGACATTACCCACGGCGTTTATAATCCGGCCCTGTCCGAAGAAGGGGATTTCTACTGGAAAATGCGGTACAGTCCCTTTTTCCGGGTAAAGGACGCCAAAAACGGCGACCTTTTGTATTACAGCGAAGATCCGATCCTGGACGATCAATCCCCTATTTGGAGCGAGTACAGCC
Source organism: Candidatus Merdivicinus excrementipullorum (assembly GCA_018716725.1). Taxonomy (GTDB): domain Bacteria; phylum Bacillota; class Clostridia; order Oscillospirales; family Ruminococcaceae; genus Merdivicinus; species Merdivicinus excrementipullorum. The sequence continues at coordinate 32,344 of DVJP01000010.1, read as the reverse complement.
AGCACGGCCGCTGGATTCAAGCATTGACTCACTCCTATATCACTTTCGCAGGCGGCCAGACGCCGGTTTGTCCAGAGCAAAACGGGGTGGACGACCTGTTCACCTTTTACACCGGCGTTGGCGACACGGCAATCAGCCGGGGTGAATTTACCCTACGGGATTTGCTGCCTGAAAAGGTCATCACGGATATTGCCGCCCATGACGCCCACCTTTGCATTCCGGTATCAATCCCGGCGGCTGCAGCGGCTTTGGCCGAGCATCCCGCCGGATGGGACTGGCTTATTCGAAATGACCCTTTCAAACGCTGCATTGCAATCGAACGTTCTTTTTCATTCCCCCAGGGCATCGACCGCGCAGTGCGTCCAATTTACTGCCGGCCCGGATATTTTGACGCGGATCTGATGATTTTTGACGGGAAAAGCATCGTACTCCATTGTGAATTGGGCTACTGCCTGCTTTACCGGGGACTGCGCTGGTTTGAGGAATGCGGCAAACAGCATACGGAAATGGGGATTGGCGTCCTGGTACTGGACGAAGATGACCCGGAACGGGTCTATTACCGCAGTTCCCAGCCCATCCTGCCCCTTGAAACATACAGCGGCTTTCTCACGGAGCCTTCGCTATCCCTCCCGGAGGGCTTGCTGGAACGGATTCGCCAATGGATTCCGGAACAGGTGCAGTTTGAAATCCGCCGCTCCCGGGAATTGGTGCGAAACGGCCAGCACTGGAAATCCCAGCATACCATCTGGCTGGAAGAACGGACTTCCTGCAAGTAAAATTTATCCCGCCGCTGACAATCATAACCACTGGTAAACCAGTTATTACTTGTTTGCGTAAGGCTTACAATAATTTATTTTGTCTTTGCCAAGGCTTTTTACCCACCCCGGTAGAACCGGGGCTTTTTCATGCTAAAAACGACAAAAAAGTGCCAATCCACACTAACATGCGAACTGACACTTTGAAATACTTGATACAGTGGTCATCTGGTGTTTGACCCTGAAACTATTTATCTAAATTACAGCACAGAGCCTTTTAAACGTCAAGAAGGGATTTCTTCATTATGAAACCGCATTTTTGATTTCTCCTTTACCTCCATACAGCCAGTAATCCCGGTTAGCAGGTTGCTTTCTTTGCTCGGAACATTTTTATCCTTCTTCTGGAAATAAATTTACATCAAGAGGAAAACAGTATTTCTCACAGGTCCTTTGTATAACCGAAACTGCCCTGTCTTCCCACTGTGTCCGACCAGCGATTTGAATATCCAATCCCACATGAAACTCATTATAAGAAAACACGAACCGCGGGCAGCTGTTTTTCAACTCCGCCGCTAGTTTTCCATAGGAAAGACCTGCCCTAAAAGGGGCCTCCGGGAACACGTATACATCATTTTCAAAAGCTATGTGCCGGGGCCACAGGTAAAATGCACGCAAAAGGCCGGCGTCTATCCCTAGACTTTGTACTATGACGGAGCCGGAAGAATCCGAAACACAATGGTTTTTTTGAAAAACAGGCAGTTTTATAAAATCAAAAGCCCCAGGCGAAAGCTCCTGTTTTCGGTATCCGTTCTTTTCCCGCAAGAAAATCTTCTGTGGGTAAATGTGCGTAAAAACAGCGCGCCCTTCCGACAATTCCGCCATGACATCCAGCGCCGCCGGGAGTAATTTTTCATACAGGCCATCCGTGTCGGTATAATATCCAAAAAACAAGCCGCCTTTATTCCCCCGGGAAGCCGGACGATGGTAAAGGGACAAATCGTTGAAGCTGGCCGTACCCTTTTTCCCTCTAAATATCACGCGTTTTCCCCACCTTCCGCAGAAGCATTTTCTTTCCTTTCCAAAGAAGCAGACGAACGGCAGAAACAATCGCTGTTGAGGCGCGGACCGGGCCGCGCCAAAAAGCCCCATTCTATAAAAACTGTTCCAAAACCTTATTTTTCGCCTCCCTTTCTGGCAAGGGAAGGCAGAAACGGAACCCCTGAATAACGTCGCAGCGCAGTTCCTGCAACGCCTGTACCTGTTCATCGGTTTCAACGCCCTCGGCCAGAATGGTAACGCCAAGCTCATGTCCCACTTGAATCATCGCTTTTAGGATAGCCTTCCCGCTTTCGGCCGTAACATTCTCAATAAGCCCCTTATCCAGCTTGATTCCATCCACCGAATATTTCTGCAAATCATACAAGGAGGTAAAGCCTTCTCCAAAATCATCCAAAACAATCCGGACGCCGTATTTTTTCAGCGCAATGAGATTTCGTTTAATCTGCGTAATATTTTTTTCCGGAACGCTTTCTGTAATTTCGAAAATCAGCAGTTCCCTAGGAAAATGGTACGCGTTCATGATTTCTTGACACCTATCTACAAAATCTGCCGCGGCCAATGTTTCGCGGGAAAAATTACAGGATATAAAGAACGTTTCCACCTTGTTTCTGACAAGGTCTTCCAAAAACTCACACACTTTTCTCAGACAATAATAATCCAGTTTGCCGATCATTTTTTCCCGTTCCAGCAAAGGGACAAAAAGATTCGGCGTCAACACCCCTTTTTGGGGATGGTTCCAGCGGGAAAGCGCCTCTCCCCCTACCGTTTGGAAGGAATGAGCGTCTACATAAAACTGGATATAAAGCTGGAATTCGCTTTTGGCAAAGGCCTGTTCAAGATCCAGATGAAGCTGCTTTTCTTCCGTAAGTTTTTGAAGCATCTGGTCGGAGCAAAGCACATAATCCTCATGCTGCCGCGCAGCCATATAAGCCGCCTGGCTGGCGCTCAAAATCATTTCGTTCAGATCCCTATCCCCCGCTTTCAGCGGATAAACGCCGGCCGTCACGCCCGCCTCAAAAGGCTTGGCGTATTTTTCCGTATAAGAGCGGATGCGATAAAAAAGCGGCGTAAACCATTCGTCCAGCTTCTGCAAATTGCTGGTCAGCTTCATCAGGACGAAGCCATGATCGGACACTTTGGCCAGAATATCGGTATCCGCCGTATATTCCTGCAATACCGCCGCACAGTAACGAAGGAAATCATCCGTTTCTTCGCTGCTGCTAAGCCGGCGCAGCCGGTCGGTATCCACATAGAAATACACGAGGCTGTAAAGGATTCGGTTCTTGTCGTTAATAAACTGGCTGTAATACCGTACCAGGCAGTCAAAATTGCCAAGCCCTGTCGTCTCATCGATTTCGAGATCCCGCCGCGCCTTGTTCAGCTTCTTTCGATCATGTCTGGCAAGCAGGATGATCGCGGACAGCAGCGCAATCACAGCCAGGGACAGCGCGCCCATCCCCCAATAAAAACCGGCCGGACTTTGCGGCGGTTCTGCCGACGTAATTAAAAGGCCGCTTATCTTTTCCTGTGACACGGACTCCACAAATTTGCTGAAATCGGACTGCAGGCTTTCCGGGGCTATTTGGGTAAAACAAAGCTGATAAGCGACGTCCTCGCCGGCCTGGGTGGTGTGAAATATCGTGAGCGCCTGAACGCCGGGGGGGATGGCGCCGCCCTCCGTGTAGCCTGACACGATATCCACCTGCAGATTCTTAGCAAGATGTTCCCGGCGATCCGTTTTTCCCGCCTGATAATAAACGATTTCATACCGGCTTTGCGCTGAAAACTCACGGAACAATTCCGGGATTATCCCCTGGTAGGCCTGCGAATCCGCATCATAATATTCAAGGGGATAAGCGTCCGGATTTCCAGCGGCATAAATAAGTATTTTCTCTTCCACGATTTCTCCTTCCGCTTTATTCTGCCGATTCGTTTCTCCGCAGGAACAAAGACATGTTCTGGCCGGGGCAATTGTCCTTTACTGTTTGCGCATCCTGTTCCAGCTCCTGGGTTTCCCCATCCATTTTGCTCAAGAGAGCGTGGAACATCTCCCGAATCTGCTGAATCTGCATCTGGTACGCATTGATTTCCTGCTGTTTTCTTTCGATTTGCTCCGTCAATTTTCTCCGCGCTTCCTGCTCTTTTTCTTCCGTTTCCTTTTTTAAGGTTTCGGCATAGCGCTGTGCGTCAAGGAGCGTGTTGGCAATCATCACCTGCTGGTTTTTCTGTTTTTCGAACTGCTCCCTGACATCGCTCAGTTCTTCCTCTAACCGCCGTATTTTCAAAAGATATTGTTCTTCATTTTTTTGGGCCTGCGCATCCTTTTCCATGAGTTTGGCCGAGAATGTTTCTTCAATATCCGAAATGTATTGAAAAACGCTGGCCTGCTGAAAACCGAACAACCCTTTTTTTAAATTTTTTGATTCCATAACATACCCTCCGATTATTTGAATTTGATTTTTTTCCTTTCAATTTTCCCCCAAGCGTGTTTTTTCTTGCTGTAGCCAATTAGCGCGGTGGCTCTCACAAAAGCTAAGACCAGGCGCAGGCAGGATACTTCCAACACGCAAAGGCCGACTGCTTTGAGGACGTCCGCTGCCGTCAGGTTTAAATCAACAGTATGAATACGCGCAAAAAAAGCCGTTAAGGATAAAATCGCGGAATACACCACATAAATCAGGAAAATAAAACCATAAACGGCACATTGATTAGGTCAACCATAAAGGCCAGCACAACGGTTATAAGTCCGAATAGCTCAATGTAAGGGGAAAGCAGCTCGTAGATTAAAAAATATAAATAGGCGACCAATCCTACCAATCCATATTTAGGGTTGGCCAGCATCCTCCGGTGCCGCTTCATAGTTTGAAACAACCCAATGTGCCAGCGCTGCCGCTGCTTGCACAAATCCTTCAGCTTTTCGGGGGCCTGCGTCCAGCAGACGGCGTCTGTCGCATAACGGATGCGGTAGGGGACGCCGTGTTCCCGGCAGAACACATGCAGCTTAACCACCAGTTCCATATCCTCGCCCATTGTAGTAGGGTCGTATCCTCCCGCATCAATGACGACGCTCTTTTTAAAAAGCCCAAACGCCCCGGAAATAATCAGGCTCCCGTTAAATTTATCAAATAGGATTCTCGCCGCAAGAAAAGAACGGTCATATTCCAGAACCTGCATACAGGGAAGGATTTTATTGGGCATATGGTAAGAAACGACCCTTCCGTTTTGAATTTCCGCGCCGTTGCATGGGCGCACAGCACCGCCCACCGCAACAACATCTCCCTCTTCAAGCACCGGCCGCACAATCTTTTCCAGGGAATTATACTGCAAAACGGAATCCGCGTCCATGCAGATAAAATAGGGGTATTTGGCCGCGTTGATCCCCATGTTCAGGGAATCAGCCTTTCCGCCGTTTTTCTTTCGGATCAGCGTAATCGGCACCTTGAATTCATGGGTTTCAAAAATGGCTTCTTCCGGCTGGCAGGGTATCTTCCGCTGAATCGGACAGTTTACCTGCTGCATATGGAAAGCCTCCCGCAGAATTTGGGAGGTGGCGTCGCTGGAACCATCGTCCACAACAATAATTTCGTATAAGGGGTATTCCAACGCCAGCAGGGAGAGGATGCTGCTCTGAATGGTCACTTCCTCGTTATATGCTGGAACGATAATCGTAACCGGAACATAATACTTCCCCAAAAGTTCATTTTTCAGCTGGTTGCGGCGCTTTACCTGATAGAGCGTCGAAGACCCGACGGTGACCGACAGGAAAAGGAAACTGGCATAACCGATCATGTAGATAATGAAAAAAACGCCTACATAGTCAAAAAATATCTTAAAGGCGTCCATCATGATTCTCCACCTGCTTTCTGCAGCCTTTGGGATTCCAGACGATACGTCATCATCTCCCGCGCATACCGGTCGTTTCCCACGATAACGTCCGTCAGGCTGCCGTAATTTTCTCCGTGGGCTTCAAGGCTGATTGATGCGGACCGGCGGATATACCAGTTAGAGCTGTGCAGAGCTTCCTTTAACGCATCGACTACCCTTCCGCCGGGATACCGTGCCAGCGAGGAGACGCTGACCGTAGCGTATTCCCAATTGGAAAGGTCTTTATCTAATGCAAAAGCCAGCAGCGGTTCCAGGGCCGGCGCATAAAAATACCTTCCAAAATACCGGATAGCCGCAAGCCTCAGCTCCTTTCCTTTTTTAGTATCCTGCATTACCGCAAACATCTCTTCCTGATAGCCGTCTGATTGAAAACGGATATAATTTAGAATTGCCAGCTGCGTGTGTTCTGAATAGGAATCGATATTCTCCCATAAACGCCGTATGAGGCCGTCGTGATTCCCTGAAAAAGAAAGCAGGCTTTCCGTCAGTATTTTTTCATGCACAAATACCTTGCTTTGATCCTGTATTTTTAACGCCTTTATAATGTGTTCGGCGCTGCCAAAAGCGCACAGCGCCTGCAATGCGTTCACGCAGCAGTACAGGTTTTCTTTTTTGACATAGCCCAGCAGAATCTCCTGTATGGAATCAATGGGCCGCTGCCTTTTGGCCATATACCGGGAAAGGAAAAAGGAAAAATACGCCGCCTGCATGGTATTGCGATGATCATATAAGACCGCCAGATACAAAATAACCGGCTGAATCTGAAGAAAATATTTGGCAGCGGCATCGTCATAGGTACCCTCGCAAAGCGGCTTTAAAACCCGGTCAAAAGCGATAAGGTTGTTAAGGCGGCGCAGACTGTTCCGCAAGTAGCGCAGATGTTTCGGATCAACGGATTTGCCATCCCGGATGGCGTCAAGCTGCGCCTTCACCTGCCTTTTGATTTTCCGGCGCCGCCTTTCCAGCCGCGGTTCACGGCGTTTTAAAAGCAGATTGTATAGGATATTAAACCCAATCATGCTCAGACATACCGCGCCGTAAATATAGATCATGATTTCTATTCTCACAGCCATCCTCCTTTCCGCTGGCGCCAGCGTGCTATTCTGCTTTCGCCCAGTAGTCTTTCAGCATGTAATAGGACTCTTTCAGCCGTTCATGGTAGGTCACCGTTTTTCCCCAGCCCTCCAGGGAAAAAGCCTCCATCGGGATGCGGTATGCCGCGCTTTTTTCGTCCGCGATTCCAATATGCATCTCATCGATCTGTATATATTCCACCCCGTAATTTTCATAATAATCGTCGTGGATTTTCATTTCCGAGGGGTTTGCAAAGTTGAGAAGCTGCCACGGAATTTTCAGTTCAATATAGTCGCCTGAAAAGATAAAATCCGCCAGGGAGCTAAATTCCTCTGCTTCCGGGTTGGCATTCCCGTAGGTGAGCTTGCCGGTTTCATAAGTTTCGCTGGTGGCCTGCCAGTTCCCTGTCAGCAGCGGCGTAGCGGTCTGTAACATAAGGTGAATCGGCTTAAACGCCGGCGTATCCTTTTCCACCGGCTCAATGTAGGCGTCCCTGTCTTCCGTTTCATGCAAATACATTGCCCGCAGCACTTCATAACGTTCCTGCACCAGCACGCGGCTGTTTTCCTGGCCGTCGATTACAATTAAGAAATCACTTGCGCGTTCAAAGGAAAGCTTCAGATTTTCGCAATAGGTGCTTCCGGTTTTAGGGGTCGTGTCAATGGGAAGATACAGCGTATCGGATTCCGAGTTAAACCCTTCCTTATAGATCAGAAAATACAGGAATTTTTCGTCATATTTCATGGAAACCGACATCTCCCGGCTTTGAATGACAAGATCGTTTTCCTTCCATTCAGAAAGGTCCCCGTCCGTATAGCTGACGCTCTTTTCTTTGCCCGGGTCAAAGGCCAGCAAGCCAAAATATTGTTCATTGGTCTGATAGTCGCTCCAGTAGGGCGTATTTTCAAGGTCGACAGCATGCATGGTGTTCCATGTGCGTTTGAACCATTCATCCTGCCAAGTGAATACGCAGCTCCCGGCGCATCCTGCCGCCATGATATCCTCATAGCATTGGATAATCGCCTGCCCCTGTTCGCTTTCCGACATGTTCCCCTGGTTTCGCCCGGTATTATAGTCTCTCTGCGCCATACCCCGGCCGGTAGACACGCCGTATTCAGAAATGACAACCGGAATGGTATGATACTCGGTCAAACGTTTCAGGTAAGTCTGATAGGTATTGACTTTGCCGTCCTCTGTTGTCACGAATCCGCTTTTATCGCTCACATAGTTCAGATAGTCGGGATAATACGGGTATACATGGTAGGAGGCAAAATGCCCGGACAAAAAGGCGTCGGTTGTGCGGATATGCTCTACATCCACCTTGGCGCACTTCATAAAAAACCGGGTAATATCCTCCGGATAGTCGAAGGGGTCGGTGGTGGGCCAGTTGGAAAAAGCCACCAGCCGCTGCTGTTTATACCGCTTTGACTCATACTCGATGATTTTATCGCCGACTTCGCACAGCATGGCTTCAAAAGGAGAAGCATCTTCCGTGGTATACATGTAAGTTCCCTGATAGGAGCTGCGCTCCGGATATTTGTGGTCGGTATAAGTAACGGTGACGTCCTCCCATTCCACGCCCAGGATATAGCCGATCACCCATTGGGAAACATCCTTTCGGTACGACCCCGAACCCAGCCCGTATCCCAGTGACAAATTCTTTTGGCCGTGCAGGATATCCACTACTGTCCGGCAGTCATCCAAAAGCGTCTGCCGGAAATCATCGTCGTAAGCATCCCGGTGGGAGTTTTGCACATAGTCGTTGACCCATACCCCGTGGATCAGATAGAGCGGGTCTTCACGGCCTTGATTGTATTCGTAAAATGCATTGTAAAAATCATCGTGCAGGATGGTATACACGCGGATGGTATTGGCGCCCATTTCCTGAATCCAGGCAAACCACCGCAGATAGGTTTCTTTATCTATTGCATAATCAGTCGCCCATTCTCCCGGAAGGCCGACTCCCATGTTCACGCCGCGGATTTCAAAAGGTACGGTTTTCCCGTCCTTTTCCATATAGATCGTGTCTTGATCGGTCGTCATAAAGGCGGTAACAGGCGCGTCGGGGTGCAGGTCAATATAAATGCCCAGATTATAATAGGAAAAATTCCATGCAAAAATGAGCAGTACCACAATACAAGCGGCGATGATAAATTTTTTCATGGTACATAACCCCTTTGCCTATCAATGGTTAAATTTCTTGTTTTTCGATTCATGGCTGTACTGCCGCAGAATCTCGATGTGTTCGTCCATCCATTCGCCGCGCACTTTGATAAAGTCTTTGAGCTGCGCCACGGCTGCCTCATGGTTTTCAGGGTTCCGCTCCGCCGGGGAAAGGGGGACATAATCGTCAAATGAATATCCCCATACCTGGAAATTCCGTTCAATAGCCGGGCCAAGGTACTCCACTACATCGTCGATGTAGGAAAGGAGGTATTCTTCGCTGAGATAACTTTCCCGAAGTCCCCGGTAGCGGTCAATGACATGCTGAGTAAAATTTTCGTCCTTCATCAGCATATAAAACCAGGTAATATACTGCATTTGGAACCTCTGCGGCTCAATTTGACTAAAATGGAAATTGTCGCACGAGGAGTTCATATCCCAAATACACATTTGATATTTTCCCCGGATATCTTTATAGATGTATGTGGAACGAGCGCCTACGTCATAATTGCAGGTAAATTCATTAATAATAAAGTAATCCGCAAAAGAATCTATATCCGCATGGTTCCACCACGCGTAAGGTTCCGTATCATAATCGTAGGAATATAGGCTCTTTTCAAAATCTGAAAATTCTTGGGAAATATAGTCAATGCGGTCCTGGATCAAGTTGTCTGTGCCGGGATAGGCAATGTCAATAATCCATTTGTTCCGCAGCGCGTACATCGTAAAAGTTTCAATATTTTTAATGGGATTCGAGCTGCCCCGGTCCAGACGGATAACGTAACTCACCGCACTTTGGCCGTCTTCCGGCATACTCATTTTTAGCCTGGCATTCTCCCCGTTGGTGATGGTTTCAGTCATCACATAAAGCCCTTGATATTCGCCATTGATTACAATTTCGCAAAAACGCACATTGGGAGCGTAATCCATAATTTCCCCGGCAATATTGTACCACATGTAGTTCCTAATCAGCGACTTATCCAGATACGGGCCATGGAGCGCCCATTCATGATGCGCGCTCATCCCCATGATTCCAACATCTTTATTGGTAACGCCGTCTTCTTCTGTTATCTTTAAAAGATAGCCTTTTTTATCAAACAGCCGGGAGGTATTGCCGCGGATCCGGATGCGCGCATTCAGCTCCAAAGACGGCTGGTCTGTTAGATGATGGTTGGCGCTTTCAGAGTCCATAATCCGCACTTGGCACGCAATGGTCGTACTGCCGTCTTCTGCTAACGTCACATTTTCATATTCATAATCTACGGACTCGTTTTGTTCCAGAAACGTGCCGTCCGCCGACAGAGGCTCGCCAGGTATTACCTGCCCGTCCGTTTCAATCACTACAAGGGGAAGATGTGTGCACAGCTCTTCGCCATCGCACGAACATCCCGCGTCCGGCTGGCGGGCGGTCAAGTGCTGGTGAACGCGGTTATTGGGATTTTCGTTATCAAATGCGGTGGCAACAAATGCAGCAGCCAGCAAAAAGAACGTTGCAACAATCCCTATCAGCCGGTATTTCATCCCATCCGCCTCCTTTTATACGGCAAAATCAACTGCTGATTTCATCATTCTGCATAACTAGGTTGCAGTACTCGACGCTGCCGATTTCATACAGGGCATCGGTAACGCTTTTTGATTGAACGATTCCTTTTTTCGATTTTTCCGCGCGTTCCAGCAGGTGTTTGCTGATTTCATAAATAAATTCCACGCTGGTGTCGGTGGTATTTTTCACTCTCAAATTGGCCTTGCGCGAAAAACGCTGGAAGATCAGCGCTTCAATTTTTTCTTCGTTTATCCTGGCGGCCCGTATAATCAGCAGCATGCGGTTATCATTTTTAATCCGCCCAAATATCAGCAGGACCAAAAAAGCAAACGCGCTGCCGACGGCAGCAACCAAAAAATCGCCGGCTCCGCAGCAAATACCCGCTACAATCGTCCAGAAGATGTAAATCGTATCCCGCGAATCCTTAATCGCCGTCCGGAAACGGACAATAGACAGCGCGCCCACCATGCCGAGAGACAACGCGATGTTATTTCCGATTACAATCATTACCGCAGTTGTAATCACCGTCAGCGCCATCAACGACACATTAAATTTTTTACTGTAAATGCTGCCCTCATGAGACAGCTTATACGATAGGTAAATGAAAAACGCAATAATCGTTGCTACAATCATTCGCAGGACAATCGTCTGAGGATCCAGCTGGCCTGTGCTCTCAAACATCTCCAACAACAATCTTCTCATTTTCAAATACTCCTTTCAGAATCCGAATTTCATACTTGCGCTCCTCGCCAGGCAGTATTTGCTGACAGACAATTCCGAACGATTCGCCGCATTTACAAGATTTTTGATATAGCTGAGTAAAAAGCCGTTATATTTGACCTCCAGGACGCCGTTGAAAGGATCCAGCACAGGGTACAGATTCAACACGGGGCAAAACAAATCCAGATTCGTTTCCGTTGCCCGGATTTCATAATCCAAAGTAACCCGTATCTTGTTTTCCTTGGCGATATATGCCTGGCGGTTATATTCCACAATCGTCTTTGGACGGTAACACTGCCAGTGCATTAGCCCACAGCACTCTGCTGCAAATGGGTCGTTGTATTGTAAAAGGCTGTCATAACGCCCCTGCACAATCTGCTGCGCATCCCGCCTGCTTAAACGGAGAGAACGCTTTTTCTGATAACCGCCCTCTTTTTGCTTCATCTCCAACATGGCGAAATCGGCGGCCGGATCGTAAATACGCAGGCGGATTTTGCGCCGGATTTCCAGCCCGTCTATTTTGTCCTCGTAGTCCTTTTCGTGAATCGTATCAAAATACAGGGAACGGATGCGGTATCCCTGCGAACCGTTGTGCGCGTCCGGAATCATAACCGGTTCCAGCAGGCCGGAAAGATTCCGCATATTTACCAAGGTCATAAAATACTTTTTTTCCTGCCGATATACCTCGTTCACTTCAACACCCCTAATAAAAAAAGCTGCAAAAATCTTTCGTGCGGTTTACACGGAAGGTCTTTGCAGCTTGACGATCATAGCAGTTTTCTGCCGTAGACTCACAGCTTTGCGTCGCCGTCTTTCAACGGCTTTGCCTCTAAATATGTTCTTACAAAATTATTTCTTGTCAAGGTAAATTTTTTCCTGACAATGTTTCCCTTGACACCAAGCCTGGTTTTTCCCCCTGCGCTTGGCCTGATACAAAGCGTCGTCCGCAGCCTTATACAGCTCTGGATACGTCCGTTGGCTGGAATCCTCCGCCGATATGCCTATGCTGCAGCTAACTCCCACATCTTTCCCTTTCCATCGGATACGGGATACCTCCTGTATCAATTCGCCTGCATAATCTCTCAAGGGGGTCAAACTGTCCGTCAACAGCAGAACCATAAATTCATCTCCGCCTATACGCCCCACTTTCGCCCCCACAGGCGCTTTCCGCTGTATAATATCGGCGACTTCTTTCAAAACATAGTCCCCTGCCGGATGCCCAAAGCGGTCGTTGATATCCTTGAAATCGTCCATATCCAGAATTAATGCGGCCAGGATTTCCCCTTTTTGCAGTTTTGCCAGCGTTCTTTCCCCATAATGCTCAATAGCGGCTTTATTCAACAGGCCGGTAAAAAGGTCTATTTGTATTTCCTGTTCCAGCTGGAAAATTTTCTCTTTCTGATCGGTAATATCTGAAAGCATACCGATACCGAATACCGGTTTATTCTGATCGTTTGTCTGAGTAATCACCCGCAGCTCGAACCAGGCCTTTTCACCGGTTTTCAGCGGCAGCTGCAATTCGGTTTTCTGAAAAGGGATTCCATTTTTTATGCCTTCCAAGCACTTTAACAGGATTTCTTTTTGCTCCGGCTTCACCGTTTTAATTTCGCGGATAAACTTTTTAAAGTGCGGAATATCTTTCGGCTCGTTAAACCACTCGTTCCACTCTTCTGAAAAACGGATTCTGTCGGCATTTACATCCCATTCAAAGGTCACATAATTGTCTCTTTCCCGGATCAGTTCATATTGCTCTATGGACAGCCGAAAATTCCGCTGCGTTTCCGACAATTCCTGCCGGATATCGTTAAGTAATTTTGCCTGGGTCAGCTCGATATATAAATGTTTATAGCGCACAAAGTAAACAAGCAAGCAGAGCGAAGCTGTAATCGTAAAATTGATTACCTCTCCGGAGCTGAAGTTCATTCCCAAAAACAAAACAAACAGGATATAACTGCCGCCCATGGCAGCCAATGCATAACCCGGTTTCATGACAAAAAGGGAACAAAAGACTGCCATCGCCGTAATAATTGTAAAATTCCCCACCGCATCTGACCGGTGGATATCGTACATATTAAAAAGCGTATGCCACAGCAGTATTACGCCTGCGCTTATCAAATAGATATAATACCTTATTCTGCTGGAAAGCTTCAGGCAGAAATCGATCAAAAGGAACGCCGCACTTGTTATAAAATATACAAGGTAGAAACTGAAATAAATGCGGTTATTAAGCGTCCCCAACCCTGAATTTGACAGCAGGAGAACGCGGGCCATATTGATCAGTTCCACGATTACTGTAAAAACCGCTGCGGCACGCAAAACTATTCGATTGATGGAAACGGATTTCTCCACAAAATTTGTGTTTAACAAATCCTTTTTTATATTAAACTTTATCATCACACTTCTTAATAGAACCTCTCATTGATAACTTATCGATTGAATCGTCTGCAATTTACGGCAGGAGGAGCGCGTTTATGCGCAATATAATAATTACGCCATAAAGACATGAATAAATACGCCTTTCCCATAAAATGGGGAAAGCATATCTGCCGTTTATGATATGTCTATAAGTTTTGCCAGTTGACAAAGAAAAACTCTTGTCACCCCTTTTCACAATTAATTTCATAGTAATTATACCATGGAACTGCTTATATTGCAATATACATTCCAGGGATTTTTTTGCCAAAAGCAGCGTGTGGATTGGACCGGTAAAAAACGGAAGCAGGCGTCATAATCAGCCTTTCAGTTTTTCCCGCTGAACATGCTCCCCTTCAATAATGGCCATCTCGCCGGAGTGATCCAGCAATACAAACCGGTCGCGTCCCTGCCGTTTTGCGCTGTACAGCATTCGGTCGGCCTCCCGGTAAAGGGCGTCTACGGGCTTATCGGCGTGAAGAGGAACAGCCCCTATACTGCACGAGATCTGGCTGTCCTCAATCTCGATTTTATGAATCCGTTTTAAAAAAAGCGAGAAAATTGCCTCTAGGCGTTCCCGGGAGACGGACATATCCAACAGCACTGCAAACTCGTCGCCGCCAACCCGGCCTACTAAGCCTTCCCGGCCAAAAGTTTCCTGCAGGGCGCTGGCCGCTTCCCGCAGAATCCGGTCGCCCTCGGGATGCCCGTACTGGTCGTTTATCTCCTTAAACCGGTCTACATCCACCATGATAAAATAGCCGCATTCCTCCCTGCCGGTCCGGCTGTTCTGCAAAACCTTGGTGCAAGCCTCGAAAAAAGCCTTCCTAGTTGTCAGGCCGGTGAGGGCGTCAATTTTTGCTTCGTAATACATGTAGACGGAGTTTCGGCGGTTAAATATCAGAAACACGATAACCAGCGCCATCATGGAGAGGGCGCCGATGACAAACTGAATCTGCAGGTGTACTAAATCGGAATAGTTCGTATCGCTCAAAACAACCCCGCCCGCTTCCAGGGCATAATCCATCCGGTGGACAAAATAGACGGCTATGGCCAGGGTCAGGCCGACGGTCAGCAGAAGGATCGCTGCCATCGACAGCCGGTGATAATGCCCCTCTATCTGCAATTTTTGCGCCTTTTCCATCCGGATTCGGTACTCCTGCCAAAAACGGGACTTTTCCAATTTCCAAAACAGAAAGACAATCCCGGCAGTAACCAAATTGGTAACGACGTCGTTCAAGCTGACAAAGGAGTCCAGCGCATTGCGTACGCTGTAGCCCGCTTCCGGAAAAAAGAGCCCCATAGCGCTGTATACCAGCAGAGAATGAAGAAATTTTCCAAAAAAGGAAACAACGCAAAGCCACGCCCCTGTATACGGCAGGCGCTTGGCTGCCAGGTATAAAAGACCGGTCAGCAATCCAAAAAGCATACGAGCGCCTACGCTCAGCAAGACGCTCTCCATCGGGCGTCCGCTCATAAAAGGGGAAAACAGCTGGTCGGTAGGCATTACATAGCTGGCGCCGGCTTTCCACATACTGGCCAGGCCAAACACTGTCCCCAGGATCACGGCCTCCGGCAGGCCTACTAAGGCGCCTGCCAGCAGAACGGGAATATAGGCAATGGTGATGGAAATAGGTTCGACATGCAGGTATCCCAGAAAAGAAAAGGACATCAGCAGCTCCACCGCCGTTAAGATTCCCAGCAGGTAGAGCCGTGTATTCCTTTCATATGACTTAGATGCCATCTTCGTATCCCCCTAGCGTTATAACATAAAACGGCGATTTCTCTTTCGCCGCTTTTTTACAATTATTTTACAGAATCATTATACTATAATTTTCGTCAAAAATCAACAATAATTCCTTCAGCCAGTCAGGGTGGGCGGCCGGCCTGGGATCATCCATAAGAGATGTGCAGGATCCGGGAATAAGACGCGCAAGTCCAGGCGCACAGCCACACGCTATTTACTGTCTGGACTTGAATAAAGGCCGTCTTTGCTTGGGAGTGGAAGTTGCTGCTGCACAATTTCTCCCTCTCGTCCGCATTAGCGTACTCCTGCCGGATTTTACTTTTTATTCAGCCCATTTTCCTCCCTCCTGATTTTTGAACACAAAAAGGACAGCTTCTTTTTCAAGAAACTGTCCTCTATCCGCTCTATGATTGGCGGCCCTTATGAATACCTGGAACCTGCCGTTGCTGCCCAAAGTACAATTTAGGAGAAAATACGGAAGTAATCCAAGGCAAAAACCTTCCCATCCGCATTTACTATCCGTAACGTGTGGAAACCCGGCTTCAGAGACTTGACGCTATACAGCAATTGAGACTCTAAACGCTCATTGGCTTTGCAGCAAACATCTGCCAGCTTTTCCCCGTCCAGATACAATTCCACAGAGGAGGCGTTGAAATCTTTCGCGCCATGGATTTCAAAACCATACCCGCTAAAATCAAGTTCCAGCCAGTCGCCCGGGTTTTCTGAGCGGTGGCAGTCGTAAAAATATACGCCCGGATCCGTTGACGCAGATTTTCTCCACTTTCCCTGATACCGGATGCATTTTTCATGGTCGTTGATTACCCGGTGGCAAACGATAATCTTCCGGGACGCAACCTCCGCCCCATCTATCCAGGCGCGGATGACTGTTTCACCAACCTGTACGCCAGTTATGACATCCCCGTCCACCCGCAGAATGTCTTCCCTGTCGCTGCGAAATTCCACAGTTCCTTCCCGGTTGAGGCGCAAACGGCTGCTGAAACCGGGCCGGATCCTGGCCATGCCGTCCTTATAGGGGTATTGGAGCCAGAAATCATCCAGCAGAATCCGGCATGGGGCCGCCACTTCCGCAGGGCAAATCTCCGGTTCCGGCGAGATCCAATACTCCTGACCCGCTGAGGTATCGAAGGTAATGGTTTCACACGCCGCCGCAGACACTTTGCCCTGTTCCGAAGAAACCGTTGCCGCACGGCCCGGCCAGGGGTTATGCAGCCGGCAAACGCCGCCCTTCTGGGAACAAATCCGCACATAGGGGATTTTCCCTTTTTCCACCTTGGAATGTACCAGAAACGCGCCTTTTGCCAACAGTTCAAAGGAAGCGTCCCATTCCATGGGCCACGCCGGGAAGACGTAAATCACTGGTTCCATATTTCCGGCGCCATTGGCGATGCTTTGCAATAACGGTTCCTGAAGCCCGTCCGAGTACACCCCCAATTCCTGGATGGAGCAAGCTTCCCGGCTGGCATACCAGGCCAACCGGTTGGCTCCCTGGTACTGGTTGGCGGTGAACTGGGTGAGCAGGGCGGGAAGCCCTGTCCGGACAATATCTGTCCGCCCCAGGCGCGCCGCTTCCACCAAACCGAAATTCAGGGCAAAACCTCCCCCCATAAAGTCCGGGCACTTGCCGTGCATCAGCTTCCGGCCCACTTCCGTGGCCTCATAGGAACGGTTCGCCAGTTCAAATCCTTCCGGGTCGGTCTTTTTCGTTTCCAGGTTTACCAAATCAAAATTGTGGAGCATCCGCAGACGGCAGTCATTTGTATTGCCGATCCATTCCAGGTGACAGGGCTTGCGGCAAACGGCATAAGTCACGAAACCGTCCGGATGGCTGTGGACGGAGACGGCGTCCTCCATTTCGCTGGTGGGATAGGGCGGGAGACGGCGGTACATTTCGTCCCAAGCGTCCCGCAAATCCGCATCCACGCCCAATATTTCCGAAGCAGCGACAACGGTTTTATAAATTCCCCGCATCATCACCAAGTCGTCGATAACGTCGTCGGCCCAGGTGATAGATTCCGCCCAGCCCAGGTGATGGAAATGCCAGCAGCCGTCCTCCCCCATTTCCTTCCGGGGATAAAAACGGTAAAATTCCGCAACGCCTTTCAGCCAGGGATAGATTTTCTTTAAAAACTCCAAATCCCCCGTATATAGGTAGTGGTTCCACATGGAATTGGCGGCGTCGCCTGCGTTATAGCACAAATTAGAGTGCCAGCGGAAAGAGGCGTCCTGTTTTTTCTGTTCTTCGCCTCCGGCAAAGATGGCCCAGCGGGAATTCAGGCCGCTGCGGTTTTCCATAAAGGCCAGCAGCCGGGGGCTTATGGGTTTTTCATCCAGCAGAACCGCTTTTAAATCCTCCGCAATGTCATCCGGGAGGATTTCAGGGCCGGAGAATCCTTCTGTTTCCGGCAGGATAATACCGCCGTGCCCTCCCCAAATTTGCTCACAGGCTTTCTGATACTTGGGCATCGCCCGCAGAAGCATCCCAAACAGCGGGGCGTTTCGGTCTCCATGGTTCGCGGTATCCAGTCCGTAATGAGAGCGGCTCTGGTTATACCACCAATATTGCCCGCCCCACATCCGGAAATCGCCGTCCGCGTTAAAGAGAAGGCCGTTAAATTTCGCCGGATAGCCGCCCCGCATGGTGGAGCCGATAAAATATAGGTAGGTATACCAGTAAAGGGAGTACCGCCGGTCAAAGGATGTGTCAATATAGGAGCGGCTCCAGTAGTCATGCCACCAGTCCCGGTGCGAGTTTTCAATTTGCTCCTTGCCGGCGCTGAAGGCCGCGAACATGGCCGATTGGGCGTCCTTTTCCGCCTGCTCCAGGCTTTGGAAGGAAGCGCCGCTGGCAATATACAGGGAATACTGGGAGGTTTCGGGCAGAAGGGTCAAAGTTACGCACCGCTCCGAATCCAGTTTTGTTTCCGCGATTGTGCAGCCCTTGGCCGAAGCCAGCACTGCGGAAGCGCAGAAATGGTCGTTTCCCTCGACGCCGGTATCGCAAGTCTCCGAGAACGCCTGGGTAAGCCCAGCCATGCCCTCCCGGGAAAATACCCGGGAATCCGCCGTGTGGTTTTTCCGAACTACATGGGCCGGCCGGAGCATGGACAATGTGATGGAAACCGGCTCCGGCTTTCCGCTTAAATCCTTCACATCCAGGCAGAATACATCCCGTTCTGCCCACACCCGCAGGCTGGCCTGCAGGTTCCGGCCTTCAAGCCCCAGTTCCGCGTCATACATGCGCAGGTGCTGGACTGTATCTGTTTCCGTAAAAACATCCCTTCCAAAGGAGATGTCCAAAAAAGCGCAGCCGCCGCAGTATTCTTGATGCCCCAGATAGTCAGGGGACGTCATATCCGGTTCCCCGGCGGTGGTGGCGCCGTTGGCGGCAAACACGTCGACGCGGTTGATTTGGAATTTCAGCCGGTCCGGTTCCATCCACACAATGGAGCCGGTGACGCCGTTTCCCACCGGCATCCCCTTATAGTTTTCAAAAACCGGCGCGCTGTAATAAATATCCGCCTGGGAAACCAGGCTTTGATAATCAACGTTTCGTTTTTGGGCCATATTCTGCCCCTCCTGTTCCGGCATGGCTTTTTATTGATGAGGGCCATGCAGTTTTCGATATTCATTGGGCGGCATCCCGCAGTATTTTTTAAACAGCCGGATAAAAGTTGTCTGGCTGGGAATCCCGACTTTTTCGGAAATTTCGCTGACTTTTAAGTCCGTGTTTTCCAAAAGCCGTTTGGCCTCGCTAATGCGTAATTTAGCCAAATAGGACGAGATATTCTCGCCGGTTTCCTTTTTGAAAAAGCTGGACAAATAGGCCGGCGTAATATGAAAATGGTCGGAGATGGAATCCAGGCTTAAAGGCTCCGCATAGTTTTGCCCCAGATATTCCAAAATCTGCCCGCGCAGATTATTGTGGGTCCCCTGCTGGTACGCTTCGCTGATCCGGCGGAAATATTGAAGCAGCGTATTGGTCATATAAAGAGGGTTGTACATCCGGTCATAGTTAGGCTGCGTCAATGGCTCCCCCTGTAAATCAATGGACAGGGTATTTACCATGTAATCCAGCAGGGACGAAATGGTTTTGCAGATGGAACGGTATTCCGAAAGGCTGCTTTTTCCTTTCAGAAGGAAATCGAAAACCTCGTGGATGACGTCTATGTCCGAATGAAGCACACAATTTACGATCTGCTGCTGGATTTCCAGCTTGATATAACGGATTTGTTTTTGGAAATTCTCAGGGCTGGAAACAGTCAGCGGTTCATCCGACTCAATCACCGTGGACTCCAAAGCGTGAAGAGCGTTCTCAAAGCCCTCTTTCATGGAGTATTCCCCGGTAAACGGAGCGCTGAAGGAAACAAACGCCTTAAGGTTGGAATGAGAAGCCAGCCTGTTCCGCAAATAGCCCAGGAAATCCTCCTCCTTTACGCCGTCCGGCAGAATAAAAGCGGTCATAAAGGAATCGCAGGGGACAGTGACAACATCGGGGAATTCTTCTTCCAAATCGGCGGCCAGCTGCCGGTCGGGCTGCCCGCTTAAATCCTGACAGGCCAGCAGCGCCAAATAGGAACCATTATAAAACCGGCTCGCCATGGAATCCAGGCTCCCGTCATCCTTTTCATTATAAAACAGATAGTAAAGGGATACATCCAGATCTAACCCCCCCCGGGGTATCCCTCCATAGTCCGTTCCTTTTCCGTCAATTCCGTAAAACGCTTGGTGATATAGGCCAGCTGATCCCCTTCCCCGTTTTCCGGGCCGAAAGCGGCGATGAGCTTCTGCACGGGCAGGTAAGTCCGCCTATTGAACACAAACAGCAGAATGCTGAAGATGGTTACGGCCGCCAGCATCAGGATACAGATGGCGTTTACGGAACGGAGGTTGATTTCCACCACGTTTACCGAATTCAAAACCGTACAGCGGTATCCGATAGAGGGGATGTCCTGGGAATACATATAATAAGAAGCGTCATTTATGGGAACTATTTCGCCGTTTGCAGGAAGGATTTCAAAGGCAGGCAAATCCAAAGGCGGGTTATTCTGCAGGATCGTCTGGCCTTTGTTGTCCGTAATCAGCACATAGGTTTCCGGCCCCACGGTATGCACTTTCATCATGTCCAGGAAAGCGGATACGTCAATATCAATAATAATGCTTCCGTAACCCTGAATCGGGCAGATGAAATACAGCCCGCCGCCAATGGAAGTCAGCACGTTGGACGCGGACATTAATTCCTCTGTCAAATCACCCATGGTGTACCGCCCCCAGAAACTGTCCGCTGCAATAATCCCTTTGTCAATTGTAAGGATAGTGTTGTCGGTACTCCGGTAGGCGAATACGTCCTGGGCATAGGGCATAGAGGCTTTTATCAAAGAAATCTTTTCCTGCGCGGCCAGCAGGTTGTCCATAAAGCGGGGATCTTCCGAGGAAGAATGCAAGGCCAAAATTAGATCCGGATCATCATTGCACAAAGTCATCAGCGAGTTTAAGCGGAAATATTCATTTTCAAAAGTATCCGCCATGACCGCTACCCAATTTTGTGTGTCGTCCTTGCTGTTTTGGCGGACCGTGCTTAATAAGAACATGGAATTTCCCAGCATGATCCCCAAAATCAGAAGAAGCAACACAAAATTTATAGTTAGTACATGATTTTTTATCGGTTTAAACAACTTCACGAATTCCGCCCCATTCATAATATCAATTTATATGTATAATATTATAGCAAAAATTGGACAATTCGTCAACAACAAAAAAAGCGGAAGGGGAATTCCCCTTCCGCACAAGGGCAAGGTTACTGCAGCTTGGAATTTTTAATATCCAGCGCCTTCTGGATATCGCCCATATCCTGCAGTTCTTCAATAAAGGCGTCCCACTCGTCCAGGGAACGCGCGCCGGAAATAAATTTGGCGGTCTGTTCCTCTGCGTAGGTGATGACGGCGGTCATGATGTTGGCGTACTCTTCGTTTTCATCAGTGGAAAGGGTAACGTCCTTGTAGAAGGCGTTTTCGATTTCCGGGGTGGCAACCTCCCGCATGAAGGTGTAGAGGGGCTGCTCAATGGTTTCGCCGTTGTAGAGGATGATGGCGTTTTTGGCGCGGGCGCGGCCGTCGATGCTGATGTCTCCGGGGGCGTTGGCGCCGTAAGAAGAATCGGTGAAGTTCTCCTCAATAACCTGGCGTTCGCCGTTTTCATCCACGGTGTAGGTTTCGCCTTCAATACCCCAGCTGAACAGGATCTGCATATCTTCCGTGTACTTCAGGTCATAAATCTGCATCAGCTCATCCTTCACTTTGGAGTTGCTAGAAATGACCGTATAATAGCTGCTGTTAGCGACTATTTTATCATCAGAAGCATGGTACACAAATTTTACCGGTTCATCGCTGCTGCGCAGGCCGGGCACATACACCCATTCCTGGTCGGGATACTCTTCGTTCCACTGGGCGGGGTAACCGTTCCATGCCTTAGGAAGCAGGAATGCTTCCCCATTAGCAATGGCCGCGTTGCCCTGCTCGCTGGTGTGGACCTCGTAGTCCGGGGCAATCAGCTCTTCTTCGTACAGTTTGTGGAGGAACTCTACACTCTCTTTATAGCCATCAACAAAGGGGGCAAATACGAATTCTTCGCCGTTGCAGAATACACTCTGCGAGGGGATATTATAGGCGTTGAAAATGCCCAGGGTCAAAGGCTCCCATTCCTCAAAGGTCATGATGGGGTAAACGTCCGGATAAGCCGCTTTCAGGGCAACGGCCGCGTCGTAAAGCTCATCCAGGGTTTCCGGGACTTTCACGCCGACCTCGTCCAGGACGTCCTTGCGGAAGGCGCAGTTAGCGGTAGTATCATAGTTGCCATCAGGGGTTAACTGAATGTCAGGCGCAATATAGAGGTTGCCCTCGGGAGTGTAACCCCGGTCCGCAAAGGTGGAATCCCCCTCGATCATGCTGAACATATTGGGCATCTGTTCCTTGTATTCCGCAAAGTTCACCACCAAGCCCTGGTCGCCGTATTTGTTCAAATCCGCAAGGCCGAACCAGCCGCAGTGGATCACATCGGGAAGGTCGCCGCCGGCAAAGAGCACCTTCAGCTTTTCCGCGTAGTCGCCCATGTGAACCAGCTGTTTTTCCTCTTTAATTTCATAGCCCAGCTTTTCCTTTACAATTTCTGCAAACCGTTCCTCAACTTTGGTGGTTTGGGGTGCGTTTCCGGTAGTGTCCGCCGTATAATTCAAACTGCTGTAGGTAATTACCTTGCTTTCGCTGCCGCCGTTATCTGCCGTGCTGCCTGCGTCCGCGCCGGAGGAGCCGGCGTCTCCGCCGCATCCTGCCAGGGAAAGGGCTACCAAAGCCGCCGTGCCGGCAGCAACATACCGCAACATTTTTCTGCTTTTCATCGTTCATTCTCCTTTGTTCAAACAATTTTATCGAAGGCTCTCCGGCCTAAACAACTTGGGATTAACCTTTAATGGTTCCTACAAAAACGCCTTTGGCAAAATATTTTTGCAGGAAAGGGTAGATGCACATAATGGGAAGCATGGTAATGATGATGGCCGCATACTTGATGTTCTCCGGCACAACCGCCTGCTCCCGCATCAGGGCTTTGGTAACGGGATCCGCGTTGGTGCCCAGGGCCTGGCTGTTAAAGAGCATCTGCCGCAGGATCATCTGGACAGGCATCTTGTTGTCGTCAGTCAGGTAGATCAGGGCGCTGAACCATTCGTTCCATTTTCCAACGATGGTGAAAAGGCCGATGGTTGCCAGGATCGCTTTGGAAAGGGGCAGGATGATCTGGAACAGGATCCGGTATTCCCCGGCCCCGTCGATCAGAGCCGCTTCCCGCAGGGATGCCGGAATCCCCTGGAAAAAGGTGCGGAACAGGATAACGTTATAAGCGCCGACGCAGAAGGGAATGATCATAACCAGCCGGCTGTCAATCAGGTGCAGGTTCCGCATCAGCATATAGGTGGGGATCATACCGCCGCCAAAGAACATGGTGATCGTCAGGTAGACCGTAACCGGCTTTTTCAAGGCGAAATTGGAAATAGAAAGCGGGTACGCGGTCAATGCTGTGAAAAACAGGGTGGCCAAGGTGCCGCAGACGGCGTACAGGATGGTGTTGCCGTAGGATGTGATAATCCGCGGGTTTTGGAAAACCGCCTCATACCCTTTGACGTTGAACCCTTTTGGATACAGGAACAGACCGCCTTTAATGACCTCCTGCGGGTCGCTGACTGAAACGAACAATACATGAAGGACCGGTACCAGCATAATCAGCATAAACACGCACATAAGGACGACGTTACATGTGTCAAAAACTGCGCTGCCGGTGTGAATCTTATTCTTCCGCATAGTATTCCTTCCCCCTTTACCACAGACTGTTTTCGCTTACGGTCTTGCTGATTTGGTTGGTGAGGACCAAAAGAACGAAAGAAACAATATTCATCATAAGACCGATTGCCGTGGTGTATTCAATTCTTCCTCCCGCGATACCTTCCCGGTACACATAGGTGTTGATAACGTCCGCCACCTCGTAAGTGGACTCATTGTACAGAAGCAGGATCTTCTGGTAATCGTTGCCCAGGATGCCGCTGACCGCAAAAATCAGCATAACAGTCGTAGTGGGGACGATAGTGGGCCAGGAAATGTACCGCACCCGCTGCCAGCGGTTGGCCCCGTCAATAATAGCAGCTTCATGAAGCTGCGGGTCCACGTTGGAAAGGGCGGCCAGATAAATGATGCTGCCCCAGCCGACGCCCTGCCAAAGCCCGCTTCCGATATAAAGGCTGCGGAAATACCGGGGGTCTACAAGGAAGGGAATTTCCGACGCGCCCAGCATGGCCCGGATTTCGTTGATAACGCCATCTGAAGCAAAGAACTCCTGCAAAATACCCACAACCACTACCATGGAAATAAAGTAGGGAAAATAGGAAACGGTCTGCACTACTCTTTTAAACTTCTGGCTGGGCAGCTGGTCCAGCAGCAGAGCCAGAATAATTGGAAAAGGGAAATTCCAAAGCAGGGAGTAAATACCCAGCAGCAGCGTATTCTTGATTAACCGCCAGGCAAACGGGTTTTCAAAAAACATTTGGAAGTATTTAAGCCCAACCCATTCGCTGCCCATAATGCCTTCTGCAACGTTGTATTTCTGGAAGGCCATCAAGATTCCGTACATTGGTATGTAATTGAAAATAAATACAATCAACACACCCGGTATAATCATGGAAATCAGGGCCTTTTGGGACAGGCATCTTTTCCAGAAACTGGTCCCGCTTTTGCCATAAGCATTTGGCGCTTTTGTTTTCACTACAATCCCCCATCTCTTGCAACTTGGATTTTTGATAGTTTTATATTACACAAGCCGGAGCACATCCGCAAGCGGCATTTCTTTGCAATTTTTTCATTTTTTATTCTCATTTTGGATATGAATAAAAAATGGAAAAAGGATGAAATCTGAAAAACGTCAAAAAATCATGCTAATTTCACGAAATCAATTCCATCGAATTTGATAAGTTCCTCCAACTTCCGTTTTGAATCTGCAAACGCTCCAACCGTTGGGAAGAACACTGTGCTCCGCCGGGACCGGAGTCCCGTTTTCCAAAACCGCAGCCGATGCAGGCGCTTTTACAGTGCAAACCAGCCCCTTTTCACTGAAAATAGACGCTTCGGTCACCTTCCCGCTGGAATCCTGTTTGGCTGAAACCAGAAAGGCCCCCTTGGCGCGCAGCCGGTGAAATTCCGCCGGCCTGTCCCGGTACCAGTTGGGGAAAAGCTGAATGACGCCATCCTGGCTTTGCAGGAGGGAGGAATTCATCCATTCGATAAATTCCCCGTTGTAATGCAGGCCGCCAATGGTAAAGTTTTCCCGCAGCCCCATCCAGGCCGTTATGGGGACATTGAGCATTTTCTCTTTCAGCGCTTTGACGATTTTTTCTATCGGGTATCCGACCCGGGCTGCGGAAACAGCCGAATGGAAGGGCTTTGTCAGCATTTCCATTTCAATATCCAGAGAATGGTGCGCAATGGGGATCCATTCCGGCGTCCGGAGGGGTGAAACCGTTTCCGCCGGGAAAATAGCGGTGAGTTCGCAGCCGCCGCGGAAAGCCGGGGCGTTTTCATATTCAGCAAAGACTTCTTTCCCATGGTGGAAAATCGTTGGGAAAGGAGGAAGATGTTCCAAAATCTCCTGCCAATCTCTGCGCTGATCGGAATCGACGGACAATATCCGGCTGTATTGGACGGCGGATTCCAGAATTTTCCGGATAAGTCCCAAATCCGAAACAGGGTTTCGCCCAAAGGCTTCCTCATAGGTAGCGCCATAGGTGCAGAAGTTCCCATGAGAATCCTTTTCCCCAATCAAGCGGATATGGCTGTTCCAGAACATGGCCAGTTCCCGGATAAAGGGGTATCCAACCTCCCGCAGCCACTCTTTATCCTGGTAATACTCATACTGCCAGATAAACAGCATTCCTGTGTATGAGGCATCGGAAACCATATTCCCAAGCCAGGGTTCCCCATCGTTGTCATGAACGGTGGAGTCCACTCCCCATGGGCCAAGTCCGACCGGATAGAGGACCCCTTCCCGCGGCTCCTGGAAAGAAGGATGCACCACCGTCATCTTGGTTTGGGCGTACTGCCGCCCGGTTTCCATAAAATCCTGCAGGGGCCTAAAAACTCCGTCAGACAGTTCCGGACGGTTTGCGGAAAAAAAGCCTTCGTTCTGGCCCAGATATTCCTGATCCATATGGTAATCCCCTGCCCAGGCCGGATCATCTGAACGGCAGAAAGGGTACTGCCCGGCCGGTACAAACTCTGCCCGGTTGACGCAAGCGAAAAGATACAAAGCGCCAATATAGAAATTCTCCAGTTCCTGATCCGGAACCCAAATGTAAGATTTTTCCCAAAAATCGTGCCACCACTGCTTATGCGCCTTTTCCAGCCGCTCAATTTGCGGAATATCCAGCAAGGCGGCACGTTTTACCGCACGTTCCGGCGCATCCCAGGCATCTTTCCCTCCGCAAAGAATAATTCCTAAGCAGCATTTCCGTCCAGGCTCCAATGTGATCCCCGCCGAAACCCTACCATCGGAAATACGAGAAACTTCCCATTTCCCAACCAAAGGCGCTGCCGCCAGGCAATTCCGGGACACCCAGCGGGCCGGCGCGCCATTTCCCCGGGGACCGCTGCTGGTTTCCCGAGACGCCCATAGGATACTGCCGTCCCATCCAGACTGCGCGGGCATGGTGGGATCATCTTCCTTGGCCCAAAGGTCAACGTTCAGATGCAGGGGATTTTCCAGAGAATTTTGAATTTCCAAAAAGAGGATATTTTCGTCTGCCGCTACAAAAGCCTCTGTAACAAAACCTGCGGCGGAGGACGCGGATACCTTAGCGTCCCAAAACCTCTGCTCCTGTTTCCAAAGCTTTTCCGTACAGGGCGGTTCCTCCTGGGGCCGTATAGTGACGCCGCCCGTTGTCACCGCCCGTACATTTCTTCCGCTGTCCTCATCCGTCCACATATCGCTTTTGCTGATGTGGAATTCCTGATTCTTCAGATCTCCCAGCAAAACAACGTGCATATCGCCATTTCCCATAAACGGCCCATTGGGCGTACAGCTTCGGTCGTGCCACTCGGATTCAAAATTGCTGGGAGGCGCCTGATAAATTCCAGATAAATTTTGCAAATATTCAAGATAGCCTGTGTGATTCATAAAAATTTCTCCTAATTCCAAAATTTATCCTTATCCTACCACCCTTCCTTTCTTTTTTCAATGTGCGATAATTTAGATTGTTGTCATTTTTTATTTTTGGCGGGAATTCAGCCCCGATTTTGATTGCTCTCAGCAGCCCTCGCCCTTTTATGGCGTCGGAAGCTTTTGTTATTTTGGCAGGTCCCGTCTATTTCATCGGCCATTTTCAACCTTCCTTACTCCCTGCGCCGTCTTTTGCAGGCGCGCCAGGCGGCTTATTTACGTATTCCTTCGCATCCCCATCCGGTTAAAGGGAAATTTTCCCGGACGGACAGCCTCCTTTTGAACAAAATTTTGTCCCGGCGTCCCTTGACAAATCCCTCTTTACGCATTATAATAACAGTGTTATATAACGGCGTTATATGAAAGGACGGTTGTGCATGGGCGAAGCAGAGACAACCACTTTGCGCTTAATCCATTGGGCGGCTATGCAGGAATTTCTGGAAAAGGATTTTCAATCTGCTTCCTTACGGAATATTGTAAAAAAGGCGGGCGTTACGACAGGCGCGTTCTACGGCTATTACAGCAGCAAAGAAAGCCTGTTTGAGGCGCTGGTTTGCAAGCAATACAATCATTTTATGGAGCTTTTTCAGAAAGCGCAGCAGGATTTTGCCAATATTCCGGAAGAGGAGCAGCCCAAGCAATTGGGCGATATATCCGGAGCATGTATGGAGGAAATGCTCTTGTATGCCTATCAGCATTTAAATGTGTTTAAGCTCATCCTTTGCCATTCTGAAGGGACGCGCTTTTCCAAACTGATTGACGAAATGGTGGAAATAGAAATCAAAGGGACCCACGATTATTTAGCGGTTCTGGAAAAAATAGGCAGGCCGTCGCCGCCCATTGACCAGCATTTGGAGCACGTATTGATTACCGGCATGTTTAACACATTTTTTGAATTGATTATCCATGAAATGCCGCTTGAAAAAGCCCAGCATTACTTAAAAGAAATGCGGGTATTTTATACCGCCGGATGGATGAAAATTATGGGGCAATAAGCCCTGTAATTTTTGCCCTGTAGTTAGCATGAGCTAATTTTTAATATTCGGAAACGCTGTGTTTCCTTATGATAGAATCCATTTTTCAAGGAGGTTTTTGTGTGAAAAAGCAGTCAAATTTATCAAAGCTGATGGGCTATGCCGGCAAACACAGGATATTAACCTATCTGTCATGGGGATTGTCGGTCATAAGCGCCCTGGTCGCTCTTGTGCCGTTTTGGTACATATGGCGGATCGTCCGGGATGTTCTGGCCGCCGCCCCGGATTTTGCACAGGCGGGTAATATTGCGGGTTACGGCTGGTTTGCCGTATTGTTTGCAGTGATTTCCATTGTTCTATACATAGCCGCCCTGATGTGCTCCCACCTGAGCGCTTTCCGGGTTGCTTCCAATATCCGCAAAGAGCTTATGCGGCATATTGCATCCCTGCCCCTTGGAGTAACAGAAAAGTATGGAAGCGGGAGCCTTCGGAGAATTGTCAATACGTCCAGCACAGCGACGGAAAACTATCTGGCCCACAGGCTGCCGGACAAAGCGGGGGCGATTGCAACGCCCACAGGCCTGCTGGTTTTGCTCCTTGCCTTTGATTGGCGGCTGGGGCTGCTGAGCCTGGTTCCCGTTGCCCTTGGATTTCTCATTATGATGAAAATGACAGGCGCGGGAATGGAGCAGAAAATGCGGGAATATCAAAACTCCCTTTCCGATATGTCCAATGAGGCTGTCGAATATGTGAGAGGGATCCCTGTAGTGAAAACGTTCGGGCAAACCATATTCTCTTTCAAACGCTTCAAAGCTGCCATTGATAATTATGAGAAATGGGTCATCGCCTATACAAAAGCGCTGCGCCTGCCGATGATGTTTTATACGACGGCAATCAACGGGGTGTTCGCTTTTCTGATTGCCGGGGGGATCCTGTTGTCAAGGGGCGGCGCGACCGGCGAGCTGCTGCTGAACCTGATTTTTTACATTGTCATTACGCCTGTTATCGGTACGACCCTTACAAAAATCATGTTTATGAGCGAGGACGCCATGATCGTAAGCGACGCCATCAGCAGGATTGACCAGGTGCTGGCGGAAAAGCCGCTGCCCGAAAGCCCGGTGAACCAGGAACCTAAGGACAACGGGGTCCAATTGGAACATGTAAGCTACAGCTACGATGGGAAGAAAAATGCGCTAAACGATGTGTCGCTGACGATTCAGCCGGGGCAGACCGTCGCCCTTGTAGGCCCATCCGGCGGCGGCAAGACCACCCTTGCCAACCTTATCACAAGGTTTTTTGACCCGCAAAAAGGGCGCGTTTTGATTGGAAATACCGACATCCGCCACATCCCCAAAGAAACGCTGATGAACAAGGTGTCCTTTGTTTTTCAAAACAGCCGCCTGCTTAAAACATCCATCCTGGAAAATGTGCGTATGGGCAACCCCGCCGCAGCGCGCAGCCAAATCATGGACGCGCTGGAAGCCGCGCAGTGCATGGATATTATTGAAAAGCTGCCGAACGGCGTCGATACAGTAGTCGGCGGGGACGGCGTGTACCTGTCCGGCGGCGAACAGCAGAGAATCGCCATTGCCCGGGCAATTTTGAAAAATGCGCCGATCCTAATCCTGGATGAGGCCACAGCCTTCGCCGACCCGGACAATGAAGTGCGGGTGCAGCAGGCCCTATCCGCGCTGTCAAAGGGGAAAACCGTAATTATGATCGCCCACAGGCTGTCTTCTATTACGGGTGCGGACTGCATTTACGTGTTGCAGGACGGCGAGATCATCGAAAGGGGCGCTCACAGCGGGCTGATAGCGCAAAACGGCGTATTTGCCCGGATGTGGAAAAATTATTCCGAAGCGGCGGAATGGAAAATTGCAAAGGAGGCAAAAGCATGATAAAAACACTGCAAAGGCGCTTTGCCCTGTCGCGGCAAGGGGCTGTGGATTTAATCAAAGGCTGCATCGCCTGCGTTGCGCAGGATATTTCTTTTATGATTCCCGTGGGGCTTCTTTATACCTTCGTCATGGATATGATGAACGGGGGCGTAAACGGGAGCCGGATCGTTTTTTATGGGGCGGGCGTTCTGGCCTGTTTATGCTTAATTTTCATTGCAGCCTATTTTCAGTACAACGCCACTTATCTGGCGACTTATGTAGAAAGCGGGGTCAGGCGCATTTCCTTAGCGGAACAGCTTCGCAAAATCCCGCTGTCCTTTTTCGGCAAAAAGGACCTTGCCGATTTGACAAATTCCATCATGAGCGACTGCGCCACGCTGGAAACGGCGTTTTCCCATTATGTGCCCGCTTTGGCAGGCTCCCTGATTTCCACAACCCTGATTTCAATCTGCCTTTTTGCCTATGATTGGCGTATGGCCCTGGCGGCGGTCTGGGTTTTGCCGGTGGCCTTTGTCATCACGTTTTTCTCGGCCCGCATCCAGGAATATTTCAACCGGAAATCCGTAGCGGCCAATGTCGCCCTGGAAAGCGGCGTGCAGGAATGCATCGAATGCTTGCAGGACTTAAAGGCCAATAACGCGGAAGATGCCTATTTGAAGGGGCTGGATCAGAAAATCGATTATGCGGAGAAACGGCATATCATTACAGAGCTGGGCACCGCCCTTTTCGTTGTTTCCTCCACATTGATCCTGAAATTCGGAATCGCTACGGTGGCGCTTGCAGGCTCTGTGCTGCTGGTGCGAGGGGAAATCGAAATCCCATTGTTTTTCCTGTTTCTGCTGGCGGCTTCCAGGCTATACGCCCCGCTGGAAGGGGCTTTGCAAAACCTGGCGGCGGTTATTTCAACCAAAACCAATATCGACCGCATGAACGAAATCCTGGACCATCCCATTCAAACGGGAAGCCAGCAGCTGACGAACAAAGGGTACGATATTGTTTTCGACCATGTGGGGTTTGCCTATCATACCGGGGAAACCGTATTGAAAGACGTGTCTTTTACAGCAAAGCAGGGGGAAGTGACTGCTTTGGTGGGACCGTCCGGCGGAGGGAAAACAACCGTTTCCCGCCTTGCCGCGCGTTTTTGGGACATCGGCAAGGGAAAAATTACCGTTGGGGGAATGGATGTTTCACAAATAGAGCCGGAAACCTTGTTGTCCCTGTACTCCATCGTATTCCAAGACGTCACGCTGTTTAACAATACCATTTTGGAAAATATCCGGATCGGCAGAAAGGACGCCGCCGATGAAGAAGTAATCCAGGCGGCAAGGCTTGCAAACTGCGAGGAATTCGCTTTAAAGCTCCCGGACGGCTATAACAGTATGATCGGCGAAAACGGCTGCGAGCTTTCCGGCGGCGAGAGGCAGCGCATTTCCATTGCCCGGGCTTTCCTCAAAAACGCCCCGATTATTTTGCTGGATGAAGCCACGGCAAGCCTGGATGTGGAAAATGAAACCCTCATACAGGCCGCTTTATCACGGCTGATAAAAAACAAGACCGTGCTGGTCATCGCCCATCGCATGCGTACCGTAAGCGGCGCGGATAAAGTAGTTGTACTCTCGGACGGAACTGTCGCCGAGCAGGGATCGCCGGAGGAACTGATGCGTTCCGGAAAGATTTACCCCCGCATGATGCAGCTGCAATTAATGAGTGGGAGCTGGGAGATATGAGGAATACCCATTGGCTGTTATGCCCGGTTTGCAAAGGCAAGACGCGGATCAAGCTGCGGGAAGATACAGCGCTTGAAAACTTCCCTCTCTACTGTCCCAAGTGCAGGCGGGAAATGCTGATCAATGTAAACAAACTGAATATATCCGTTATCAAAGAGCCGGACGCACAGACGCAGAGCCGATAACGCGCAAGATAAAAATGCGGTTATCAGCTCTGCATTTTTATTGGGAGGGCGCCGCTATGCCGGCTGCTTATTGCCTTATCCCCTCATAAATTACAACTATTCGTTTAGGAAAGAATACCTGCAAAAGAGGCGCAGGTTTTGCCTGGCGAGCCGCCCTCCTTCCAGCGCCATTCCGACTAAAAATTATCCAGTCCAGATTGTTGGAGCAGAGCACAAAGAAAGTTATTCGAGAAGGGGCAAAAAAACACACTTGCTGGAAAACAAGTGTATTCAGCCTGTCGAAAAAGAGAGTATGGCCTAGCAAATTGCACAAAGAGGTGTTGTTTGCTGACGCAAATGAGCTGTGGATAAAAGCTTGGAAAATTCTAACCCGTCATTTTGCAAGCAAAATGACGGCGCGGGGTCATCCGCGGCGGGTCTGCGGACCCGCTTTTTT
>DVJP01000009.1 GCA_018716725.1 Candidatus Merdivicinus excrementipullorum | reverse complement strand
CATGGTTTTTTCCAGTATCCCTTTTTTATATGTATTTTTACCCGTTGTCCTATTGATTTATTTTCTCTGCCCCATGAGCCGGAAAAACCTGGTCCTGATGGTTTCCGGGTTTCTGTTTTACGCCTGGGGCGAGCCGGTCTATGTGCTGCTGATGCTTTTTTCCACCCTGCTGGACTACACCGCCGGGCGGGTCATGGAGCGTTACCGGGAAAACCCGAAAATCCGGAAAGCGGCTTTGCTCACCTCGGTAATTATCAACCTGTCCTTGCTGGCTGTCTTTAAATACAGCTCTTTCCTGGTGGAAAATATCAACGCCCTCTTCGGCATCAGCCTCTTTAACCCGGACCTGCCTTTGCCCATCGGCATTTCCTTCTACACCTTCCAGAGCATGTCCTATACCATCGACCTGTACCGGGGCGACACCAAAATGCAGAAAAGCTATATTAACTACGCGGCTTACGTCAGCATGTTCCCTCAGCTGGTGGCCGGCCCCATTGTCCGGTACGACGATGTGGCGGCGGAGCTGGAAAACCGCACCATCACCTTAGACAAAATCGGGGAAGGGGCCTTCCTCTTTGCCCAGGGCCTTGCCAAGAAGGTGCTTTTAGCCAACAACATCGGCATTCTTTGGACCAACGTTAAGGAAATGGCCACGGCAGGCTCCGTGCCGGCAGTGACGGCCTGGCTGGGGATTCTGGCCTTTACCTTCCAGATTTACTTTGACTTCTCCGGCTATTCGGATATGGCCAGGGGTATGGGCCGGATGCTGGGCTTTGATTTTCCCGACAACTTCCGTTACCCTTATATGTCCAAATCCATCACCGATTTCTGGCGGCGGTGGCACATGACCTTGGGTTCCTGGTTCCGGAGCTATGTGTATATCCCCTTAGGCGGCAACCGGAAGGGGACGGCCCGCACTATCCGCAACCTGCTGATTACCTGGATGCTCACCGGCCTTTGGCACGGGGCCAGCTGGAACTTCCTCTTATGGGGGCTTTATTTCGGCGTGCTGCTCATCATTGAGAAATTCTTCTTAGGCAAATACCTGGAAAAGCTGCCGGGCTGGCTTCAGCAGACCTATTCTTTTCTGCTGGTGGTATTCGGCTGGGTGCTCTTTGAAATGGAAACCCCGGCCCTCATCGGCGGGTTCTTCGGCTCCATGGTGGGATTCGGCGGCTTTGCCGACAAATATTCCGTCTATCTGCTGGCCAGCTACGGCCTGCTGATGGTCCTGTGCATGATCGCCAGCAATAACTGGGTCCCCAGGCTGGTGGAGATGGCCGGCAAAAAATTCCCCCGGGTGGTTTCCGGCTGCAAGCCCGTGTATATCGTCCTGGCCCTGGTTTTCGGCACGGCCTTTTTAGTCAACTCCACGTATAATCCCTTCCTTTATTTCCGTTTTTAAGGAGGCATTTCATTGAAACTGAATTTTCGGCTATCCTCCGCCCGGATTTCCGCCCTGGTTTTCCTGCTGGCCATTTTTATCACGCCTATCCTGATTTTTGCCGTCCCAAAGCCCGGCTTTTCGGAGGTGGAAAATAAGGAACTGGCTAAATTCCCGACATTTTCCGCTAAAACCCTTTTGAACAAAACCTTTATGAGCGGCTTTGAAACCTATTCCGCCGACCATTTCCCGGCCCGGCCCCAGTGGATTGAATTGCAGACCCGCAGCCTTTTGACCATTGGCCAGAAGGAGGTAAACGGGGTGTATATTCTGAAGGACCGGCTCATTGAAAAAATAGACGAGCCTGAATATCCGGAATATATGGCCAACTCCGTAATGGCCATGAAAGAATTTGCCGGGCGTTTTTCCGGCTCCACCTATCTGATGCTGGCGCCCACCGCCGCGGAAATTTACCGGCAGGACCTGCCTTTCGGCGCTCCCACCTTGGACGAAAGCCAGGTGATCCGTTCCGTTTACGACTCCTTAAAGGATGATTTGAGCGCGGTGGATGTGTACAGCTCCATGACCGCCAACCGGGACAGCGGCATTTATTACCGCTCCGACCACCACTGGACCTCCCGGGGGGCTTATCTGGGATACAGCGCCCTTTCCAACCAGCTGGGCTTTACGGCTATCCCCTTGGACCTGTTTGACATTGAACACGCCAGCCACGAGTTCCGCGGTTCCCTGTACAGCAAGGTGGTGTACGACAGCATAGAAGCGGACACCATTGACATTTATTCGTATCCGGAAGGCCCTTCCGTCACCGGCGTTTCCATTTTTACCGGGCAGGAATGGCAGGAGCACGACGGCCTGTATTTCCGGGAGTACCTGGAAAAGAAGGACAAATACGCCACCTTCTTAGGCCCCAACCAGCCCATTGTCACCATCACCACCGACTGCCCCACAGACAAGGAGCTGATTGTATTTAAGGATTCCTACGCCCACTCCCTGGCCCCTTTCCTGGCCCAGCATTACAGCAAGATCACCCTGGTGGACCTGCGCTACCTAGTGACTTCCTTTGAAAACTATGTGGACCCTTCGGAATACGATCAGGCCCTGTTCTGCTACAATGTAAAGAACTTTATCCAGGAGGATTATATCCGCCGGGTAAACCTGACCGCCCAAAAACCGGCGGAATAAGTTTTGACCAAACAAAATCCCCGTTCCAAATGGAACGGGGACAAAGCGTTGAAAAGGGAATATGGTTTGGCAAATTGCACAAAGGCGCGTAGTTTGCTGACGCAAATGAGCCGTGGAAAAAATTAGAAGATTCTAAAATTTGATTTTACTTCGTAAAATCAAATCGCGGGGTCATCCGCGGGCGGCTTGCGAGCCGCCTTTTTTTCTTTTTGTTCGCGGCCGGGCCGCGAAGAGATAGGATTTCGCTTTCTGAGGAAAGCGACCAAGGACTCTGTCCTTTGGAATCCTGCAAGCTTTTGAAAAAGCTTGACCAAAACTTTTCTGTTTCTCTTTTGTGCAGTTTTACTTTTAAAAGAGGTTTTTTGACAAGCTGAAACCCCGTTCCATTTGGAACGGGGTTTTGCTTTTCCTTATTCCTGCTCGGATTCTTCCGGCATGGCCTCGGATTCGTCCGCGGCGGTTTCGTCCGGGTAAAGGGGAATGGTTTCTTCCTCCTCTTCGGCCTCTTCCGCAGCGCCGCACTCGTGGCAGCAGCAGTCCTCATCGTCGCAGCTGCACTCTTCCTCAAAATACTCATCCGGATCGTAGTCCAGGTGCTCCGCCAAAGCGCGGCTCTTTTTCCGCACATAGGCGGCTACGGCCACAGCCCCTGCCACAACAGCCGCGGCTCCTGCAATAATTGCGATCCATACATTCTTCTTCATAAAATCAACCCTTTCTTTTGGATTCTCTATCATAATAAAATGAACGGACAGCTACATTTCCCCCAAAAGGTTCAGCATCACCGACAGCCCGCACAGGGGCGCGGTTTCGCACCGCAGGATGCGGGGTCCCAATGTGGCGGGGCAGACCCCGCGGCTTTCCAAAAGCGCGATTTCTTCCGGGGAAAAGCCCCCTTCGCTGCCTACGAAAACACCCCAGCTCTCATCCTCCGGGGCAACCAGCTCTGAGAGCCGCTTGCCGCCGCCCTCATAAAACACCAGGGATTTTTCCGGCAGGGCTTTGGCCGCCTGCTCCAGGGTCATCAGCTCCCCCACTTGGGGGATGATTCCCCGGCCGCACTGTTTGGCGGCTTCCGCGGCGATTTTCCGGTAGCGTTCCAGCTTTTTGGCCATGCTTTTGGCGTCTGGCCGGGACACGCACCGGGAGGTCAGCACCGGTATAATTTCGGCTGCGCCCAGCTCCACGCTTTTTTGGATGATAAACTCCATTTTGTCCCCTTTGGGCAGGGCCTGAAAGAGGATCAGGCGGCATTTTGGCTCCGCAATACTGGGGCTTCGGCTGAGGATTTCCACCTCCACCGGGTCGCCCACGGCCAGCACCCTTCCGGCGTAATCCATGCCGCTGCCGTCGCACAGGGTGATTTCCTCGTCCGGCCGCAGCCGCAGGGATTTGGTAATATGGGCGGCGTCCTCGCCGGAAATCAGCGCCCGGTCCCCGGAAATGGGCGGGACAAAAAATCGGGGCACAAAAAAACCTCCCTCGTCTCTTGCTTTTCTCTACCATTAAATATTAGGTTGATTCTATCATACACCTTGCCCACAAAAAAAGCAAGGGAAAAACAAGACCAATTTATGAATTTTCCCACACAGAGCCGGTTACCACCCTCTGGCCGAAATTTCCTCGGCAATTTCGGCAAAAACCGGGGCGGCGGTATCGTTGCCGAAGCCGCTGTTTTCCGCCAGCACCGTCACCACATACCGGGGGTTTTCCGCCGGGAAAAAGCCGGAGAACCAGCCGTGTTCCAGCTCGTCGCCGTTTTCGTCAAAGCGGCCGGTCTGGGCGGTGGCGGTTTTTCCTCCGGCGGAGACGTTGCCCGGCAGGGCGTGCTGTTCTTCCTCCACCATGACGCAGTGGATGAGGAAGGCCTGGATCTGGGCAGCAATTTCCGGGGAAAGAATCTGCCGGGAGGGCACATCGGCATCCCGTTCCAGGGTCTGGCCGTCCGGGGTCGTGCCCAGAACCAGCCGGGGCTGCACCAGGACGCCGCCGTTGGCTGCCGCCGCCATCATCCGGGTGACCTGAAGGGGTGAGGCGGTCAGCAAACCCTGCCCAAAGCTTAAGTTGGCGACTTCTGCGGGATTTTGCAGGTCGGTTTCCCCGGGCAGGGTCCCTGCCGAGCCGCTGATCCCCTGGGCCAGGGGCAAAGCTTCCCCAAACCCAAAGCGTTTTGCCATTTCCAGAAGGGAAGTCCCGCCGATTTTTAACCCCAGCTGGATAAAATAAGGGTTGCAGGATTTCATCATGGCGTCCACCATATCCACCTCCCCGTGGCCGGAGCGCCTGTGGCAGCGGAAAATCTGGCCGGAAACGTCAATTTGGCCGGTGCATTCATAGATCTGATCCAGGGGAAAATCCTGTTCCAGGGCTGCCGAGGCTGTGACCACCTTAAAGGTGGAGCCGACGCTGTATGGCAGAAGAGCGCGGTTAATCAGCGGGGTATTTTCGCTGTCCGTCACGGCCTGGGCCAGATTATCCGGCCGGTAGGAAGGGAAGCTTGCCATGGCTTTTATTTCCCCCGTGTAAGGGTCCATGACCACAATCGCCCCTTTTTCAAGGCCTTTGCTGCCGGCATTCTCCACGATTTTTTGGATGTTGGCGTCAATGGACAGCACCACCCCCGCCTTTACAGGCGCAGCCTCTCGGATCTCCGGGGAAAGGCCGGAAATCCCACGGCCCAGGCCGTCCAACTGGTAGACCGCCTGGGTTTCCTCTTCAAAGGAAGCCAGGTATTCGTCATAGCTTTTTTCAATGCCGGTGACGCCGTGGCCGGCGTCGTCCAAATAACCGATGATGTGAGGGGCCAACTGGGGGGAATCTGTCCGGATCGGGACGGAATATTCCCCCACCCCCGGGGTGTCTAACCCCTCTGCATCCCGAAGCAGAAAAGGCTTGCCCGTTCGGAACTGCTCCGACACCGCCGTCCGGCGGGACACCGGGACGGCCTCCAAAACCGGAAGCAGGTTTTCCGTTGACGGCATCACTGCATACACCGTCTCCTGGCGTGTGTCCGCCATTGGCGTATAGTTACAGTCGTAAATTGCGCCGCGCGTTTTTGATATGGTTAAATTATATTTCTTTTGCTGTGCCGCCGCCTCCAAAAGCTCCGGCGACTGGGACAAATAACCCACCCGCAGATACAGCCCTGTAAATGCCGCGGCAAAGGCGGAAAATACCGCCACCGCCCGGCCCGGCAGCCCCAGTTTTCCAGGTTTCATAAAATGCCTCCTTTTCCCATAATCGCCGTATTAGTATGGCCGGAAAGGCGGCAAAAATATCTGAAAAACAGCAAAAAATACTTGAAACAGCACAGGGACTGTGCTTTAATATAAATCAAACAAACAGCCCTGCCGTGCAATTTCCAAAAATGCGGCGGGGGAGTGAAGGGAAGTGTTTATGATGAACGACATGCAAATTTTGAGAAAATTAGCGGCGGAATATTTTGAAGCCAGCCAGTCGGAGGCAAACGACAAACGGCGGGTCCTCCATCGGGCGGTAAACGATCTGAAAATGATCCGGCCGGTGGTGCTCATTGAGGAAATCCCTTTCCATGAGCTGAACGCAGACGGTTCCTTGACCCTTCAGTGCAAGGACGAAGATTTCCGCGGCGCAGAGGACTTTTTGCGAAAAAAACTGTTCCATTGGAAGCATTTCCCCGGGGATATGATCCTGACCTCCTATTTTCCGGTGTACAAGGGCTACACCAGCACCGGCATCGGCGTCAGCGTCCGCGAGGAAACCCTGGCTGCCGACGCAAACAACCACATTGTCGCCCACGAATACATGGATCAGTTGGCCACGGAAGCGGATGTGGCGAAACTTCACACGCCGGTGCTTTCCTACGACGAGGAAGGGACCATGGCCCGGTTCAACAAAATCGCCAACGCCATCGGGGATGTGCTGCCGGTGAAAATCGTGGGGCACAACTCCTACATCACCATGTGGGACCAGATTTCCCGGTACCGGGGCGTGACGCCCCTGCTCATTGACCTGGCGGAACGGCCGGAATTCAGCCATAAAATCATTGAGAAATTCACCGAAATCGAAATCAGCATTTCAGAGCAGATGGAGAAGCTGGGGCTTTACGAGGCCAATCCCATTGACGTTCACTGCACATCCGCTTTAAACAGTACCCTGCCTGGCAACCTGGACGGCGGCCCTGTGAAGCGCAGCCAGATTTGGGGCCGGGGCATGGCCCAGATTTTCGCTTCGGTTTCCAAATCCATGCACGCGGAATTCGACATTGATTATATGAAGAAGATCATGGAGCCCTTCGGCCTGGTGTACTACGGCTGCTGCGAGCCGCTGGACAAAAAGATTGACATTGTGGAAAAGCTGCCCCATCTGCGGAAAATCGGCGTCACCCCCTGGGCGGACGTGGATGCCGCTGCGGAAATCATCGGCAAAAAATATGTGGTGGCCAACAAGCCCAATCCGGCTTCCGTTGCCTCCGGCATTCTGGACGAGGACGCTTTGCGAAAAGAAATCGGCCGCACCATCGCCGCCTGCAAGCGCAACGGGTGCAGCTGCGACATTGTTTTAAAAGACATCAGCTCCGCCAGCTACCGGCTGGAAAACCTGGTGAGATGGGAGCAGATCGCCATGGAGCTGGTGCAGAGCTGGTAAGATGCCAATGCCTGTGAAAGCCCCTGCAAAATAGCGAAGAAAATTCCTGCGGCCATGTAAAATGATACAGGCAGGGCCATACTATTTGAGTTGGAGGTTATGAATATGCAGAAATGGTGTACCGAAGATTGGCAATTTGAATTAACAGCAATAGAGGGAAAAGCAGGGCACTGCCGGCTTGGATTGGAAAAAGGGGATAAATTTGTCTTTTCCTATGAATGTCCTGCTGGCATGTGTCCGAAAACAATGGCACAAGTATACACATGGTGTGAAGTGATCCGGTGCGGCGGTAATTTTACATATAGAGGTGAAAAGGAAAAATATGAAATGAATCTACCATGCGCTGATGGCTGTATACAATTTCATCTGAAAGCAACTCCTATTAATCGAGATAAAAATGGAAAACCTTTGCCAAATGGTTCCAGGCCCAAAGATGAGTAATTCCCAATTACCAATATAATTTTCTGCAATGAAAAACCCGCCTCCTGTAATGGAAGGCGGGCCTTTTTATACTATTTATCTTCTTTTTTCTCGGGGAAAGCCTTGGTGAGCAGCACCATAACCCCGATAAGCACCATGGTGACAATGAAGATGCCCAGCATCCCAATGCCCATGATTTTTAACGATTCCAGAAAAGCCGCAACATCGATATGCATGATTTTTCCACCTTTCTGTCCTTAATGAACCAGCGTCAAGATCAGGCCGCCGGCGATTACAGAGGCAATCTGGCCGGAAACGTTGGCGCCGATGGCGTGCATCAGCAGGAAGTTTTCCGGGTCCTCTTCCAGGCCCAGACGGTTAACCACACGGGCGGACATGGGGAACGCAGAGATACCGGCCGCGCCCACCATGGGGTTGATCTTGTTGTGGGGGGTAAACAGGTTGATGAGCTTAGCAAAGAGCACGCCGCCAACGGTGTCAAATACGAAGGCAACCAGGCCCAGGCACATAATCAGAATAGTTTCCCAGGTAAGGAAGAACTCCGCCTGCATTTTGGTGGCGATGGTCAGGCCCAGCAGAAGGGTAATCAGGTTCGCCAGCACCTTCTGCGCGGTGTCGGACAGGGAATCCAGCACGCCGCATTCCCGCACCAGGTTGCCGAACATGAGGAAACCAACCAAGGCCACAGATTTGGGGGCAACCAAGCCGGCCAGCATGGTAATGACAATGGGGAACAGGATCTTGGCGGTCTTGCTCACCGGGCGCTGACGGTAGGGCATCCGGATAAGGCGCTCTTTCTTGGTGGTGATGAGCTTAATAACCGGCGGCTGGACAATGGGCACCAGGGCCATGTAAGAGTATGCCGCCACCACGATGGCCCCTACATACTTGGAGCCTAAGAAGTTGGCCACGAAAATGGAAGTGGGGCCGTCCGCCGCGCCGATAATGCCGATGGAAGCCGCGTCCACCAGATCGAAGCCCAAGAGGCAGGCCATACTCAGGGTAAAGAAGATGCCGAACTGGGCCGCTCCGCCAAAGAGCATCATTTTGGGGTTTGACAGCAAAGGCGTAAAGTCGATCATGGCGCCGATGCCGATAAACAGGAGCAGGGGGAACAGCTCGTTTGCGATACCGGCGTTAAACAGGACGTCGATGGCCCCGATTTCCTCCCCCTGGGTCACAGCGCCGGAGTTAGGGAGGTTTACCAAGATTGCGCCGAAGCCCATGGGAACCAGCAGGGTGGGTTCCATTTTTTTGCGGATGCCCAGGTAGATGAGCACTGCGCCGATAAGCCACATGACGCCCTGCTGCCAGGTGAGCTGGGTGACATTCTCAAAGAGTGCCAGGATTTGCTGCATTTTGTTCATTCCTTTCCGATTTGGGCAGGAGCCGGCAACAAAAAAGACTTTTACCATGGCGAAAAGGCCACAATAAAAGTCTTGCTGTCGGAAACCTTAGGCCGGCGCGGATGGTGAATCGGGATGACGCGCCCTGCCGCAGCCGGAAGCTGCCAGCTACTCCCTTTTCTTGTACCTTTCTATGATAGACGATTTTTTACAAATTGTCAATAGGATTTTCGAATTTGAGAACAGCCGCAAATCAAAGACGATTTGCATATATATGAAGAAATATTTTTGTGACAGCAGTTGATTTGTTCACAAGTTTCTGCTAT
The DNA here is from genome assembly GCA_018716725.1 of Candidatus Merdivicinus excrementipullorum. Lineage (GTDB taxonomy): Bacteria > Bacillota > Clostridia > Oscillospirales > Ruminococcaceae > Merdivicinus > Merdivicinus excrementipullorum. Next base: position 7,528 of record DVJP01000009.1, on the reverse strand, counting down.
ATTTAATTAAAAACAGAGCGGCAAACCGGAAATTCAAAGGAGAAACACAATATGATTCAGGATTTTTTGGGAGCGGCATTTCCGTGGATTTTAATGGGTTTATTGGCGGCAGCCATTTGTTCCTTTATGAGCAAAAAAGAAAAATAAATTCGGATTTAGCGAGGTGTAAGATTGACAATTAAATTTATTGATGAAGAACACGCCGCGGATATCAATATTCCCAATGAACCCTTCCCGATTAGGGGAAGAATGGTTGTTGCCTATCACGGAGGCAGTTGGGAATATACGGAAGAGCTATTGCCTTCCCAACAGATTGCGGAAATGACCTTCCCCGATGAAAACTACAATTACCACGAAATGAAAAACTATGTTTTTATCGGGGCTTATGAGGGCGGCGAGTGTATTGGATTAGCGATATTGACCCCTGTTTTCAATCCCTGCCTTTTTTTATACGACTTGAAAGTCAAAAGAAAAATGCGTGGCCAAGGCATTGGCAAACAGCTTATTCAGGCATCCTATCAATATGCCATAGACAATAGGTACGCGGGTTTATATACGGTCGGCCAGGATAACAATTTGAACGCGTGCTTATTTTATCTGGCTTGCGGTTTTGAAATTGGCGGACTTGATACAAAAATATATGAAAACACAAAGCAGTCGGGAAAATACGACATTTCCTTTTATATGCACGAAAAATGAGCGCAGCAAATAAATTCTCATTTACCGAGCCGCACACAGCAAAACTAAATAAACCACTCACAAGGGACAGCCGAGAAAATCGACTGTCCTTTTTCCATGCCCATGAGCCAATTAGTAATATTCAAAACAGAATATACGTTGTGTACACGTCTTATTTCAGCAGCCCCGCGTAAATCTCGCTCTTTTTAAAGCCGGTGTCTGCCGCGGTAAGGCGGGCGGCCTCAGTGGCCTTCATGCCGTTTTCCACCATGGCTTTGGCGGCGGCAATGGCTTCCTCCAAGGTGGCGGGCTGTTCCTCCGCCTGTTCCGGCGCGCCCTCCACAATCAGGACAAATTCTCCCTTAGGGGCTTTGTCGGCGAAATAGGAGACAGCCCCGTCCAGGTCGGTGCGGAGGACCTCCTCGTGGATTTTGGTTAATTCTCTTGCCAGGGAAATCCTCCGGTTGCCCAAAGCCCGGCGCAGATCGGAGAGGGTGGCGCAGAGCTTGTGGGGGGCTTCGTAGAAAATCAGGGTGTGGGGGTCGTTTTTGATGGATTCCAGGTGCAGCTGCCGGTTGCGGCGGTTGGTGGACAAAAATCCCTCAAAGCAGAACCGGGAGGTGGAAAGGCCGCTTAAGCACAGGGCGGAAATCGCCGCGCTGGGGCCGGGGATCACCACCGCCGGGACGCCGTTTTCCGCCGCCAGCCGCACCAGGTCCTCCCCGGGGTCGGAGATGCAGGGCATCCCCGCGTCGGAAACAACGGCGCAGTTTTCCCCGGCCTGAATCCGGTGCAGGATCATCAGGCCCCGTTCCCGGAGGTTGTGCTCGTGGTAGCTGACCAGGGGCTTTTTAATGTCAAAGTGGTTTAAAAGCTTCAAGGTGACCCGGGTATCCTCGGCGGCGATAAAGTCTACCGTCTGCAAAGTCTCGATGGCACGGGGCGAAAAATCCGACAGGTTCCCGATAGGGGTCCCGACGACATACAGGGTTCCACTCATGTTTGTCATCCCTTCATTTGTATAATAGGACTTTGATATAACAAATTGTATTGGATTGTTTCAAAAATCGGAGGGAGTATTTTAAACGGATTGGATATTTCCATATATTTTCAACATTTCGTTGGTAAAGCTGCCGTCCGGGTTCATGGCCGAAAGGGGCGGCTCCACCTGCAAAAAGGGCTTTGCCCCCAGCTTCCCTTCCAAAAGGAACAGCCAGGGCGGGGTTTCGGGGTTTTTGGCGGCAAACCGCAGGCGTTTCGGCTCGATTTTATAAGCCCGCATGGCGCAGACGGCGTCCGCCAGCCGTTCCGGCCGCTGGCAGATGCACAGCCGCCCGCCGAATTTCAAAAGCCGGGCCGCGGTTTTGCAGACGTCCTCCATGGTGCAGGTCAGCTCATGCCGGGCAATCTGCCGTCCCGGGTCATCGTTCAACAGGCCGGTGTTGGCGATTTTATAGGGGGGATTGCAGGTGATCAAATCCAGGCTCCCGGCGGGGATGGCGTCTCCCAGCTGGCGCAGGTCCCCCTCAATGGGAAAGACTGTTCCCTCCGCCCCGGAGGCCGAAACCGTTTCCCGGCACTGGGCGGCGGCGTCGGATTGCAGCTCTACTGCGTATATTTTCTTCGGAAAATACTTTTTGTAAAGAATCAGAGGGATAATCCCGCAGCCGGTCCCCAAATCGGCGCACAAATCCTTGTGCCGGGCTTTGGAAAAATCCGCCAGCAAAAAGGCGTCGGTGCCGAATTTGTGGACGGGGCTGACGCAGACCTTCAGCTCCCGGCCCAGAGGGCCGGGGCCTAAGGATTCAAATAAAAGGCTCATAAGGTCCTCCTTGGATAGACTGTTTTTATTGTACCATGAAACCGGGGATTTTGCAAAGGGCATAGGCAGTTTTTTCAAAAATTGCCGAAAAAACCGGGCGGCAAAACGCCGTCCGGTTTTCAATTGCTTTTCGATTTAGGAAAAACGCAGGAGATACAGCCACTCCCCGTCAAAGGCGGTGCCGATGCGGCGGAAGCCGCACTTTTCATAGAGGGCCTGAGCTTTGAAATTGGCGGCGTGGGTGGTTAACAGCACCCCGCCTTTCCCATGCTCCTTTGCCCAGGAAATGGCAGTCTGGGCCAGCCGCCATCCAAGGCCACGGCGCTGGTAGGCGTCCGCCACGGCAATGCCGAACCAGACCACTGAAGAATCCACGTCCCACAAAAAGACGTATCCCGCCATAATGTCCCCGTCACAGGCCATCCACTGGATGGTGTTTTCCAAGGTCCCGTCAAAATACCGCAGGGCGTTTTGCCGGTTGCCGTCCAGGCGGTTGAAGAACATCCGGGCGTCAAAGCCTAAACTGTCGAAAAATCCGTTGACCCGTTCCCGGTCGTCCGGCCGGAAACGGCGGATCTCCAGAGAATCCGCCATATGCCGTTCCTCCTTTACCGCAAAATTTTTACCTCAAAGAGGGAGTTTGCGGGGATGGTAAAGGAAACGTCGCCGCCGCTTACCCGCACTTCCCGGCCGTCGTCCTGTTCCAAAAGATTGACGGAAACAGCGCTCTTGACCTCTGCGCCGAAGTGCAGGGCAACCGCGTCGTCCTTGCCGCAGGTTTCATAGAGCCGCACGATGACTGCGCCGTCGTCCGCCATGGTAATGGCGGAAATGACGCTGGTTTTGGCTTCCAGAGCCAGCATGCCCATTTCCAGGGGTAAAGTCCCTTTGCGGCAGTTGCCCGCCTGGTAGGCCAGAGGATGGTTAAACCGGGTGGCCAGCTCCTCGGTTTCCTTGGGGCAGCCGTCGGTGACGCCTGCAAACAGCTTCACATGGTGGATGCCCCGTTCCGGGTAAAGGTCCGGTTCGGTGGAGGTGTTGATGAGGGTCAAAGCCAGGGCGTTGTCCCGGCCACGGTAGCCGTATTTGCTGTCGCTGACCAAAACGGCGGAAGCGCCCTTTTCGTTGAGGGCCGCGCCGTACTGCAATGCGGGCACGTCGTCCGCTTCATCCCGGCGGACAATGGAGCCGGCGGGAATGTCGTAAAGGTAATCCTTGGCTTCATAGGCCAAAGGCATCCGGTAATCCAGAACCGGGATGGTCTGGCCGCCAATTTCCTTCCAGTCCACTTCCAGGTCAACCTGGACGCCCCGCTGGTTCCGGTCCAGGGTGTAGGTCACTTCCGCGGTGGAGTTCATCACCGTGTAGGCAGCCTTGACAACCTGCCGCAGCTGGCCGTCCGCCAACTTTTTCACTTTTAGGCACCGGTCCACCGGGGTTTCCGACAGGTGGCGGCCGATGTTCCAGGCGCTGGAAGTGGCGCACTCGGTTTCAATGCAGGTAAGGCCCGCAGATTTCCCCGCCTCAATCAGCTCCGTGCCGGTCTTTTTGTCCAAAATGGAGGCGATGCGGCCGTCGTGGGAGTTGATGCGGACCGATACCAGCTCGTTTTCCAGGGTGTAATCCGGGAAAACAGGAGAGGTGCGGACGTTGGGGTGATAGTAGAACCGGTATTCCTCCGGCTCCCCTTCCGACAGAACCACGGTGGTGTAGCCCCAGCCGGGGACCGTCACCTCCGCCAAAATGCGGAAATACCGGTGGTCCCAGTATTTTTCCAGCTTATGGTCCAGAAGCTGGAAGGGGAGGGGCTGCCCTTTTGCGTCCTTCATCTGGATCTCCCGCAGATCGCCGACCCAATCCCAAACGGTCAGTTCCACCATTTCGGTGCGGGGCTGGGCCAGGGGGTTAAATACATGGAAAATCCGGGTTTTGCCGCTGCCCCGTTCCGGGCTGGGCACGCCCACAAAGTTTTCCAGGCCGTAGCCAACGCCGGCGCCTTCGGACTGGGTGTTATAGGCGTCAATGTCCACAGGGATGGAGGAAGTGTCGATATTTTCCGCAACGACCCGCAGGGCATTCTGGGCCTGGGTGCTGGCAACAGCCATGGAAGTCTGGTACAGGCCCATGGCGTGCTCCCGGGTATCCTGGACGCAGGAACCGGTGATAATGTCGTGGAAGTGGGTGAACAGCACGTCCTGCCAGGCTTTCCGAAAGGGTTCCTTCTGGAATTTAAAGGAAGCAAGGCCCTTTGCTAGGGAAGCGAAGCTTTCGGCGTCGCAGAGGGAAGCCTCCAAGCGGCGGTTGCCCCGTTTGATGCGGCTCTGGGTGGTGTAGCAGCCCTGGGCGAAGTATTGCAGCTCGTGGTCCACCACCGGCAGTTTTTCCCGGACGGATTCCGCGGCTTTAAAGAACTCCAGCAGGGTGCCGAATTTGACGCGGGGGTAAATGGGCCAGGTCATCATGTCCATGGCACGCTCCACGTCCCGGCGGGTGGGTCCGCCGCCGTGGTCGCCGACGCCGTAGACAATCAAACCGGTTTTCAGGCCGCCGGAACGGCGGGACAGGTCGATAAGGCCGGGGCCGATGTGGGGGGTAATGGCGCTGTTGTACCAATAAGGCTCCCGGTAGGCCAGGACTTCCTTGCCGGAGGGGGCTTTATAGCGGTACAGCACATAATCCCCGTCCAGGGCCCGGCAGTGGTAGAAATACTGGACGTCGCCGAAGCGGTCGATTTCCGGCACGTTGCCGTTGTGGCCGAAGGTGTCCGGGGAGAAGTCGATGGCGAAATCCTTAACGCCCCATTTTTCGCTGAGGTATTCCCGGGTGTACTGGATGTGCCGCAGCAGGGATTCGGTGTTGGGCATATTCTTGTCCGTTTCCACCCAGCCGGTGGCAGTCACTTCCCAGCGGCCCTCGGCGATGCGGGCCTTGATGCGCTCCATCAACTCCGGATCGTATTCTTCCACAATTTTATACACGCTGGCCTGGGACTGGGAGAAGCAGAAGTCCGGGTACTGGTCCATAAGGTTTAACATGGTGCGGAAGGTGGCCAGGGTAACGGCCACGGTTTCGTTAAAGCTCCACATCCAGTTCATGTCGATATGGGCGTGGGCGGCTAGGATCAGCTGGTACTCCTTGGCGTCCTTTTCCATGGGGGCCAGCATCTCTTCCGCCTTGGCGCAGTGGGCTTTGGTTAAAGCTCCGTCCTCTTTTACCGCGGACAGAAGATAGTCCAGGGTTTCATCCAGCAGGCTGTCGTACTTTTTCCCTTCCGCGCCGGAAAGCCGGATTGCGAATTCCAGCTGGCCGAGAATCCGGATTGCCGCTGGATTCAAAGGGGTGATGTATTCCTGTTCCTCCTTTGGCATCCCAAAGGTGAACTCAAACCCGGTTTTTTCCCGGTTGCCGCCTAAAGACCTCTTTAGATGGGTGAATTTTGCTGCGAGATTGCTCATGCTTGCACTTCCTTTTGCGTTTAAATCGTGGGGCAGTCGGTTTTGCCTCTATTGTACCGAATTTTTGGAAAAAAAGAAAGTGTCAAATAAGAAATTCTGATAAAATCATAAAAGTTTTCCAAAATATTTGTGATTTTGCAAAAAGGCGGGAAATCCTTTCTGCACTTCTCCTTTTCAGCTTGTTTTCACGGAGATTATACTAAAAAATCTTGTCCCTTGCTATTGACTTTTCTCCTGGTTTGCAGTATAATATAAAAGTAATGCCGGTATGATGGAATTGGCAGACGTGACGGACTCAAAATCTACTTCGTAGAATGTTGGGTACCCTGGCAAAACCCTTGATAAATCGGCGCTTTCACAACTTCATATTTTCATTTGGTTTTAATATCCCTCCCGCACATCCCTCCAAAATCTGAGATGTGCGGGACACAAGGGAAATTAAAATATAAATGCCGGTGTGTCGGAATTGGCAGACGACCGCGACTCAAAATCGTGTGGAGAAATCCGTGTGGGTTCGAGTCCCACCACCGGCACCAGAATTTTCAGCCCTGAGCTTTATGGTTCAGGGCTTTTCTATTGCCCAACGATCTGTACTCCGGTGTTCTCCGGGTAAAACGCAAGGATCGCATTTGCAGACGAGACCTTGCTGCTGTAATCCAGGTGGGTGTAGATGTTGGAAGTCGTTCCAATATCACTGTGTCCCAGCCATTCCTGGATTTCCTTCAGACTGACGCCGTTTGCGTAAAGCAGGCTGGCACAGCTGTGACGAAGGTCATGGAAACGAATCTTTTTCAGACCGTTGTTTTTCAGCACGATTTCAAAATGCTGGGTGATGAAGTTCGGCTTCACAAGCTCGCCCATCGCATTGACATAGATGTAATCAAGGTACTTCTGGCAATAGGCTGTTCCGCACACCTTCTGATTGACCAGCTGCTCCTGTCTGAGCCGGTGCAGCAATTCCTCAAAGGGTGGGACCAGCGGCAGCGTGCGATAGCTGGATTTCGTCTTGGTCCGGTCTTTCTGGATCGTGACTTCCTTGCCGTCCACCGTGACCTGTGTAACCGTGTGCTTGATTGTAAACGTCTTTTTCTCAAAGTCGATGGCGTCCCATTTCAGCCCAACAACCTCGCTGCGGCGCAGGCCATAAAATGCGGCGAGAATAACAGCCAGTTCAATCGGATCGCCGCGCACCACATGGAAAAGAGTTTCAAGCTCCTCCTGATTGTAGATAGTAGCGACGTATTTGGCCTTTCTGGGCCGTTCCACGCGGTCGGCAGGATTGGACTTAATCAGGCCGATTTGGAAAGCATATTGCAGGCATTTGCGAATGTTCGCGTGACGATGGATGACTGTATTCGCGGACAGCCCTGCGTTCAGTTCTTGCTGATAGTATTCCTGAATGTACTTCGGGTGCTTTTCCAGGTCCTGAAGCGTGAGCTTTTTGTCCTGGAAATACGGGATGATGCTGCTTTTGATGGATGTGCAGTAGGAAGCATACGTTGTGACTTCCACGCTGTTCTTCATCATATCCAGCCATTCCAGCAAAAAATCCGTAAACAGAATCGGGGCTTCA
>DVJP01000085.1 GCA_018716725.1 Candidatus Merdivicinus excrementipullorum | reverse complement strand
CGCGGCCGCACACTCCTGATAAACCGCTGGACGGCTCGATAAACTCGCCGATTTGATAGGATTTATTTTCTATCGAATTGTAGGGGCCGGGTCCCCCGGCCCGCGTAAAACACCGGGACATTTCGGGAAATTTGGCGGGACGGGAAACCCGTCCCCTACGAATTCTCTTTTCCGTTGGGATTTATATAAAACCGCGGGAAGTCTGTGCCGAAAACGGCGGTTCACCCCGCCGTTCATAAACCCAACGCCCCCGGGAAAAATTCTGGCAATTGGCATAACATCTGAAAACAAAAAGGCGTCCTCCATCCGATTGTGATGGAGGACGCCTTCTTTTTGTTGGAATCAGTTTACAGTACCCGCACTTTGATGACGTCCGGAACGGCGGCCAATTTTTCCGCCATGGAATCGTCCACATTCTGAGCCAGGTTCATAATGGTGTATGCATAATCCTTCTTGGAATCGTTAATCATATTCTCGATGTTGCAGCCTTCCTCAGAAAGGACCGCCGCCATTCTGGACAGCATGCCGCTGACATTCTTATGGATGATGCAGAGACGTCCTGCCTTGCCCATGGGAAGGTTCAGAGAGGGCAGATTGACAGAATTCGTGATATTTCCGGTTTCCAGGTACTCCATCAGTTCATCCGCCGCCATCATGGCGCAGTTGTCCTCGGATTCCGGGGTGGACGCGCCCAGGTGGGGCAGGGCCACCACGCCTTTGTGTCCAAGCAGCGCATCGTCGGCAAAATCGGTGACGTAAACCTTCACCTGTTTTTCATCCAAAGCCGCCAGCATGTCGGCAGATTCCACCAGCTCGCCCCGGGCGAAGTTGAGGATGCGCACGCCGGTTTTCATCATCTGGATAGAGGAAGCGTTAATCATCCCCTTGGTTTCGGAATTGCAGGGCAGGTGCAGGGTGATATAATCGCAGGTTTCGTAAACTTCTTTCAAGGATTTGGCGTGGATAATGGCCCGGTCCATGCCCCACGCGGCGTCTACGCTGATGTAGGGGTCATACCCGTAAACCTTCATGCCCAAAGCAACGGCGGCGTTGGCCACCTGGGCGCCAATGGCCCCCAGGCCGATGACGCCCAGGGATTTCCCCAGAATTTCCGGCCCTACAAACTGGCTCTTGCCTTTTTCCACCAGTTTCGGCACTTCCTCGCCCTTGCCTTTTAAGGTTGCCATCCACTCCATGGCGGGCTGGATTTTCCGGGAGGACATGAAAAGCCCCAGCAATACCAGCTCTTTTACCGCGTTGGCGTTGGCCCCGGGGGTGTTGAACACCACGATCCCCGCCTGGGAGCATTTGTCCAGGGGGATATTGTTGACGCCTGCCCCGGCCCGGGCGATAGCCTTCACATTGTCCCCCAGTTCCATATCGTGCATGGAAGCCGACCGGACCAAAATGGCGTCGGGGTTTTCCAAATCGTCGCCCCAGGTGTACTGCGCCCGGTCAAAACGCTCCAGGCCCAGAGGGGAAATTTTATTCAATGTTTGGATGCGGTACATGGCGCATCCTCCTTTCTCATGATAAAATTACAGGTGCGCGGCCTCAAATTCCTTCATAAAGGCAACCAGCTTCTCCACGCCTTCCACAGGCATAGCGTTGTAAATGGAAGCCCGCATACCGCCCACAGTGCGGTGGCCTTTCAGGTTGACAAACCCGGCGGCCGAAGCGGCTTTGACAAATTCGGCGTCCAGTTCCTCATTGCCGGTGACAAAGGGGATGTTCATCAAAGAGCGGTATTTCTTTTCCACAGTCCCTTTGAACAGCTTGGAGGAATCCAGGTAATCGTACAGAAGGGCGGCTTTCTTTTCGTTGATTTTCTTCATTTCTTCCAGACCGCCGATGTCGTTTTTAATCCATTCCAGCACCAGCTTGCAGATGTAGATGGCGTAAGTGGGCGGGGTGTTGTACATGGAGCCGTTTTCCGCGTGGATCTTGTAAGTGAACATGGTGGGGGTGCCTTCCCGGGGTTCGCCGATTAAATCCTTGCGGATAATCACCACCGTCAATCCCGCAGGCCCCATATTCTTCTGGGCGCCGGCGTAAATCAGGCCGAATTTTTTCACGTCGATGGGTTCGGACAGAATGCAGGAGCTCATGTCCGCAACCAGGGGCACATCCCCGGTGTCCGGCAGTTCCACAAAACGGGTGCCGTAGATGGTGTTGTTATAGCAGATATGGAAATAATCCGCGTTTTTGTCAAAGGTTTCCGGGTCAAGCTCCGGGATGTAAGTAAAGGTTTTATCCGCCGAGGACGCCACTTCCCGGGCCTTGATGAGCTTTTTCGCCTCGGAGTAAGCCTTTTTGCCCCACTGGCCGGTGATGACGAAATCCGCGCTGCCGGATTTTGTTGCCAGGTTTAAGGGCACCATGGCGAACTGGGAGGAAGCGCCGCCCTGCAAAAAGAGGATTTCGTAATCCTCGGGGATATTCATGACCTCCCGCAGCAAAGATGAGCAGGAGTCGATAATTGCCTGATAGGTTTTTGATCGGTGGGACATTTCCATAACCGACTGGCCGCTGCCCTGGTAGTCCAGCATTTCATCCGCCGCTTTCTTTAGTACGGACTCCGGAAGCATGGATGGCCCTGCGCTGAAATTATACACTCTGCTCATTGATTTTCCCTCCAAAAGATTTGATAAAACCGGCAAAATCAATGGTTTTGCCGGGATATGAATACTATTATAGTGTTTTTTTCCAGTGCCGTCAATCTCTTTTGCATAAAATTACTTTACATTGCTAAAATATCTCACAATCCCGCAGATTCCGGGGTATATTTTCACATATATTTGATATTTTTCACAATTTTTTATAAATTTTGTTCGGTTTGCGCGGACAAAATTTATATACGTATTTACACAGAATACACTTTTCCTTTTATGAAATACACCTCCCACTGAAAAGTCTATGATTCTGCACAAGGGATCATGCCAAAAAACGCAGAAAATCCCTGTACGTTTTTTGCATAAACTCTGCCGGCCTTGTGAAAACTATGTTTGAAATGAAGCCCCAATTCCCGAAAAAGCTGCAAAGCATTTCAAATAAGAAAGGTTGGTACCCATGAAAAAGATGAATTTCGGTAGCAAAAAAAGCTCCAAAGGGTTTTACATTGCCCTGGCTGTCAGTGTGATTGCCGTTGGGGCCGTCACCTATCTGACCCTGAGCCGCTTAAATGCGCCTCAAACCCCGGACGCATCCTCCAACACCCTGGACAACACCACCGAGTGGTCCATCCCGGAAACCAGCGCCGTGGAGAAATCCCAGCCCGGCGTCCCCAAGGACACTCCCCAGGTGATCGTCAAGGAAGAACCTTCCCAGGCGGAATCCTCTAAACAAACAGAAGCCGTTTCCTCCGCCCCTGCTGAAGAAGCCGCCAATCAGACGGACCCCGGCCTGCTGATTATGCCGGTGACCGGGGAAATTTTGAACCCCTACAGCGGCGGCGAGCTGGTAAAATCCAAAACTTTAGGGGAATGGCGGACCCACGACGGCATTGACATCAAAGCCGAGGAAGGCGCCCCGGTAAAATCCATGGGGGACGGCAAGGTCCTGGACATCCGGGAGGACGATCAGTGGGGGGTCGTGGTGGAAATGGAATACCCCGGTGACATCACCGCCATTTACTGCGGCATGAACGACGACGTCAAGGTGAAGAAGGGCCAGGAGGTCAAGCTGGGCGACGTTATCGGCAGCGTGGGCAATTCCTCCCTGGTGGAAGCCGCCGAGGAAATGCACCTGCATGTGGGCGTCAAAAAGGACGGCCAGTGGGTGAACCCGGAGGAAGTCATCGCCACGGTGGAATAACTAAAAGTTTTGGTCAAGCTTTTTTAAAAGCTTGTGGTTTCCAAAGGCAACGCCTTTGGTCGCCCATCGCAATGGGCGAAATCCAATCCCTTCGCGGCCCGGCCGCGAATTATCAGAAAAAACAGGCGGCTCGCAAGCCGCCCGCGGATGCCCCCGCGCATGGATTTTGCTTGCAAAATCCATGTTTAGAATCTCCTATTACTTTCTCCACGGTGCATTTGCGTGAGCAAAGTAAGAACTTTTCGCAAATTACCTCTTCTGCAAACCGAGAGGCCGGAACACCCGGCCTCTTTTTTTGTGCGCACCTCCCCCCGTTACATCTGCCCGGATATTTTCCCCGGCAAACGCTTGAAGAACCGCCGGAAATTTGCTACAATATTTTTAAATACAATCACGCAAAGGAGTGTCAACTGATGATGGATCAATTGTTGCAGCTGCTGAACACCAACGCCCGCATGGAGCCGGAAAAAATGGCGGTGATGCTGAACACCACCAAGGAAGATGTGGAGCGCCGCATTGCCGAATACGAGGACCTGGGCGTCATCCGGGGGTATAAACCCCTGCTGGATTACGACAAAATCGACACCCAGTATGTGGAGGCGGTCATTGAGCTGAAGGTCACCCCAAAAAAGGATTTCGGCTTTGAGGAAATCGCCCATAAAATCAGCAGCTACCACGAAGTGGACAGCGTTTACCTGATGAGCGGCGGCTATGACCTCCATGTGCAGGTGGTGGGCAAGACCTTTAAGGATGTGGCCCTCTTTGTGGCCCAGCGTCTGGCCATTTTAGACGGCGTGGTTTCCACCGCCACCCACTTTGTCCTGTCCCGCTACAAGGACCGGGGCGTGATTATGAATCCCACCCTGGGAGATGAGAGGGGGAACGTGTCGCTTTGATGAACCTGGAAAATTTGCTGTCCCAGCTCACCGTGTCCTTAAAGCCCTCCGGCATCCGGAAATTTTTCGACATTGCCAACGAAATGGAAGGCGTCATCGCCTTAGGCGTGGGCGAGCCGGACTTTAAGACCCCCTATTCCGTGCGCCAGGCGGGCATTGAAAACTTACAGCAGGGAAAGACCCGCTATTCCGCCAATGCCGGGCTTATGGAGCTGCGGCGGGCCATCTGCGATTACTTAAAACGGAAGTTCAACCTGGAATACGACAAAAAATCCGAAGTGCTGGTGACAGTCGGCGGTTCCGAGGCCATCGACCTGGCCATCCGGGCCTTTATCAACCCCGGAGACGAAGTTCTGGTGCCGGAACCCTGCTTTGTCTGCTACGCCCCCATTGTCACCCTGACCAGCGGCGTGCCGGTTTCCATCCAAACCCGGGAGGAGGATGAGTTCCGCCTGACCCCGGAACAGCTGGAGGCCGCCATCACCCCCAAAACAAAAATGCTGATCCTCCCCTACCCCAACAACCCCACCGGGGCCGTCATGCGGAGGGAACACCTGGAAGCCATTGCGGAAGTCTTAAAAAAGCACGATATCATCGTCCTGTCCGATGAAATTTACGCGGAGCTGACCTACAACGGCCGCCACACCTCCATTGCGGAGCTTCCCGGCATGAAGGAACGCACCATTGTAGTCAACGGCTTCTCCAAAACCTTCGCCATGACCGGCTGGCGGCTGGGATACGCCGCAGGACCTGCGCCGGCCATTAAGCAGATGACCAAAATCCACCAGTACGCCATAATGTGCGCCCCCACCACCTCCCAGTACGCCGCCATTGAGGCTTTAGACCACTGCGAGGAAAATATCTGCCAGATGCGGGAGGAATACGACCGCCGGCGGCGTTTTGTGGTGGACGCCTTCAACAAAATGGGGCTGCACACCTTTGAACCGGAAGGGGCTTTCTACGTGTTCCCCTGCATCAAAAGCACAGGCATGAGCTCGGAGGAGTTCTGCGAAAAGCTCCTCTATGGCAAAAAGGTGGCCGTTGTCCCCGGAAACGCCTTCGGCGACAGCGGCGAGGGCTTTATTCGGGTGTCCTACTCTTACTCCGTCCAGCATTTGACCACGGCTTTGGGCCGGATCAAAGAATTTTTGGACGAGCTGCCCCGCCCGTAACCGAACCGAAAAGGAGGACGTTTTTTGGTTGCCAACCAATTTGTTTCCAAATATGACCCGAAACTTGTGCAGCAGGCGGTGGACCGCCTGTTTGCACTTTTGCGGATGGACGAAAAAATCGACCCCAGCTGGCGGGTCTGCATAAAACCCAATCTGCTGATGAAACGCCGCCCGGAGGAAGGCACTACCACCCATCCCGCCGTAGTCCGGGCGGTAATCCGCCATTTGCAGGCTTTGGGGGTGGAGAACATCACCATCGCCGACAGTCCCGGCGGCGTTTACACCAAAGCCGCCCTCACCGGCATTTACCAGGCCTCCGGCATGGAGGAGGTTGCCAAGGAAACCGGGGCGGCGCTGAATTTTGACCTGGGAACCACCCACTGCCCTCAGCCGGAGGGCGTCATGTGCAGGGCCTTTGACCTGATTAACCCGGTGGCCCAGGCAGATTTTGTCATTTCCATCGCCAAGCTCAAATCCCACTGCATGACCGGCCTTTCCGGCGGCGTCAAGAACCTGTTCGGCTGCATTCCGGGGCTGACCAAGCCGGAATTCCACTGGCGTTACCCCAAAGAGGACGATTTCTGCAATATGCTCTTAGACTTGTGCCAAACGGTAAAGCCCGGCCTTACCTTTGTGGACGCCATTGTGTCCATGGAAGGGGACGGCCCCTCTTCCGGGGATCTGCGGGAAACCGGGCTTCTGCTGGCGGCGGACGACCCCTACCAGCTGGACATGGTCCTCTCCCACGTCATAGGCAGGGAGCCGGAAACCATCGCCACCATTCGGAACGCGGTGAAACGGGGCCTTTGCCCGGCAGATTATAACCAGGTCCCCCAGATTGGCAGCGAACCGCCGGTTTTCCGCGACTTTAAAATGCCCAAAAGCCGGACGGTGGATTTCCAGTCCAACATCCCCAAGCCTCTCCGGGGGATTGCCAAGCCTGTCATCGACCGGTTCTTCACCCCCCGGCCGGTGATCAATGAAAAAATCTGCATCGGCTGCGGCAAATGCGCCGAAAGCTGCCCGCCCCACACCATTTCGGTGGTGAACCGCAAGGCGGTCATCAACCGGCAAAACTGCATCAAATGCTACTGCTGTCATGAAATGTGCCCGGTTCACGCCATTTCGGTGAAACGGAGCCGGATTTTGGAGAAACTGTAATGGAAATTATCTGGGATTGGAACGGCACCCTCTTTGACGACGTTTCCACCGGCCCCGCCATCCTAAACCGGATGCTTGCAAAGCGTGGAAAGCCGCCTTTGCGGGATTTAGACCACTACCGGGAGATTTTCCAATTCCCCGTGGAAAATTACTACCGGGCGGCGGGGCTGGATTTTTCTTCCGAAAACTTCGAGAGCATGGCCGCCGACTACATCGCCCTTTACCCCATAGAAAGCCAAAACTGCGGCCTGGCGGAAGGGGCGAAAGAGGCCCTAGAGGCCTTCCGGCAGGCGGGATTCAGGCAGAACATCCTCTCCGTCTCGGAACAGGGGCTTTTGGAAAGCCAGCTGAAAAAATTTAGCATAGAGGGGTACTTTTCCCACGTCATTGGCCAGAAGGACGGCTACGCTGTTGGCAAGACGGAGCGGGGCCTTCAATGGCTGCGGGAGGAGGGTATCCCTCCAGAGGACTGCGTCCTCATTGGGGACACGGACCACGACGCCCAAACGGCCAAAAAGCTGGGCTGCCGGTGCGTCCTCCTTGCCTGCGGCCACCAATCCCGGGAACGGCTGCAAAGGACCGGAGCGGCGGTGGTTGGGACGCTTTGGGAAGCGGTGCAGTTTGTGCTGGATGTAAAAATAATGTGCGCCGCCCACCTTCCTTCTGGCCGGGAAAGGAGCCTTTTATGAAACTGCTCTACCACGCCTCCCCTGTCCCAAATCTAACAGAACTGACGCCCCATGTTTCCAACCACGGAAAACCCTTGGTTTACCTCTCCGACCGGCGGGAAAGCGTTTTGGTCTATCTCAGCAACCCGGTGGAACGCCACTGCAAGCGCACGGGGTTTCCCCATGAGGGGCCTTTTTATAAATTCGCTTCCTACGGCTTTTCGCCGGAGGGGCTGCCGGTGCTGGAGGAATATTACCCGGAGGCCTTTGCCGACACCTTCGCCGGGATTCCCGGCTGGATTTACAGGGCGGAGTCCGGGGACTGTACCCCTTTTGAAGGGATTCCCGGGGCCTTTGTCAGCGAAACGCCGGTAAAAGTCGCCGGACGGGAATTTGTGCCCGACGCTTATGAAGCCATTTTGCAGGCGGAGAAGGAGGGGCTTGTCCTTTTGCGGCGGTACCAGAGCCACTCCCCGGAAAAGCTCCGCTGGATTGGGGACATGGTAAAAAAGGAATATCAAAACGCGGCAAAATATCCGAATTATCAAGATTTTTTACAGGCAAAATTCCCCCATCTTCTCTAAGGAGGAACATGTTATGAAACTGGTTTGGATAATCGGCGACAGCGCCGTAGGCAAAATGACAGTGGGCCAGGAGCTGACGAAAATTACGGATCTCCGGCTTTTCCACAACCACATGATGATCGAACCCGTGCTGGAAATCTTCGGCCAGTTTAACGGCAGTGCCATTTCCCGGCTGAAGGACGTGGTTTTTGAGGAGTTTGCCGCCTCGAACCAGTACGGCATGATCCACACGTTTATGTGGGCCTTCGATATGCCCTCGGACTGGGAATATGTGAAACGGGTTTCGGGCCTTTTTGAAGATCATGGAGCCGAAATCTACTATGTGGAGCTGGTGGCCCCTCAGGAGGTGCGCCTGGCCCGCAACGCCACGGAAAACCGGTTAAAGCACAAGGCGTCCAAACGGGACATTGAACAATCCAACCAGCGGCTGATTAACGACGACGCCCATTACCGCTGCGTCAGCCTGGAGGGGGAAATCCCCTTCCCAAACTACCTGAAAATTGACAACACCAACCTCCCGGCCGCCGACGCCGCCCGGATGATTGCGGAATATTTTCATCTGTAAAGGAGGGCTCTCCATGAAACGAGAAACAAAGCTTTATAACGTCGTGTTCCCTGTTTGGTTCCTGCTGATTCTGCCGGCCAGCTGGATTGTGGTCATCCCCGCCAACTTTGTCATCGACCTGCTGGCGCTGTTCCTCACTATGAAGTTCTGCAAAATGCCGGATATCGGAAAAAATTTGAAATCCGCTGTCCTCAAAACCTGGATTTTGGGCTTTGCCGCCGATTTGATTGGGGCGGCGGGAATGTTCTTGGCGGGAATCGGCGGCGACTATCTGCCGGGGACCTTTGGGGAATGGTTCATGGAGCACATTGGGAACGCGGTGGTCATGAACCCCTTTGAAACCGTAGGCGGGTTTTTGTGGACAGCCTTTTTTGTGGCGTTGGCGGGATTCTTCATTTACCTTTTCAATTTGAAATTCTGCTTTAATAAGACCACCCTGGATTTGTCCCAGAAAAAGAAACTGGCCCTATCCATGGCGGTTTTCACCGCGCCCTACCTCTTTTTCCTGCCCACGACGCTGCTTTATTAAGCCAAGGAGGATCAGAAATGACATTCAGCGACCGGGAAATTACGCCGGAAGAATTACAGGAAATTTACCGGGATTTTGAGTCCATTGAAAAGCGGGACGGCGTTCCGGACGCCAAAAGCCGGCGTTTGCAGTATCTGGCGGAGGAAAATGGGATGGTCATTGGATTTGTATCCGGCCTTACCAACCATCGGTGGTTTTATTTGTCGGACCTTTGGGTGCGGGAAGATCACCGGGGGAAGGGACTAGGTTCCCGCCTGCTTGCCCAAATGGAAAAGCAGCTTCAATCCATGGGAATTGAACATATTTACACCTGGACTTCCGGCTTTTCCAACCCGCGTTTTTATGAAAAGCACGGGTATTCCATTTTTACTGTATTTGAAGATTTTTTTGAAATTCCCGGTTATCATCATATCGGTTATCGGAAGGATTTATAACCTGTCCGCCGAAGCCCTGGCAGAAAGGAAACAAATTTTATGAACCAGATTACCCTGCGGGCCGCCGCAAAATTAAATTTCACCCTGGACATCACCGGCACCCGGCCCGACGGCTACCACCTTCTGCGGATGGTGATGCAGTCGGTGAGCGTTTACGACACCCTCGCCCTGCAAAAAGCCCCGGAAATCTCCTTGCAGGCGGCGGAGCTGGCTACGCCCCAAAACCTTGCCTGGAAAGCGGCGGCGGCTTTTTTTGCCCATACCGGGATTGCCGGAGGCGTTTCCATGACCTTAGAGAAATCCATCCCCTCCCAGGCGGGAATGGGGGGCGGCAGCGCCGACGCGGCCGGCGTTTTGGTGGGCCTGAACGCCTTATATCAGGCCGGGCTTTCCACCCAAACTCTTCAGAAAATCGGGGAAACCATCGGGGCGGACGTGCCCTACTGCATTGTGGGGGGCACGGCTTTAGTTGAAGGCATCGGCGACCTGGTCACCCCTCTTGCCCCCATGAAAGGCGGGACCTTCGCCGTTTTGAAGCCCTCCTGGGGCATTTCCACGGTGGAAGCCTACCGGGCCTACGACCGAAACCCCTGCCCGAACCATCCGGACACAGAAACGCTTGTCCGGGATTTGGCGGAAGGGAACCTCCAAAACCTTGCCCTCAACATGGCCAATGTCCTGGAGCAGGCTTCCGGGCATTTGGATGAAATCGAGGTTCTGCGGCAGCTGCTTCTGGAACGCGGCGCACTGGCCGCCCGGATGACCGGCAGCGGTTCGGCGGTTTACGGGGTGTTCCCGGATTTGGAGCATGCAAAAGCCTGCGCGGCCCAAATTTCCCAGCCGGGCCTTTGGGCCTTTGCCGCGGAGCCGGTAAAACAGGGAATCGAAATTCTCTCCATGGAATAAACCGGAAAAATCCGTCCATATTCTTACCAGAACATAAGAAGGGACGGAACCGTACATGACAAAGCACAGCGAAAAATTCTGGATTCTCACCATCACCCTCACATTTCTCCTAATGATTGCCTTTGACAGCCTTTCCCTCTTTCAGAAGGAGTGCCGGGAGATTCAGGAGGACGTCCTCCGGCTCCACATTTTGGCAAACTCCAATTCGGAGGAGGACCAGGCGGTGAAGCTGAAAGTCCGGGACCGGATTCTCCTGGAAAGCGGGGAGCTTTTCAACACCGTGGGGGACAAGTCCTCGGCCCAGGAAAAGGCGGCGGAAAACACGGACAAGGTGGAGCAGATTGCCAAGGAAGTATTGGCGGAGGAAGGCTTTTCCTACCCCGTCACCGCCAAGGTCACCCGGCAGTTTTTTGACACCCGGGTGTACGACGGCTTCACCATGCCCGCCGGGTGGTACGATTCCCTGCAGGTGGTTCTGGGGGAAGGGGCAGGCCGCAACTGGTGGTGCGTCCTCTACCCGCCCCTGTGCATTTCGGCGGCGGAGAAAACGCAGGAGAAACTGGAAGAAAATTTCACGGAAGGGGAACGGCAGGTTTTGGAATCGGAGCCGAAATACGAGGTGCGGTTCTTCATTGTGGAGCTGGCGGGAAAAATCGGGAATTGGCTGGGTTCTTTAAACGACTGACAGAAAGGCGGTAGGACAGATGCTGCGGATTATCGAAGGCGGCGCGAAAACGGGAAAATCCACCTGGGTACAGACGGAACTGCTGCGGCTTGCCAGGCAGGAGGGGGAAAATACCCTCCTGCTTTTTGTGCCGGAACAGTTTTCCTTTGAAACGGAACGGGCATATGTGGAGGCTTTGGGGCTTTCCATGGCGGGCCGGGTGCAGGTGGTGAGCTTCCAGCGGTTTTCGGAGAATATTTTCCGGGAATTCGGGGGATTAGCCGGGGAATACGCCGCGGATACGGCAAAGCTTTTGTCCATGAAGCTGGCCCTGCGGCAGTGCGCTTCCCAGCTGGAGACCTACGGGCGGCTGGCGGCCCGGCCGGATTTCCCCCAAAAAATGGTGGAGGCTGTGGCGGAACTGAAGCGGGCCGGGCTTTCCGGGGAGGAGCTTGACAAGGCGTCGGCGGCCCTGCCGGCTGGCGATTTACACAACAAGCTGTCGGACATCTCCCTTTTGTGGGCGGTTTACGAGGGGGTTCTGTCTCTGCGCTATCTGGACGAGCTGGACGACTTGAGCCGGGCGGCGGCCCTCTGTGCCGAGCACCGGTGGTTTGCCGGGAAAAAGGTGTTTTTCGACGGATACCAGAGCTTTACGGCGGTGCAGGAACGGCTCATCGGCCTGATGCTGTCCCAGGGGGCGGAGGTGACGGTCACCCTGCCTATCGGCGGGGAGGACAGCCGGTTTTTTGTCCCCCGGGAAACGGAAAAGCGCCTGCGCTCCCTGGCCTATCAGGCGGGGGAATCCGTCCCCAAGCCCATTGTTTTGCGGGAAGCGCATGGCTTTGCCTCCGGCGCCCTGAGGCATTTTGCAGGGGAAATCCTCCGCACCGGCCCCGTCCCTTTTCCAGGGGAAAACGACGCGGTGGAATGCGCCGGGCTGTTCCATGAATTTGACGAAGCGGAGTTTGCCGCCGCCCGCATCCTCCACTATGCCCGGGAAAACGGCTATGCCTTTGAGGAAATGGCCGTGCTGGTGCGGGATATGGACAAATACGCGCCCCTTTTGGAAGCGGCCTTTGAGCGGTACGGCATCCCCTACACCATGGACCGGGTGGAAAGCGTGGACATCCTGCCCCTGTTCCGGTTCTGCACCCACCTGATTCGGGCGGCCGCTTCCGGGAACTCCCGGGAGGAGCTGCTGGCCCTTCTCAAATGCGGCGTTTTGGAGTTCCCCCTGGAGGACGCCGCGGCCTTTGAAAGCTATACATATGTCTGGAACATTGACAGGGGGCAGTTTGCGGAACCTTTTGCCCGCAACCCTTCCGGTTTTTCCCCCAACCCCATGACCCCCAAAGAGGAGGAAGAACTCTCTGGGGCGGAATCGGTGCGGAAGCTTCTTATCAGCTGGCTTTCCGCCTTCTTTGGGGCTTATGAACGGGAGCACTCCTGGCCCCGGGCTTTGTACCGGGTTTTGGAGCAGATGGACCTGCCGGCCAAAACGGCGGGGAAAATCCTTTCCCTGCAAAAAGAGAACCGCCAGAAGGACGCCGACGATCTGCGCCGCAGCTGGGAGGTGTTAATGGACATCCTCTCCACCATGGACAAGGTGCTGGGGGAGGAGCAGATGGATCTGCGGGAATTTTCCTCCCTGTTTTCGGTGTGCGCCGTCGGGTACGACCTGGGCCGGATTCCTCAGACCTTGGACAGCGTGCTGGTGGGCAGCGCCGAACGGGTGCGGCTCACCGGGAAAAAGGCGGTTCTGATTTTAGGGGCCAACGACCGGGAATTCCCTCTGCTGCCCTCCTCCGGCGGGATCTTCACCGACCCGGAACGGGAGGAGCTGGTCCGGCTGGGGCTGCCCTTATCCGGCACAGCCGATGAAAAGCTCTTAGGGGAACGCTTTGTGGCCTGGCAGGCCCTGGCGGCCCCCACGGAAAAGCTGACCATCGCCTACTCTTTGGGGAACTTAAAGGGGGAGGAAAAATACCCCTCCGCCATTGTGTCCGGATTCCGGGCCATTTTCCCCAAAAGCCCGGTTTGGATGCCCGGCCATTTCACGCCGGAATTTTACTGCGTAACCCCCCGGGCCGCCTTTTTGCAGGCGGTGCGCCGCAGCGGGGATAACAGCGTCTTTTCCTCCTCCGTCCGGGAATATTTGAGCCGTGACCCGGAATACGGCCCCCGCTACCGCTTTTTGGAGGAAGCCCGCCAGGGAGGCCGGTTCCAGATGGACGACCTTTCCCTGGCCCGCCGGATGTTCGGCGGCCAGCGGGCCATTTCCCCCTCCCAGGTGGAGCAGTTTTACCAGTGCCGGTTCCGGTATTTCTGCCGCTACGGTTTGAGGCTGCGTTCCCGCTCCAAAGCCCAGCTGGATCCCCTTTCCCGGGGGAGCATCCTCCACTTCCTGCTGGAAAAGGCCCTGTCCCGGGGGGATTTCTTCACCCTGCCGGAAAAAGAGCTGGAAACCCTGGTGGCGGAGCTTTTGGGCCAGTATCTGGAGGAGACTCTGGGCGGGGAACAGCAGACCCGGCGGTTTTTATACCTGTACCGCCGGATGGAGGAAAGCGCTTTGCGGGTGCTGCTGGCTTTGCGGGCGGAATTTGCCCAGACGGAATTTGTCATCGCCGGGTTGGAAGAGCCCATTGTACCCGGCGGGCGGATTTCCCCCATTACCGTAGAAGTTCCCGGCGCGTCCATTACCCTGACGGGGAAAATCGACCGCATTGACTTGCTTACCAAGGAAAACGGAAAATATGTCCGGGTAGTGGACTACAAAACCGGCCGGAAGGAATTTTCCGTTTCCAGCGTGGCGGAGGGCTTAAACCTGCAAATGCTCCTGTACCTCTTTTCCATCTGGCGGGGAGGGAAAGGGGCCTTCTCCAAGGCGGAGCCTGCGGGGATCCTCTACATGCCCGCCCGGCCTTTAGAGCCGAAGCTGGGCCGCCACACAGACGAAACGGAACAGCGGGAGGCTTTGGAAAGCGGGTTTGTCATGAACGGCCTGCTGCTCAACGACCAGACAGTGCTTTGGGCCATGGAAAAGGATTTAAAGGGCCGGTTTCTGCCGGTTGCTATGGGGAAAAACAAATTGACCGGGGAAAAATACCTGGCAAGCCTTGGGGACTTTGAGAACCTGGAATGGTACGCCCTGCGGCTTATTGAGTCCATGGAAGGGAGCCTCTTAGCCGGGGAAATCGCCCCGGACCCCATTTCGGAGGATGGGAGGCTCCCCTGCGAATACTGCGAATTCCGGGCGGTATGCGGCCATGAGGACGCGGACGCCTGCCGGGAGGTCCGGAAAGCGGGACTAGACGATATTGCCCGCATCCGGCGGGACTTTGAGAATGGAGGGATAGAAGATGGCTCGGGAATGGACAGCTGAACAGCAAAAAGCCATGCACCTGACCGGCGGCGGCATCTTAGTGTCGGCGGCGGCAGGCAGCGGCAAAACCGCCGTTTTGGTGGAACGGATTATCACCCGGATTACGGATCCGGAGCACCCCGTCCCGGCGGACAAGCTGCTGGTGGCCACCTTTACCAACGCCGCGGCGGCGGAAATGCGAAGCCGGGTGGATTTGCGGCTGCGGGAGCTTTTGGCGGAAAATCCCGGGGATTCTTTCCTGGAACGCCAGCTTTTACTGCTCCAAAAGGCCAAAATCTGCACCATCGACGCCTTTTTTTCCAGCCTGGTGCGGGAAAATTTTGAGCGGCTGGGCGTTTCCCCCAGCCTGCGCATTGGGGAGGACTCGGAGCTTTCCGACCTGCGGGCCGGGGCCATGGACACGGCTCTGGAACGGTGCTACGCCCAAGGGACGCCGGAATTTTTAGCGGCGGCGGAATATTTCGGGGAACGGGACGACCGCGCCCTTTCCGAGGAAGCCCTGCGCCTTTACGACAAGACCCGTTCCCTGCCCCGCCCGGAACGCTGGTTTGCGGCTCAGGACGCCGCTTACGGGGATGACGCTTCCCCGGAGGAATCCCCCTGGGGGCGGCGGCTCTTAGCCCAGGCCGCTTCCCTGTTCCGGGACGCCTTGCGCATCAACCGGCAGATTTCCGGCCTGCTTCAGTGGGACGACAACCTGCTCAAAGGCTACGGGAACGCCATCCAGGCGGACGAGGCCCTGTTTTCCGCTGCCCATGAGCTGGCCGTCAAAGGCTCCTGGGACGCCCTCTGCCATTTCCTGGCGCAAAATAAGCTTGGCCCCATTGGCCGGGCCCCAAAGGGGACGGACGAGGAAGGAAAAACAAAGGTCCAGCTTCTGCGGAACCTCTGCAAAGACCTGTGGGACAAGGCCGGAGAGTGCCTGCCCAGCACGGCCGGGGAATTTGCCCAGGATAAGGCAAAGCTTTTGCCGGTAATCCGTGGGGTATTCCAGCTTTGCCGGGCCTTTGCGGAAGAATACGCCGCCGCCAAGGAGGAAGCCTCTTTGGCGGATTTCCCGGACTTTTCCGCCCTGGCCTTCAGGCTCTGCGTGGCGGAGGACGGGAGTCCCACGGAATTTGCCCAAAATCTTTCCAAAAACTACGAAGAAATCCTGTTGGACGAGTATCAGGACACCAACCGCTTGCAGGACGAGATTTTCAAGGCCATTTCCCGAAATGGGGAAAACCTCTTTTACGTGGGGGATTTAAAGCAGAGCATTTACCGGTTCCGCAGCGCCGACCCTACGGTGTTTGCCGAAAAGCAGGCCCGCTTTTCTGAGGAAGGGGATTTCCCCGCCCTTTTGCGGCTGTCCCGGAACTTCCGCAGCCGGGAAGGGGTGCTGGACGCCGTCAACTGCGTCTTTTCCCAGATTATGAGCGAAGAGGCGGGGGGCGTTTTCTACGGTGCATCGGAAGCGGTCCACGCCGGGGCCGTTTACCCGGAAAGGCCCGGCGGCTGTCTCAAGGTCCAGCTTTTGGACATGAAAACGGCGGACACGGAGGATTCCCGGGTCATCACCGAGGCCCGGTACACTGCCCGGCAGATTGCCTCCCTTCTGCGGGAAGGATACCCGGTTGCCGAAAACGGCCAGCTCCGCCCCTGCCGCCCTTCGGACGTGGCCATCCTGCTGCGTAGCTTAAAGGGGACGGAATCCCTCTTCTGCGAGGCTTTGCAGGCGGAAGGCATAGACGCCCAGGTCAGCTCGGCGGAAGGGTATTTTACCTCCCGGGAAGTGCTGTCCATGATTAGCCTTTTGCAGGCACTGGACAACCCTCTCCAGGACATCCCCCTGGCGGCGGTGCTCCTGTCCCCTTTAGGCGGGTTCCGCTGCGGCCAGCTGGCGCAGCTTCGCTTAGATCATCCGGACGAACGGCTCTACCCCGCCCTTTTGCTGGAAGCCCCCAGAAATCCCCAGGCGGCGGCCTTCCTCTCCCTTTTGCAAAATCTGCGGGAAAAAGCGGCGGTGAAACGGGTGCGGGCCTTGATTCAATACATCTATGATTCCACGGATTTCCTGGAAATCATGGCCGGTTCCGCCGCCGGGCGGGAGGCCAACTTAAAGCTCCTGCTCCAATACGCCGGGGAGTATGAAAAGTCCGGCCGGGGAGAGCTGTCCGGCTTTGTAGATTACATCCGGCGGGTCATGGAACGGAAGGAGGATTTCCAGGTGGCAAACCCTCTGTCCAGCGAATCCGGTTCCGTTCGGATTATGAGCGTTCACAAATCCAAGGGGCTGGAATTCCCCATCGTCATCCTGGCCAACTGTTCCAAAGCCTTCAACCTTGCGGATTTAAAACGCCCGGCCATTTACCATCCGGCCATGGGTTACGGCCTGGAAGTGGTGGACCGGCACACCCTGCAAAAGTACCCAACCATTCCCTGGGCCGCGGTGCGGCTGAAAGAACAGGCGGACACGGCGGCGGAGGAAATCCGGCTTTTGTATGTGGCCATGACCCGGGCCAGAGAGCTTTTAGTTCTCAACATTTCCGAGAGGAATCTGGGGAAAACCTTGCAGTCCCTGGCGGCAATGCTCCAGGGGACAGCCCCTTTGGAGCCTGGCTCCGTCCTGCGGATGGGGAGCTGGAGCCAATGGCTGCTGGCCGCGCTGCTGCGCCACCCGGATTTTGCCCCGGTGCGGGATTTATACGGCATTGACGCGGAAGTCCGGGACGAGCCTTTCCGGCTGGAACTGACGGAACACATTCTGACGGAGGGGGAAGGGGAATTCGTGGAACCGGAGCTTCCCGCCCCTCCCCCGAACCCGGATTTGGTGGAAAAGCTGGCGGCCCAGTGCGGCTGGCAGTACCCGGAATGGGAACGGACCAAAATCCCCTCCAAGCTGGCAGTCACGGATATTGTCCGGCGGGAAGAGGAGGAAGGCGGGCATCTGCTCCTGCCGGAGCCGTCCTTTTGCAGCCCCTCCGGCTTTTCCGCCGCCCAAAAGGGCATTATTTTCCACAAGGCTTTGCAGTTTGCCGATTACGCCGCCGCCCGGGACGACCCGGCGGCGGAACTGCGGCGGCTGACGGAGGCGAAGTATCTGACGCCTGAGGAAGCGGAGTCCATCTCCCTCACCGCCTTTGGGCAGTTGTTCCGCTCGGAAACCATGGCCCGGATTCTGGCGGCGGACAAAGTTTGGCGGGAGTACCGCTTTTTCGACACGGTACCTGCTTCCCGGGCGGGCTATGACGGCGACGCGGCCATACTGATCCAGGGCGTTGCCGACTGCCTTTTTGAGGAGGACGGGGCCGGAGTTCTATTAGATTACAAAACCGACTACGCCTCTCCGGAGGAGCTGAAGGAGCGGTACTCTACCCAGCTTTCCCTATACCGGAAGGCCCTCGCTCCCCTGTTCCCCAAGGGCATTAAGGAGTGCATCCTCTATTCCCTGACCAACAACTGCCCAATTTTGGTGGAGTAATTCAAGGGGACGTGGAGACCGCCGTCCCCTACCATTTTTTATCCGTTTTTCAACAAGCAAAAGGACGCCCTTTACGGGCGTCCTTCGTTTTATCAGGATAGCTTAGTGTACAATCAGGCTCTGGCCGTCCATTTCGGCGGGTTTTTCCAGGCCCATAATGTCCAGCATGGTGGGAGAAAGGTCCGCCAGGCGGCCGCCCTCTTTAAGCTGGCAGGGGTATCCGGCCACAATCAGGGGAACCGGGTTGGTGGTGTGGGCGGTGAAGGGGGAAACCCCGTCCGCTTCCAGCATCTTCTCGGCGTTGCCGTGGTCGGCGGTAATCAGCGCCACACCGCCAGCCTTAAGGACAGCGTCCACAGTCCGTCCCACGCAGGTATCCACAGCCTCCACAGCTTTAATGGCGGCGGCTTCAATGCCGGTGTGGCCAACCATGTCGCAGTTGGCGTAGTTGAGGATAATCATGTTGTATTTATCCTCCTCGATGGCTTTCACCACTGCGTCGGTGACTTCGTAAGCGCTCATTTCCGGCTTCATGTCGAAGGTTTCCACATCGGGGGACTTGATGAGGATGCGGTCCTCGCCCTCGAAGGTCTTTTCCTCGCCGCCGTTGTAGAAGAAGGTGACGTGGGCGTATTTCTGGGTTTCAGCAATCCGCAGCTGGGTCAGGCCCTGCTTGCTGATATACTCGCCCATGGTCATGGTCAAGGATTCGGGCGGGTAGGCCACTTCCACATTGGGCATGGTGGCATCATACTGGGCCATGCAGACATAGTGGAGCTTAAAGAAGCCTTTTTTCCGTTCAAAGCCGGTGAAATCCGGGTCCACAAAGGAACGGGTGATCTGGCGGGCACGGTCGGGGCGGAAGTTGAAGAAGATAACGGAATCGCCCTCGGCAATCATGCCGTCCTTGTCCAGAACAGTGGGGACCATGAACTCGTCGGTGACGCCTTCCTCATAGGATTTCTTGATGGCGCCCACAGGGCAGCAGCCCTCCACGCCTTCGCCGTAAACCATGGCGGCATAAGCTTTTTCCACACGGTCCCAGGCGTTGTCACGGTCCATGGCATAGAACCGGCCCATAACGGTGGCAACTTTGCCCACGCCGATTTTTTCCATCTCGTCCACCAGCTGCTGCATGTAGTCGGCGCCGGAGGTGGGGGGCACGTCGCGGCCGTCCAGCAGGGCATGGACATACACCTTTTCCACGCCGGAAGCCTTAGCCATTTCAATAAGGCCGATCAAATGCTCGATGTGGCTGTGCACGCCGCCATCGGACAGCAAACCGATGAGGTGCAGGGCCTTATTGTTCTTGACGCAGTTGTCCATTGCGCCAACAATGGCGGGGTTTTTGCGGATAGCGCCGTCTTTGATGTCCTTGGAGATTTTCACCAGCATCTGGTAAACCACCCGGCCGGCGCCGATATTGGTGTGGCCCACCTCGGAGTTGCCCATCTGGCCGTCGGGCAGGCCAACGTCTAAGCCGCTGGCGCCGATCTGGGTGTGGGGGCACTGGGCAAAGAGCTTGTCCAGGTTGGGGGTATTGGCTTCGGCAATGGCGTTGCCCTTTTTGTCAGGATTGCAGCCAAAGCCGTCCATAATAATCAAAGCAACAGGTTTTTTCATGGAGATTTCCTTTCTGTGAAATCAGGGATTAGCCTCTGGTGGCAGCTTCGACGATGGCCGCGAAATCGGGAGCTTTCAGGGAAGCGCCGCCGATAAGGCCGCCGTCCACGTCAGGCTGGGCAACCAGTTCCGCGGCGTTTTTGGCGTTCATGGAGCCGCCGTACTGGATGGTGATGCCGTCGGCCGCTTCTTTGCCGTAGAGTTTTTCGATGGTGGCGCGGATTACAGCGCAAACCTCGTTGGCCTGCTCGGCGGTAGCGGTTTTGCCGGTGCCGATCGCCCAGACGGGTTCGTAAGCAATGATAACGTTTTTCAGTTCCTCAGCAGTAACGTCCTTCAGGGCGATCTTGGTCTGCATGGCAACCAGCTCGTCGGTGATGCCGTTTTCCCGGTCGGCCAGCATTTCGCCCACACAGAGGATCACCTTCAGGCCGGCGGCCAGGGCGGCGCGGGTGCGTTTGTTGACAGTTTCATCGGTTTCACCGAAGTACTGGCGGCGCTCAGAGTGGCCGATGATAACGTATTCCACGCCCATTTCCGCCAGCATATCCGCGGAAATCTCGCCGGTGAAAGCGCCGGATTTCTCAAAGTGGCAGTTTTCCGCGCCCACTTTGATGTTGGAGCCTTTAACCGCTTCCAGAACGGTTTCCAGGTTGGTGAAGGGCACGCAGGCGACTACTTCGCAGCCGGCGTCGGCAACCAGAGGCTTAATAGCCTCTACCAGTTCCTTGGCTTCGGGGCGGGTCTTGTTCATTTTCCAGTTGCCGGCAATAACGGCTTTGCGCAGAGCTTTGTTCATGTCAATTTCCTCCAAATTCATAGACAATGCCAATACAGGGGTCCAGAAATCTGAACCCCTGTGCGGCGAAAATTATTTGTTGTTGATGCAGGTGATGCCGGGAAGTTCCTTGCCTTCCAGGTATTCCAGGGAAGCGCCGCCGCCGGTGGAGATGTGGGTCATCTTGTCGGCGAAGCCCAGCTG